>NZ_JBHRUG010000047.1:0-31664 GCF_042646605.1 Litchfieldella rifensis | reverse complement strand
TGACGAGTCGCTTGCCTTGAAGGTCTTGGTGACTGCTCACCCCTTCACCGACAAGCGCCCACATGAATTACCTGATCGATTGTTAAAGAGCGGCTCCGGCCTCGGCTAAAGAGGGGAGCGTCTCGCTTCGCTGTCGTGCCACCGGGTGGCTCACCAGCGCCCTGCGAGGAAGGCGTATTCTACTGACTCGGCGCGCGCTGTCAAGGCGTTTCGCGTGCCGCCAGCCCGTCAGTCGACGCCTGGCGCACGGCCCGAGGGCCGCCGAGCGAGTGGGGCCGCATTCTCGCGAATGCCCGCGCCGCTGTCAAGCCGCAATCGCCACAGCGATCTCGAAAATCTCAACAGAAACAAGCGCTTCCACCACCCTCCACCGCCCGCGACGTATGCCCGTCGTCGGCAGCGGATGCGTACTCTACGGCGTTCCGACGCCGCCTGCAAGGGGTTTTTCACGCCTCTGTCATGAAAAGCCGGTCAGGGCGTATCCTGCCTCCTCCCTATGCCGGCGCCTGGCCAGGCGCCACGGCAGTCTTCGGTCGGCTGACCCGATCGACCAGCGACAGGATCGAGCGATAGGGAATGCCACCATGCTGACTAAGGCCAATCTCGCAGGTGCGTGAGTTGGAGTAGCCAGCCGCACAGTCCTTCACCTGGTCGGCCAGGCCATGCAGGGCCGAGGCATTGAGTTCCGGGGTCGCAAACCCCTTGTCACCGGCGAAGCCGCAACAATCAATCTCCGCCGGTACCACGACATCCTTGGCACAGGCCTTGGCCAGGGCGACGAACTTGTCGGCCAGTCCCATGCGCGCACTTGAACAAGTGACATGTACAGCGATGCGTTCGGTCGTTGGTGTAATCTCCAATCGTGGCAGCAGGTAGTCGTGGGCAAAGGCCACCGGTTCCAGCAGCATCAAGCGTTTGTCCAGGGTGGCCCGCATCTGCAGGGTGCAGGGACTGGTATCGCTGAGCACTGGATAGCGACCGTTCTGGCTGGCTGCCAGCAATTCACGATTGAGCTCCCTCGCCTTGTGTTCGGCCTCGGTGAACTGCCCCTTGGACTGGAATGCCATGCCACAGCACAGATGCCCCGGCATGGCCGGAATGATGACCTCGTATCCGGCCTTGTCGAGCAGCGCCAGCGTCAGCTCCATCACCGACCGCGACTCCTGGTCATCGCGACCGGCCCCGAATACCCGGGTCGCGCAGGAAGGTAGATAGACCACCTTGTCGCGCGCGACGTCGCCGCTACCGACGGGCCTGCTCAGCACCTTGATCGAGGCCGCCCTGGGCATACTCGGCAGCCATTGCGGTAGACGCCCGCCACTGAAATTGCGCAAGCCACGACTGACTTTGGTCATCCCCTTGTCACCAAGCACCGCTTGGCCGATAGCCGCCACATTGAGCACACCCCGCCCGAGGCGCGTAGCCCCGGAAAAATGACGGCCGATCGTGCGCGCCACACCGGCCTTGCCGATATTACGCTCGTGGCGCAGGTTACGAATCAGGTCGCCGGTATTGATGTCCACCGGGCACTGCGTAGCACACAGGCCAATGGCGGCACAGGTCTCGTCGCCTTGATAGCGGTAGTCCTGCCATAGCCGCTCGATACGCGCCTTGTCGTCGTTGCTGGCTCGCTCACCCAACGCCTCGAGCCTGGCCAATTCGCGACGAATGACGATGCGCTGCCGCGGCGTGAGAGTCAGGTCCTTCGACGGACATACCGGTTCGCAGAAGCCGCACTCGATGCATTTGTCGACGATGGGATCGGCGGCCGGCAAGGGCTTGAGGTTCTCGAGGTGCAGGGTCGGGTTGCGGCTCAGGATCACCTCGGGGTTGAGCAGGTTGGCGGGATCGAACAGCGCCTTGATCCGCCACATCAGGGCATAGGCATCGGCGCCCCATTCGAGCTCCACATAGGGCGCCATGTTGCGCCCGGTGCCATGCTCAGCCTTGAGCGAGCCGCCGTATTCGCCCCCCACCAGGTGGGCGACCTCGTCCATCAGCGCCTGATAGCGCTCGACCTCCCCAGGCTTCTCGAAGCCCTGCGGGAAGACGAAGTGCAGATTCCCCTCCAGGGCATGACCGAACAGGATAGCGTCCCGATAGCCATGCCGATGGAACACCTCGCCGAGCGCCAGCACGCCTTCGTCGAGGCGTTCGACGGGGAAGGCCACGTCTTCGATCACCACGGTAGTACCGGTCTCGCGCACTGCGCCCACTGCCGGGAACAGCCCCTTGCGGATCTTCCAGTACCGCTCGTAGGTCACCGAATCGCGCATGAAGGTTAATGGCTCCAGGGTCTTGAGGCCTTCCAAAGCGGCATGTACTTGCGCCTCGCGGGATTCAAGCACCGCTTCGTCATTGCCGCGCACGTCGATCAAGAGTGCCGCCACCCCGTCGGGAAGCGCCCCCAGGAACTCGGGCATCCCTGGCTTGTCCTGCACCGAGCGCAGGGCGGCGCGGTCCATCAACTCCACCGCCGAGACCGGGGTCTGCTTCAGGGCAATGGTCGCCCGGCAGGTGGTGGCCATGTCAGGAAAGATCGCCAGTGCCGCCGCCTTTTCAGGCTCATCAACCACGGTGTCATAGGTGATCGAGCTGATAAAGCCAAGCGTCCCCTCGGAGCCGATCATCAGATGCTTGAGGATCTCGATGCCGTCGGTGAAGTCGACCAGGCTGTTCAGGGCATAGCCGGTGGTGTTCTTGAGCCGGTACTTGTGGCGGATCTTGTCGGCGAGAGCGGTGTCGGCCAGGGTTTCACGCGACAGCCGTTCGAGCTCACCCAGCAAGGCGGCATGCGAGTGACGAAAGGCCTCACGACTGTCGGCGTCGACGGTATCCAGCAGCGTACCGTCGGCGAGAATCACGCGGATATCACGCAGCGTACGGTAACTGTTCTGGGCCGTGCCACAGCACATGCCCGAGGCGTTATTGGCGGCGATCCCACCGATCATGCAGCTATTGAGCGACGCCGGGTCGGGGCCGATCTTACGCCGAAAGGGCGCCAGCAGCTGATTGGCACGGGCGCCGATCACCCCGGGCTGCAGCCTGATCGCCGCGCCGTGGTCGAGAATCTCGTGGCCACGCCAGGCACGCCCCAGCAGGATCAGCACCGAGTCGGTAACCGCCTGCCCCGACAGCGAGGTCCCGGCGGCACGAAAGGTCACCGGCAGACGGCGGGAATGGCACTCGGCCAGCACCCGGATCAGCTCGGCTTCGCTTTCGACCCGCACGACCAGCTGCGGGATCAGCCGATAGAAGCTGGCATCGCTGCCATAAGCCAGTGTCCTGAGCGGATCGTCGATCAGCCGCTCGCCAGGGATCTCCGCAGCCAATGCAGCCTTCAGCTCTTGATAAGCCTGCGGATTGCCGTGTGCGCTCATGCAGTCTCCTGGGCATGCCGAACCAGCACCACCAATTCCCGGGGGCCGTGCACCCCATAGGCCAGCGTCTGCTCGATGTCGGCGGTCTTGCTGGGGCCGGAGACCAGCAACGCATTGGTCGGCATGCCCCCCGCCCAGCCATGGGTCTCGACCACATCGAAAAAGGTATCCTCGAGGGTATCGGCATCCAGCACGGCAATATGAATCGGCGGCACCAGGCTGATCAGGCGGGGCTCGTCCGGGGTCGGCCATAGCCACAGGCTGCCGGTCTCGGCAATCGCGCCACGCGTCGAGGTCAGGCCGGCATCGACGCTTTCGAACTGCTCGCGCTTCCAGGACTCGATATCGCGATCGGCATCGACCAGCTCGACATCGAGTCCCGCCAGGGCAGCACGCGCCCCCACTGCGACGGGGTGTTCGCGCCCCAGTGCCAGGCGCTTGATCGACTTGGTCGTCACGACGTCGGCCAGCCTGGCACCCCAGTTGTCACTGGTCGTGTGGATCACCTCGCCATGCACCGAGGTGATCAGCCGCTCGAAGCGCTCGAGGCGCTCGGTCTGACTCCAGCCACGGTTGGTGACCACGCTGAAATCGCTCCCGGGCGCCGTCAGGGCACCATCGGTACGCTCGCGCAGACGCCGGAGGATGTTGTCGCGTGCACTCATCGCGGCCCCTCCTGCCGACGATACTGCTTGACCAGGGCATGCAGCGAGGTCTTGGCCGGCCTGGGGGAGCTGCGATGGTCGGTCCAGGGGCCGAGTCTCGCTGGCGTCAGGGCACGCAGCTTGCCGGCGACGAAAGCACTGCCTCGCCACACCGACGGATGCGTGGCCAGCCATTGCCAGCCCTTCCAGGCCAGCACCTCCCTGCGGTTACGCTTGACGCCGGCGCCGGGCACGTTGCCACGCCCCTCGCCGACGGCCTCCTTGCGCAGGCGCACCAGCAGGTCGGGAATCGGAATCTTCACCGGACAGACTTCCCCGCAGGCACCGCACAGGCTCGAGGCCGAGGGCAGATCCCTGGTCGCTTCCAGCCCCAGCATGTGCGGCATCAGGATCTTGCCGATGGGGCCGGGATAGGTGGTGCCATAGGTGTGGCCGCCAACCCGGGTGTACACCGGACAGTGATTCATGCACGCCCCGCAGCGAATACAGCGCAGGGTGTCGAGCAACTCGTCGTCCTGGTAGATGCTGGAGCGCCCGTTGTCGACCAGCACCAGGTGAATTTCCTCGGGGCCATCATGTTCACCAGGCTTCCGCGGCGAACTGATCATGTTGAAGTAGGTGGTGACATGCTGGCCGGTAGCCGAGCGCGTCAGCAGGGCGTATAGGGGCGGCACGTCACGCAGTTGCTCGACGACCTTCTCGATCCCGGTCACGGCGATGTGCACCGGTGGCACCGTGGTGGTCATGCGGCCATTGCCCTCATTTTCCACCAGGCACAGGGTGCCGGTCTCGGCCACCGCGAAGTTGACCCCGGAGACCCCGACATCGGCGGCCATGAAGCGCTCACGCAATTGGGCTCGCGCCGCAGCGGTCATGGTGTCGACATCGCGGGTCCGCTCGGTGCCCGTCTTGTCGTGCAGGATCTCGGAGATCTCGTCGGTATTGAGGTGGATCGCCGGCATGATGATGTGCGACGGCGTCTGCTCATTGAGTTGCACCAGGTATTCGCCAAGATCCGATTCCAGCGCCTCGATACCCGCCGCTTCCAGATAGGCGTTGAGATGCATCTCCTCGGAGACCATCGACTTGCCCTTGATGACGGACTTGGCGCCGCGCGCCTCGCACAGCTCGCGAATGATGCGACAGGCCTGCTCGCCATCCTCCGCCCAGTGCACCCGGATGCCATTGGCCTGGCAGTTGGCTTCCAGTTGCTCGAGCAGGTCGGGCAGCCTGGCCAGCGCACGCAAGCGGATATTGGCGCCGAGTTCGCGCAGAGCTTCCAGATCCCAGTCGCTGAACACCTCGCGACGCTTGGCCATCAAGCCATCCATGGCCTTGCGGAAATTATGGCGAATCTGCGGGTCGCCGAGGGCGTCGTGCGCCTGGCGGTGGAAAGCCTCGGGAGTAAAGGTCTGGGGGGTGAAGGGCTGCACGCTCATGAGGACCTCCGCCACAGGAATGACGCGATATGCTCACCTTGCATCGCTTTCTTCTGATGCTCGAAGCGGCCGGCGATGTTCATCAGACAACCGCAATCGGAAGTGACGAAATGCTCGGCTCCACTGGCCTCGATGGCCAGGGTCTTGTCCTCGACCATGGCCGCCGAGACTTCCGGATGACGTACCGCAAAGGTCCCACCGAAACCGCAGCACTCCTCGGCACGGGCCTGCTCCACCAGTTCCACCTTGTCGAGTTGAGCGAGCAGCATGGGACCGGTACCGGCCAGCCCCATCTCACGACGCGCGCTGCATGACGTATGCATGGCAACGCGCTGTGACGGTCCCTTGTCGGTGAGCTGGACATGACAGACATGCACCAGAAACTCGGTCAACTCGAAGACCCGTTCCGCCACCTCCTTGGCCTGAGCCTCGCGGGGGGTCCCGGCGAACAGCTGGGGATAATGGGTACGCATCATTCCGCCGCAGGAGCCGGATGGCACGACGATCGGCCAGGGCTCGGGGAACAGGTCGAGCTGGGCCTCGGCCACGGCACGCGCCTCGTCATGATAGCCGGACGTATAGGCAGGCTGACCGCAACAGGTCTGGTCATCGGGAAAGACCACCTCGATCCCCTCACGCTCGAGCAGCCGAATCCCGTCGAGCCCGGCCTGCGGATAGAACATGTCGATCAGGCAGGTTCCGAAAACGTAGGCCTTCTGCGGTTTGGGGGGGTACAGCTTGACTGGTGTCATTCTCGGGTCTCCTCGCCTTTCCCTCACAGCCGACGCCTGTCGCATGGGCGAGGCGCTCGCCAGGCTGTTTATCAGCCTGGTAAATTGGTAAAACCAATTTACTGATAATGTTGGTGAACCTTAGGAGGGCCCGCCATCGAGTGTCAAATGCGTCGCGCATATTTTCTCGCCAACACGGCTTATACTTTGGTAGCAGCATCAAATGCTCAGCATTAACCCACTGAAAGAATAAAACAATTTTCCAAGAACGCGAATTGTACATGAGGAGGAGATAACCTAAATTTGGTAATACCAATTCCCATTGGGCGCCCGACAGGTTTTTTGTCACAATCCCCGCTACGTCTTGGCAACGCCGACGCCCCGCTTTCACGAGAGATACACATGGCCTACCAACCCGTTCGACAGCCGCGCATCGCCGATGTCATCACCGAGCGACTCGAAGCGATGATTCTCGAGGGTAGCCTCAAGCCCGGTCAGCGATTGCCGCCGGAACGCGAGCTATCCGAACGCTTCGGCGTTTCGCGACCGTCGCTGCGCGAAGCCATCCAGAAGCTCGCCGCCCGCGGCCTGCTCTCGAGTCGCCAGGGCGGTGGCACCTATGTGACTGAAGAACTCAATACGCGTTACAACGATCCGTTGCTGGACATGCTGCCCCGGCACAAGGAATTCCACCTCGACCTGCTGGAGTTCCGCGATGCCATGGAAGGCATCTCGGCTTATTACGCGGCCCTGCGCTCCACACCGGCCGACAAGGCAGTGCTGGTCGAACGCTTTGAGGAGCTGGAAGCCTGTTTCGCCGGCCGCGATCCGGCGCAGGAGGCCAAGGCCGATGCCGCCTTCCACCTGGCCATTGCCGAATCTGCCCACAATGTCCTGTTGTTGCACACGATTCGCGGTATCTTCCACTTGCTGGAACGGAGTATCGTCGACAACCTGACCCACCTGTTCGAAAAGCCCGACTCTCGCCCTCGCTTGATGGAACAGCACCGTGCGCTGCTCGATGCCATTATCGAGGGCCGTGCCGAGGATGCCCGCGCTCGCTCCCACGAGCACCTGGTATTCGTCGAAGAAGAACTGCTGGAGATGGAGCGTGCCGAAACGCGAGCCCAACGCGCCCTGCGCCGCGCCCAGGCCATGCCCGACCGTGCCAACGGGTAAATCCAACGGCATGTCACGGCGATGGCGCCTTTGGCTAATGTTGCTGGTGCCGCTGGGATTCGTTCTGGTGGTGTGGCAAGCGGCACAGGTAGCCCGCGATCAAGCCTTGCAGACCCTGCATGACGAGGCCGAGAACGAGCTGCGGCTGTCCGCGGCCGGCCTCGAGGGACACCTGTCGCGCCACGACTACCTGCCCGAACTGCTGGCTTCCCGAGAACTCGTGAAGCGCTTTCTGGCCGCCCCCGATCAGCAGAACGCGATGCCGGTCAACCTGCTGCTGGATCACTTTCGTGCAACCGCCGATGTCTCCGACATCTATCTGCTCGACCGCTATGCCAATACCCTGGCCGCCAGCAACTGGCATCTGCCCAATACCTTCATCGGGCAGAACTATGCCTTCCGCAGCTACTACCAGGACGCCATCGCGGGCCGGGAAGGCCGTTTCCATGGCCTCGGGGTGCAATCGCTGGAGCGTGGCTACTACTTCTCAGCGCCGGTGACACTCGACGACGGCGACAGCAATCCCGATGGCGTGATGGTCGTCAAGGTCCTGCTCGACGCCGTGGAAAACAGCTGGGCCGGCCAGAGCGCCGAGCTGCTGGTCACCGACCAGGACGACATCATCTTCATGGCCAGTCATCCCGAGTTGCGCATGACGGCGCTCCATCCGCTTTCCCCCGATGAGCGCGATGCCCTGCTCGCCACCCGCCGCTATGCCGACGAACCCCTGCCCTCCTCGGGAATCGAAATGCTCGCGCCACTCCGCGACCAGAGCCAGCTGGTGGGGTTTTCTCGCGGCCCACTGACAGGGCAAGAATATCTGCTGCTGACCCGCCCCCTGCCTGAATTCGGCTGGGACATGCACATTCTCAAGCCCCAACTCCCGGTCCAACGCGCCCAGTGGCAAGCCGCCCTGCTGGCCGGCGGTTTCTATGGAGTGGTGGTCTTCGCCGGCGGCTTCGGCTGGCAGCGCCGGCGGCTGCGCCGCGAGCGTGAGCTGTTCGCCGAACGCGAGCGCCAGACGCTGGCCCGGGCGCGTGATGAACTGGAGCGCAACGTCGAACGGCGCACACGCGATCTGGTCGACTCCAACCGCCGCCTGTCGGCGGAGATCGAGGAGCGCCGGCGCGCCGAGGCCAACCTGCGCCAGACCCGTGACGAACTGATCCAGGCAGCCAAGTTGGCGGTGCTCGGCCAACTGGCCGCCGGCATCAATCACGAGCTCAACCAGCCCTTGGCGGCGATTCGCGCCTATGCCGAGAACGCGCGCACCTTCCTGGCCCGCCAACGCCTGGACACCGCTGACGCCAATCTCGAGCAGATCGTCGAGCTGACCGCACGCATGGCCAAGATCAGTGCCCAGCTCAAGCAGTTTTCCCGCAAGAGCGGCGACACCCTGACCGCAGTCTCGGTGCCGGCCTGCTTCGACTATGCCCTGCGCCTCTATCAGGCGCGCCTGAGTTCGGCGGGGGTCGAGATCGTCCGCCACTGGCCTGCCCAGGAAACCTGGGTACGCGCGGATCTGGTCCGCCTCGAGCAGGTGTTGGTCAACCTGATCGGCAATGCCCTGCAAGCCATGGCCGAGACCCCTTCGCCGCGGCTTGTCCTGGGCATCGAGCCACGCGGCAGCGAGGTGCACATCACGGTGGCGGACAACGGCCCAGGCATCGCCGACGAACACCTGAATCGCGTGTTCGAACCCTTCTTCACCACCAAGTCGACGGGCAGCGGTCTGGGCCTGGGGTTGTCGATCTCGTCACGCATCATCGACGACATGGGAGGACGCCTCGAGGCCAGCAATCAAGCCGGTGGCGGCGCCCGCTTCCTCATCACGCTGCCTACCAGCGGCGACTCTGTCGTAAACTCCCTTCCCCACGACTCTCAGGAGCCCAGTTCCCATGCATGACGACACGGCCAGCCCGGTGCTGATCATCGACGACGAGGAGCATTTGCGCATCACTGCCAGCCAGACCCTCGAGCTGGCGGGCTATGCGCCCCAAACCCTGGCCAGTGCCGAAGCCGGGCTCGAACGTCTCACCGCGGACTTTCCCGGTGTCCTGGTAAGCGATATCCGCATGCCCGGCATGGATGGCATGAGCTTGCTGCGCGAAGTCCGGCGCCGTGACCCGGACCTGCCGGTGATCCTGATCACCGGGCATGGCGACATCTCCACCGCGGTGGAGGCCATGCGTGAGGGCGCCTGGGACTTCCTGGAAAAGCCGTTCGCCGGCGAACGGTTGGTGGAAATGGTCCGCCGCGGCATCGAGAAACGCCGCCTGAGTCTGGAAAACCGCCAGCTCAAGGCCGAGCTCGAGGCCCAGCAGTCGGCGCCGGGACCGCGCCTGGTGGGACGCACCCCGATCATGCAGCGCCTGGCCTCGATGGTACAGCGCATCAGCCAGGTCGAAGCCGATGTCCTGCTATTCGGCGAAACCGGTACCGGCAAGGACCTGGTCGCCCGCTCCCTGCACGAGCGCAGCGCACGCGGCGGCCAGCCGTTCGTCGCCATCAACTGCGGCGCGGTGCCGGAATCCATCATCGAGTCCGAGCTGTTCGGCCATGAGAAAGGCGCCTTTACCGGCGCCGTGGAGCGACGCATCGGCAAGTTCGAACACGCCAACGGCGGCACGGTATTTCTCGACGAGATCGAATCGATGCCACTCGCCCTGCAGGTCAAGCTGTTGAGAGTATTGCAGGAGCGCTGTGTCGAACGCCTGGGCGCCAATGTCCCGACCCCTCTCGATATCCGCGTGATCGCCGCCACCAAGGTCGATCTCAAGGCCGCCGCCGAGGAAGGCCGGTTTCGCGAGGACCTCTACTACCGACTCAACGTGGTGACGCTGCCGATCCCGGCACTGCGCGAGCGTCGCGAAGACATCCCGCTGCTGTTCCAGCATTTCGCAGTGGTCGCCGCCAACCGCAGCGGCCTCGAGGCTCCATCGCTGGATGCCGGCGGCATCTCGACGCTGATGGCCCACGACTGGCCGGGCAATGTGCGCGAGTTGCGCAACCTTGCCGAACGCTACGTCCTGCTGGGCACGGCCCACGACTACCGGCTCGACGCCCTGCTCGATGGCGCCGAACCGGGGCCCGGCGATATGGCGTTGCCGCAGCAGGTGGAGCTGTTCGAGAAGAGCCTGATCAGCCAGTCGCTGGCCAGCCATCGTGGCCGCATTCCCGCGGTCTGCGAGCATCTGGGGCTGCCGCGCAAGACGCTCTACGACAAGCTCAGGAAATACAGCCTCAAGGCCGAGGATTACCGCCAGACGGCGCCCTGAGCCAGCAGCTCGAGCAGTGCCTGCCAAGGCGGCAGCCACGGCACCAGGGCGGCGGTGAGTACCAGCATCAGTACCGAGTTACCCGGCTCGCGATAGTCGAACAGCTTGAACGCCGTGCCGAAGGAACGCTTGATGCGCGTGCCCACCAAGTCGACGCTGTAAAACTCGTCGAGCAGCAGATGAATCAGCGTGCCCACGACCAGCGCCAGCCCCTGGGCCCACGCCATCCAGGCACTCTGCGAAAGCCACTGATAACTGGCCACCGTGGTCGTCAGCCCGCACAACAACGATGCCAGCAGCGAATGCCAGATACCGCGATGCACGGAGAAGCGCTTGAATACCGCGCTCAATGCATAGCGCACGCCGATATACAGCCCGCCACAAGCGAGGACGATGGCTCCGGGGCTGAGCCGCCCCTGCAACCACAGCGCGCCGCCCACCACCGCCAGCACGGCAAACAGCGTGAAGATCAGGCGGATGGCATGGGACTGGTCGGAGTCGATATCCGGCAGTATCCCGCCGAAGGCGGTCGACACGGCGAGGGACGAGGCTTCGGCAGCCGACAACTGGGTGGCGTGCCAGCCACCGAGGCCAAGCAGTGCGCCGCCGGCCACGGCGACGCTGAGGTGAGTACGAAAATCGGCCATGCAAGAACTCGTCAAATACTGGATGAAAATCCAGATTATGCGCAGCATGGCCTGAAAAAACAAACAGTTGCCAAATGGCGACAGGTTCAGGCGGAGTGCTGGTCTGCCTGCCCATCGGCGAGATACTGGTCTTTCAGCTTGACGTAGTTGCCGGCAGTATAAGGGAAGAATTCGCGCTCAGGCGCCTTGAGCGGCCGCAGTGCCTTGGCCGGATTGCCGGCATAGACATGGCCGCTGGCCAGGTGCTTACCCGGCGTGACCACCGCACCGGCGGCGATGATGACCTCATCCTCGACCACCGCCCCATCCATGACGATGGCCCCCATGCCGACCAGTACCCGGTTGCCGATCGTGCAGCCATGCAATATCACCTTGTGGCCGATGGTCACGTCATCACCGACGGTCAGCGGGTGACCACCGGGATTGAAATCGCTGGCATGCGTGATGTGCAGCACGCTGCCGTCCTGCACGCTGGTCCTGGCGCCGATACGGATCCGGTGCATATCGCCGCGAATGACGGCCATCGGCCATACCGAGCAATCATCGCCCAGCACCACATCGCCCAGCACCATGCCGGCCGGGTCGATGTAGACCCGTGCGCCGAAACGCGGCGTGATGCCCTGAAAGGTTCGAATATTCATATACGCCTCCTGGAAGAAGGAACCTGGGCGTCCCCTCAACTCGACTTTGTCATATCAGCCCGGACAACAGCACGATCAGCGTCAAGGGAATCGACACGTAGCGCAACAGGGCTTGCCACACACGAAACCCGTTAGGTCCGGCATCCAGCGCCCGCAGTGCCGTGCTGCGCGGCATCACCCAGGCGGCGAAGATCGCGATCAGCAAGCCACCGATGGGCAGAAAGACATCGGTGGGCACCGTGGTCACCAATTCGAAGAAGTTCATGCCGGCCAGCCAGTCCACCTCGGCCATGGTCGAGAACGACAGCACCGACAGCAGCCCCGCCAGCCACACCGCTACGGCGACGAGCGCCGTGGCCCGACTACGGCGCAACCCCATGCCCTGCAGGGTGGCGACCATCGGCTCGGCAAGATTGATCGACGAGGTCCAGGTGGCCAGCAGCAGTAGCAGGAAGAAGATTCCCAACCATAACGAGCCCCAGGGGAGTTCGGCAAAGGCGATCGGCAGGGTCACGAACATCAGCCCCGGGCCTTCTCCGGGGTCCATGCCTTGAGAGAAGACCACCGAGAAGATGGCGACTCCGGCCAGCAGCGCCACCGCCACATCGAGCACCGCCACCGCCCCGACGGCGCGCGGCAGACTCTGGTGGTCGGGCATGTAGGCACCATAGGCCATCAGGGCGCAAGCGCCCACCGCCAGGGTGAAGAAGGCATGGCCCAAGGCATTGAGCACCACCCCCACACTGAGCGCCGAGAGGTCCGGGCGCAGCAACCAGGTCAGCGCCTGTCCGAAGCCGTCGGTGGATGCCGCATAGATCACCAGTACCACCAGTAACACGTACAGCAGCGGCATCATCAGGTTATTGAGCTTTTCCAGTCCGCCGGCGACCCCAGCTGCGACTACCGACATGGTCAACAGCAGGAATAGGGTGTGATTGAAGGTCATGCGCAGCGGATCGGCGAGGAACGCGTCGAAGTTGGCGCCGATCTCCGCCGGCCCCAGTCCGACGAAGTCACCGTTGACGGCTTCGATCAGGAACTCGATCGACCAACCCGACACCACCGAGTAGAACGACAGGATGAAGAACACGGTGACGCCACCGAACACTCCCAGCCAGCGCCAATGCGGCGACGCCTCGGCCTGGTGTGCCAGGTAGGCCAGCGACTGCATCGGGCTGCGTCGCCCGGCCCGGCCGATCATGATTTCCGCCATCATCACCGGTAGCCCGAGCGATACCACGAAGGCAACATACAGCAGCAGGAAGACGGCGCCTCCGTTCTCGCCGGTCATGTAGGGAAAGCGCCAGATATTGCCCAACCCTACCGCGGCGCCGGTGACCGCCAGGATAAAGGCCCGTCGTGAACTCCAGCGTTCCAGTGTTTCAGTCATATGGATTGATCCTTGAGATGACGGCAGCAGAGGGTAGCCGCTCGACGCGGGGCTGACCAGTCATCGAAGGCGCAAGCCTGACGGCACGAGCACCGACGGCGTTGGGAGTCTCCATTGAAACCGTGCCTCGCTGCCCGCATCTATGCATGAGATTTCACTCCGGAGGTTCGTATGTCCCGCAATCCACTGCTCGAAACCCACACCCTGCCACCCTTTGGCGACATTCAGCCCGACCAGGTGGTACCGGCCATCGAGCGCCTGATCGAGGACAATCGAACCGCCATCGAGCGCCTGGCCGAACGCGCCAACCAGGCTCCCCCGAGCTGGGAGAGCCTGGCCGCGCCGCTGGAGGCCTTGAACGATCGCCTGTCCCAGGCCTGGTCACCGGTGTCGCACCTCAATGCCACCATGAATTCCGAGCCGTTGCGCGAAGCCTACCAGGCCTGCCTGGGCAGGCTGTCCGAATACAGCACCTGGTTGGGCCAGCATGAAGGCCTGTGCCGGGCCTACCAGGCGCTCAGGGACTCACCGGCCTATACCCGCCTCGACGAGGCCCAGTGTCGCTCGGTGGACAACACCCTGCGCGATTTCCGCCTCGCC
This sequence comes from Litchfieldella rifensis, assembly GCF_042646605.1. Taxonomy (NCBI): domain Bacteria; kingdom Pseudomonadati; phylum Pseudomonadota; class Gammaproteobacteria; order Oceanospirillales; family Halomonadaceae; genus Litchfieldella; species Litchfieldella rifensis. The sequence continues at coordinate 17,714 of NZ_JBHRUG010000047.1, read as the reverse complement.
GGTGTCGACCTGCCCGCCGACAAGAAGCAGCGCTATGGCGAGATTCAGGCCCGCCTGTCGGAACTGGCCAACACCTTCTCCAACCACGTGCTGGATGCGACCCAGGCCTGGCACAAGGAGATTGCCGATGTCCAGGCGCTCGACGGCCTGCCCCAGAGCGCGCTCGACACGCTCAAGGCCAACGCCGAGGCCAAGGGCGTCGAGGGCTATCGCATCACCCTCGACTTCCCCAGTTTCTTCCCGGTGGTGAGCTTCGCCCATGACCGCGAGCTGCGTCGCGAGGTATACACCGCCTTCATCACCCGTGCCTCCGACCAAGGGCCCAATGCCGGGGAGTACGACAACGCACCAATCATCGAGGAAACCCTGCGACTGCGCCACGAGCTGGCCGAACTGCTGGGCTTCTCCACATACGCCGACTACTCCCTGGCCACCAAGATGGCCGAGTCGCCCCGCCAGGTGCTCGATTTTCTCGAAGACCTGGCCAGCCGCGCCTATCCCCAGGCCAAGGACGAGTTTGCCGAGCTCGAAGCCTACGCCCGCGACGAACTCGGCCTCACCGATCTCGAGCCCTGGGATATCGGCTATGCCAGCGAGAAGCTGCGCGAGGCCCGCTACGCGATCTCCCAGGAGCAGTTGCGCCCCTATTTTCCGGCTCCCCGGGTCATCGATGGCCTGTTTCGGGTCGTCGAGACGCTCTACGGCGTGCAATTCGAGGAAGACGACAGCGCGCCGCGCTATCACCCGGACGTGCGTTTCTTTCGCATCATCGAGCACGGCGAGCCGATCGCCGGTTTCTATCTCGACCTCTATGCCCGCGAGGGCAAGCGTGGCGGCGCCTGGATGGACGAATGCCGGGTACGGCGCGCCCACGAGGACGGGCATATCCAGTTGCCGGTCGCCTATCTGACCTGCAACTTCACCCGCCCGGTAGGCGACAAGCCGGCGCTGCTGACCCACGACGAGGTTACCACCCTGTTCCACGAGTTCGGCCATGGCCTGCACCATATGCTGACCAAGCAGGAAGTCGCCGATGTCTCGGGCATCAACGGCGTGGCCTGGGATGCCGTGGAGCTGCCCAGCCAGTTCATGGAGAATTTCTGCTGGGAACGCGAGGGCCTGGACATGATCGCCGGTCATGTGGATACCGACGCCAAGCTGCCCGGCGAGCTGCTCGAGCGGTTGCAGGCGGCCAAGAACTTCCAGTCGGCCATGGGCATGGTTCGCCAGCTGGAATTCTCGCTGTTCGACTTCCGCTTGCACCATGAGCTGGCCGCGCCAAAGGCTGCCGACGTCCAGGCGCTGCTCGATGCGGTGCGCGATGCCGTCTCGGTGGTGCCCAGGGCCAGCTTCAACCGCTTCCAGAACGGCTTCAGCCATATCTTTGCCGGTGGCTACGCCGCGGGCTACTACAGCTACAAGTGGGCCGAGGTGCTGTCCGCCGATGCGTACAGTGCGTTCGAGGAAGCCGGGATCTTCGATCGCGAGACGGGGGCTCGCTTCCGCCGCGAGATCCTCGAAAAGGGGGGAGCCCGCGATGCCGCCGAGACATTCCGCGCCTTCCGCGGCCGTGAACCCAGTGTCGAACCGCTGTTGCGCCATAGCGGCATTCGTGCCGCTTGAGTGACGAGGAGACTCCGATGGCAGTGCAAAAACGTTTTATCGCCGGCGCCATCTGCCCACGTTGCGCCGCCATGGACCGCGTCCGCACCTGGGAGCAGTACGGCATTCGCTACCGCGACTGCGTCAACTGCGACTTCTTCGAACAGCTCCCCATCGAGGATGGCGCGGCTGCCGAGCTGGAAACCCGGGTCAACCGTCCCCGTGAGGAGCAGCAGCGCGACGAGGTGCAGAAGGTGAAGATCCTCGACCCCAAAGGGTCTGGCTCACGCGAATAATCCCGCGCAGCTAGCTCAAGCAAGTCCCAGCACAAGGCCCCGCAGCGCTTACACCGCTGCGGGGCCTGCTTTTATGTGCGGAAATCCGCACAGCAGACAAGGCCAGGGGTGCGAACTTCCAGACATCCCCTTTCTTTTGTTCTTCGACCTTAGTGGAAAGAGGTTTCCTTAATTAATTGAACCACAATGATTTTTTCAAGGACGGCACAGTCGTTGCTGCTAGAGAAGTGCTATGCATCATCCACCCAACGATAAAGAACGAAGAGGGTATCGCATGTCAGCTAACCATCGCAGCTTCCCCTTGTCGCGCGTCGCCACCACCCTGGCCACGAGCGCTTGCATCGGTGGCCTTCTACTGGCCTCTACCGCTCACGCCGACCGCTCCGAGTGGCCACAGAGCTTCACCATGGGTACCGCCAGCCAAGGAGGCACCTACTTCGTATACGGTTCCGGCTGGGCCAACCTGATCGCCGACGAACTCGGCCTGTCCGGCGGCGGCGAGGTAACCGGTGGACCGACCCAGAACCTGGCACTGGTACATAGTGGCGACATCGCCTTCGGCATGACCACCATGGGGCCGGCCGCCGATGCCATGAGCGGAAACAGTCCGCTGGCCCCAGGCGTGGTGATGGATAACGTCTGTGCCATGTTCCCGATGTACGAGACACCGTTCTCGATCTCCGCCCTGACCGACTCGGGCATCACGTCCATCTCCGAGATTCCCGATGGCGCACGTATCGGTTTCGGACCGGCCGGTTCCACCTCCGACACCTACTTCCCGGCCATTCTTGCCGAACTCGGGGTCAACTTCGAACGACGCAACGGCGGCTGGACCGACCTCGGAGGCCAGCTCCAGGACGGTCTGCTCGACGTCATCGCCTTCGCTGCCGGCATCCCGATCCCGGCCGTCAGCCAGCTCGAGGTGCAGACCGACGTCAACATCATCGAGTTCACCGAGGAAGAGCAGGCCGCGGCCATCAAGGCATTCCCGGTCTCCGAATTCATGATCCCGGCCAGCACCTACACGACTCTTGAAGAAGACGCGCGCGCTGTCTCGATGTGGAACTTCGCCATCGCTGGCTGCGACCTGCCGGAAGACCTCGTCTACGAAGCCACCCGCATCACCATGGAAAACAACGACAAGATGCGCTCGGTTCATCGCAGTGCCGCCACTACCATCCCGGAAAATGTGGTTCACAACCATGTGATTCCCTTCCATCCGGGGGCCGCACGCTGGTTTAACGAAAACGGCTACGAAATCGACGCGGCGCAGATCCACTAAGCCATTCAGCATCCCCATGACGAGGACCGGTGCCTGATAAGGGACAGGCACCGGCCCTCGATTAGGCTCCTATCCCTTTACTCTCAAGGGTAACTTCCCATGAGCAACACCTCCGATAAACGACCCGAAGCGCAAGTCGACGCTGCGCTCGACACGGCACCCGAGACCATTGCCCAGGGTGTCGATGAAGAAGTGGTCGAAGGCAATCGCCGGCTTTTCAGCGGCTGGCTGTGGTGGCTGTTCGGCACCTTGGCCATTCTCTATTCCTCCTTTCACCTGTTCTCGCTGAACATCTATCCACTGGAGACCTGGTCGTTTCGCATCATCCATATCTGCGGGGCGCTGATTCTCGGTTACGGTTTCTACACCGGAGCACGTTTCGTCTCCGAGAGTGACACGCCGGCGGCCCCGTGGCTGCGCTATCTGAGCACGGCCCTGTTCGTGCCCGCCGCTTATGCCCTGGTACAAGTCATACTGATGTGGCGCACCATCAGTGGCGGCGCCATGCGTATCGAACCGCATATCGAGGCCTGGCACTTCGGCCTGCCGCTGATCGCCGCCACGACAGCCGCTGTCGTGCTGTCCTGGTGCTATCGTCAGACCCGTGAGCGGTTGAGCCTGCCCGACCTGGTGCTGATGGTCTGTGCCCTGGCCAGTGCCGGTTATTTCCTGGTGATCTACAATACCCCTCTGCGCATGTCCACCGGCACCACGTTCGCGCCGATGGGCATCTCCTATGCCGCCATCGCCGGGTCACTGCTGATCCTCGAGCTGACGCGTCGCGTGGCCGGCCTGGCGCTGGTGATCATCTCGTTCGTGTTCCTGCTGTACGTCTTCGCCGGCCCCTATCTGCCCGGCTTCCTGGGCTACCCGGGGCTATCGGTAGGCCGTTTCTTCAGCCAGGTGTATACCGATGCGGGCATCCTCGGGCCGACCACCGCGGTATCGTCGACCTATATCATCCTGTTCATCATCTTCGCCGCCTTCCTGCAGGCATCCAAGGTCGGTGACTACTTCGTCAACTTCGCCTTCGCTGCCGCTGGCCGGGCGCGTGGTGGCCCGGCCAAGGTGGCGATCTTCGCTTCCGGGCTGATGGGCATGATCAACGGCACCAGCGCCGGTAACGTGGTGTCCACCGGCTCGCTGACCATTCCGTTGATGAAGAAAGTCGGTTACCCCAGCCGCAGCGCCGGGGCCATCGAGGCGGCGGCCTCCACGGGTGGGCAGATCATGCCGCCGATCATGGGGGCCGGGGCCTTCATCATGGCCGAGATCACCGGTATCCCCTATACCGAGATCGCCGTCGCGGCGGTGATTCCGGCGATCCTGTACTTCGCCTCGGTCTACTTCATGGTCGACTTCGAGGCCGCGCGCAAGGGCATGCGCGGCATGCGCAAGGACGAGATCCCGCTCTTCTCGCGCCTGGTCAAGCAGGTCTACCTGTTCGCACCGATCATTATCCTGATCGTCGCGCTGTTCATGGGGTATTCGGTGATCCGTGCCGGCACCCTGGCTACCGCCGCCGCCGCGGTAGTGAGCTGGCTCTCGCCGCACAAGATGGGGATTCCCTCGATCCTGCGGGCATTACAACTGGCCGGCACCATGTCGATCCAGATCATCGCCGTGTGTGCCTGTGCCGGGATCATCGTCGGGGTGATTTCCCTGACCGGGGTCGGCTCGCGCTTCTCGTCGCTGCTGCTGGGCCTGGCCGGGTTCAGCCAGTTGCTGGCGCTGTTCTTCGCCATGTGTATCAGCATCCTGCTGGGCATGGGCATGCCGACCACAGCCGCCTATGCAGTGGCGGCCTCGGTGGTCGCCCCGGGCCTGATCGGGATCGGCATCGAGCCGCTGGTGGCGCACTTCTTCGTGTTCTACTTCGCGGTGGTCTCGGCCATCACCCCGCCGGTGGCGCTGGCCTCCTACGCGGCGGCCGGCATCTCCGGGGCCAATGCCATGCAGACCTCGGTGACCTCGTTCAAGATCGGTCTGGCGGCCTTTATCGTGCCGTTCATGTTCTTCTACAGCCCGGCGATGCTGATGGAAGGCAGTGGCTTGCAGATCCTGCGCGTGGGCGTGACCGCGACACTCGGCATCGTGATGCTGGCGGCGGCGGTGCAGGCGTGGTTCTTCGGACCGATCAAGGCCCTGCTGCGGCTGGTACTGCTGGTGGGCGCCGTGTGCATGATCTACGGCGGCATCTACTCCGACCTGGCCGGGCTGGCGGCGGGCATCGCCATCTTCCTGTTGCAACGACGCCTGCCGCTGGGAGGCGACAAGGTACCCGTCAAGTCCTGAGTCCCTGACGAAAAACCCCGCCGACCACGACATGGCCGGCGGGTTTCCGTTTTTTCCGCTCTCTCAGGAACTCACCACGCCACACGCCACGCGACTGCCCCCGCCACCCAGTGGCTCGGGATCGTCGGCATAGTTGTCACCGCCTTCGTGGATCATCAGGCTGCGTCCATCGAGATCGTCGACACTCAGCCGTGGCGCCAGCACCGGCGTCGTCGCTTCGCCGTCCTCGTTCACCACCAGCAACGGCAGGTCGCCCAAGTGACCATCGCCATAGGGACCTGCGTGACTGCCGGTCTCGTCGGGATCGAAATGGCCACCGGCCGCCTTGGCGGCAGTCATCTCGCCCGAGTCGTCCTCGGCCGGCTCACAGCTGGGGTTCTCGTGAACGTGAAAGCCATGGGGACCGAGCGGGAGGTCACTCAGCTCGGGGGTCAGCAACAGTCCATATTCGCTGTCTTCCAGCGTTACGGAGCCGATCTGCTCTTCGACCCCGTCGGCGCTGACCTTGTGGATCTCGACCTCGCGACTCTCGTCAGCGTGGGCGACAACCGCCGCCAACAGCAGGGAGGTGGCGACGCTCCCCAGAAAGATGGCATTACGCATCGTGCGTCTCTCCTTTCCTGATTCCGTGGAACTGCAGCCATCAGGCTAGACGCCCGTTGGGCAGGTCGCCAACCGTTCTGGTCAGGACAGATTGTCGAGCACCTTCAGCGTGGCGTCGGCCTGGTTGAGGGTATAGAAATGCAGGCCTGGCGCGCCGCCATCGAGTAACTGCTGGCACAGTCGCGACACCACTTCCTCGCCGAAGGCCCGGATCGATTCGCCGTCGTCTCCGTAGGCCTCGAGCTGCTTGCGGATCCAGCGCGGAATGTCGGCGCCGCAGGCATCGGAAAACCGCGCCAGCTTGGTGTAGTTGGTGATCGGCATGATACCGGCGATGATCGGTACCTCGACGCCCAGCCGGCGCGCCCGTTCGACGAAGTGGAAATAGGCCTCGGCATTGAAGAAGTACTGGGTGATGGCGAGATTGGCCCCGGCATTCACCTTGCGCGCGAAATTCTCCAGATCCTTCTCGAAGTTCGGCGCCTGCGGATGCGACTCGGGATAGCCGGCCACGGCAATCTCGAAATGGTTGCCGGTTTCCTCACGGATGAACTCGACCAGCTCATTGGCATAACGCAGCTCGCCGATGCCCCCCATGCCCGACGGCAGGTCGCCACGCAGTGCCACCAGGCTGCTGATGCCTACCTCACGATAGTGGGCCAGCAGTTCGCGCAACTCGCCCTTGTCGCTGCCGATGCACGACAGGTGAGGTGCCGTTTCGATACCGCATTCACGCACTGCCTTGACGGTCTGGGTGGTGCGCGCCTGGGTGGAACCACCGGCGCCGTAGGTCACCGAGAAGAAGCGGGGCTTGCGCTCGGCCAGGGCATCGCGTACGCCCATCAGCTTCTCACGCCCGGCCTCGGTACTGGGCGGAAAGAACTCGAAGCTGATGTCCAGCGAATGCGTTTGTAAACTCATCGATTCAACCCTCTCCGGCCGCCCTGGCGAGCGACTCTCATATTCGGCATTTTCATCTTCAGGCTCGTCGTCGGCGCCGAAACTGTCGTCTCAGGTACCGGCCGGCCTTGATTATGGTCGCATTGTGCCGGCTTCACCGCACGCCGACCAATGAAAGTTTTGCCATCCTGTATCGATCTCATTCATATAGGAAACCGCTGCGATAGAACCCGTGACACTAAGCCCTCTCTTCTTCGGGCTCTTTGCTCGGCCACCTCAGCCTTCCACTACCGATGAGCATTCCCACGGTGATCAGCACGGCCGCTGTGGCAAGTCCGGATGTCGGCTCGGCGTAACCGCTGACGATCAGCACCAGGGTCGATAGCAGCGGGCTGAAGTAAGCCAGGAACCCCAATAGCCGTAGATCGCCGTGCTTGACCCCCACATCCCAAGTAAAGAAGGCACTGCCGACTGGCCCCACCCCCAGGCCGATCACACCTAACCAGCCCACCCCTTGGGGCCACACCGTTGTTTCGAAAAGCAGATGGCACAGCATCGCCAATAATGCCGTCACCAAACAGAAACCACCGACCGCCGTGGTAGGCACATCACGGACCGCTCGTGACAGTACCGAATAGCCGCTCCACACGAAGGCACAAGCGAAGGCCGCCGCATAGCCAAGCGTACTGCCACCGGCGCCCACATCACCGCCCACCAGCAACGCCGCTCCGGAGAATCCCAGCACGGCACCGATGACGTGCACCGCCTTGAGACGTTCACCAGGCAGCAGGGCCACGAGGATCACGACCAGCAGTGGCCACAGATAACTGATCAGTCCGGCATTGGCCGGCGGCGCATTCTGCTGGGCAACGAAGTAGAGGGCGTGATAGCCGAACAAGCCGCCCACCCCCAGCGCCCAGACCAATGGGGGTTGCCTGAGCGGCACCACCAATGACTCACCGCGCACGCGCAGCCATACCGCGAAGCAGCCAAAGGCGATGGCAAAGGCCAGCGCGGTAAGCAGGAAGGGGGGCACCGACCCCGAGAGTTGTGTCAGAGCCGCCAGCAGTGACCAGTTGAGCACAGTGGTCGCGCCGATGGCAGTGGCGCGGGTATTCGGCACGCGCAAGCGGGCTTCGGTCATGGCGAGTTCCTCTGTCATGAAGGCGAGCCCCAGCTTGTCAGCCGGCATGGCGCATGACTTGAATAATCCTGACCTTCTTCGCCCGTGGCGCTGACATCGCTCGCCGGGGCAGGCATGATGCCTATTTTTATATGCGGAAGCGCGAATAGTGGAACTCGACCTGGGTACGACCCTCATCACTCCCCTATGGATGTTGCTGGCCTTCGTCGGCCTGGGCTGGCTGTGCGCACGGCGACTGGCCATCGACCCACGGCCCATCGCCACGCTGCTGATCTACCTGATTGCCCCGTTGACCTTCTTCCGCGGCCTGGTTCTGGGCGGGCCGACACCGACCTACCTGCTGCTGACCCTGGGCACCTTCGTTGCCGCCAGCCTGGTATGCCTGCTGGTCCAGCGCCTGGCGCGCCCCTTCTTCCCGGCCCAGGAAACCGCGGTCCTGGCCTTCTCGGGAGGCACCGGCAATACCGGCTACTTCGGCTTGCCCATCGCCATGGTGCTGCTGCCGCCGGAAGGCGTGACCCTGTACCTGTTCTGCCTGCTGGGCGTCACGCTCTACGAGTTCACTCTCGGCTTCTACGTGAGTGCACGGGGGCAGTTCTCGGTACGCCAGAGCCTGGTCAAGATCACCCGCCTACCGCTGATCTACGCTTTCCTCGCCGCCCTGCTGGCCAGCGCATTGGGCATCACGATCCCCGGCCCGGTGATGAACAGCCTCGAGGTATTCCCGGCCACCTACACCCTGCTGGGCATGATGATCATCGGCATGACCTTGGGGCGGGTGACGATACGCGAGCTGGATGCCCGCTTCATCGCCGCCTGCGTGGTGGTGCGCTATGGGCTGTGGCCGCTGATCGCCCTGGGCGTGGTCGCGACATTGCAGGCCACCACCGGCATCGCCCCCGAACTGGTGCTGGCCTTGCTGCTGATCGGTGTGGTGCCGATGGCCGCCAATGTGGTGGTGGTCGCCATGGAACTCTCGATCCGCCCGGAGAAGGGCGCTATCGCCGTGCTCGTGACCACGCTCGCCGCCCCGTTGCTGATTCCGCTCTATCTGGAGGGACTGTTGCGACTCACCGGCCTGTACTGAATGTCCCGCCACTGGCGAGGGGAGAGGCCATGCCGGGAACGAAAGACACGCGAGAAATGCGCCGCATCGGCGAAACCGCACGCCAGGGCCACCTCGGTAAGGCTGGCCCGGGAGTGAAGGAGAAGCGGCAAACGATCTAACATCTGTACACGTAGTCTACCATTTGCCGCTCATACCGCCTTGGCAGCTTGCAGAAACAGCGACCGGGACTAGCCTTGAAACCAAGGATGACGAACAATGCGAGGCCCATCGACATGGCCATCATTCGCTGCCGTTTCATATCGATCGTTGCGTTCTGCCTGCTGCTGCTCGGCTATGCCCCCTCCGCCGCTTTCGCCCATCATGGCTGGAGTTGGACCAGTGGCGAGAACATCGAACTCAACGGCACCATCACCGAAGCAAGTCTGGGTAACCCGCATGGCAGGCTCACGCTCGACGTCGATGGTACGGCCTGGATCGTGGAGGTCGGCCAGCCGTGGCGCAACGAGCGTGCCGGCCTCGAAGAGGGCGATCTGGCCGAAGGTGTCGAAATCCGCGTCCTGGGGGCACCGTCGGCCGGTCCGGACGAGAAAAACGCCTGAAGGTCGTCAGGCTGTGGATTGGCGACAGCGAGTACACACTCTACCCTGACCGGGTCTGACCCGCCGCGATGGGGGCGCTGTTATCGCTGCTCGAGCAATCGTCGCTGGCACAGTGGCTGCGTGTCTCACGCTGGGGCTATGCTTCGGTCAATACACTACACGTTCTGGGGATCGCCTTGCTGGTAGGCGCCATCGTGCCTCTCGACCTGCGTCTGCTAGGGTGGCGACGCAGCATTCCCCTCGTGCCGTTGGCAAGGCTGTTGCAGGGTGCGGCGATCGCTGGCCTGCTGTTGGCGCTTGCGACCGGACCACTGCTGTTCATCGGCCGGGCCACGGAATATGCTGATCAGCCGCTGTTCCTGACCAAGTTGACCCTGATTTCCCTGGCCATCGTCAACGCCCTGGTGTTGAATCTCGGCTCCGGTATTGCGCACGCCACGAGCCGACACCTGCGGATTGCCGGTGGCATTTCCCTGTTGCTGTGGCCAGCCATCGTGATAGCGGGACGTTTTCTCGGCTTCGTCGCCGACTGAATGGCGGTCACGTCCGGCGCGGCCTTACAGCAAGTGCTCGATGTTCAAGAGCCGGATGGTCCAAGACTGGAAATGCCGCCAGGCACCGCCTGGTTCCTTTTCGAGCGTCACCCGACGCCCCGCCACCTCGGTCTGCCAGATCAGGCGGCCATCTTCCAGCCGTACTCGATAACTGCGCTTCGGGTCCATGCCCTGCTCTGCCAATGACCAGAGTTGCTGGCCCAGCGCGGGGCTATCGACCAACAGTCCGATTTCGCTGTTCCACCACACCGCACGCGGGTCGGCGTTCATCGAGCCAATGAAGACCCGTTCGTCATCGAAGGCCATGGCCTTGATGTGCAGGCTGGAGATATCGTCGGAAGTGCGCGACTCATCTTCTGCCTCCGGGGCTGCACGCAGCTCGAAGAGGCGCGCGCCGTTAGCCAGCAAGGCAGGACGCCATGGCGCGTAGGCACCATGCAGCGAAGGATGGTCCATCGCTTCCAGAGAGTTGGTGAGCAGTGTCAGCGTGATGCCGCGCTCGGCCAGCGTCTCCTGGTAGCGGATACTGGCCGGAGTCGGCACGACGAAGGGGGAAATGATCAGCAGCCGCCGCTTCAGACTCCGGAAGGCATCGCCGAGCTGGTCAAGCAGCGTCAGTTCCAGCGCCGGGTAGCCCTCCGCATCGAGCTTTTCCGGCCGGTCCCACAAGGCGATGACTGGTGCCCACTCCAATGACGCCAGCAGAGCCTGACCGGCCTCACCAACGAGACGCTGGACCGGGGACGGCGCCGAGAGGGCTCTCTCCTGTCCACCACTGGCGTTGAGCTCGGCAAGCAGATCGTGCCAGGCGGCTGGCGGGGCCTGCACAAAGTACCGCAGCGGCACCGCCAGCGGATAATTCCAGTAGTCATCGAAGCTTTCCGAGAGCGCATCCACCACCGGGCCAATCGCCAAGACATCGAGGTCATTGAAATTGAGCTTGCTGTCGGCAACCTCGAAATATTCGTCGCTCAGGTTGCGCCCCCCGGTGATACCCACCGCACCATCCGCCAGCCACAGCTTATTGTGCATGCGGCGATGCCGGTGCTCGAAGTCGACGGCCAACGCCAGATGGTAGCCCAGCCAGCTGCGACGCGCCGCCGGGATCGGATTGAAGACGCGCACCTCGGTATTCGGGTGACTGTCGAACGCCGCCAACATGTCCTGCTTGCCGAGACTGGCGGTGTCGTCGAGCAGCAGGCGGACACGTACGCCGCGCTGTGCGGCATGCAGCATCCGCTTCAGCAACGCTCGCCCGGCATGATCGTTCCCGAAGATGTAGGTCTGCACATCGAGGGTTTTCTGCGCATGCTCCGCCAACGCAACACGTAGGGCAAAGGCCACCGGTCCCTCGGTCAGCAGGCGCAGGCCATTCAGCTCCTCATGTTGCTTGGCAGCCTGCTGTGCCCAAGCCCCCAGATAGGTCGTCGTCGACGCGTCGCCATCGAGTGCGGTCGAATATGTCCTGGGAACCTCGATCGTTGCACAACCAGGCAACAGCATGGCACCGGTCAATGCCAACAGGAGTCGCTTTCCTTTGGTCACGGATCTGCCTTATGTCGAATTCAGTTTCTTATGATGTACAGCTCGGCAGCATGCAAAACGCCGCCTCAGGGGCGGCGTTCCGAGTCACTGACAGTATATCTCAGTAGCGGTATTCGTCCGGCTTGTAAGGCCCCTCCACCGGCACGCCGGTGTATTCGGCCTGGGCCTCGGTCATCCTGGTGATCACCCCGCCGAAGCCTTCGACCATGTAGCGGGCCACCTCCTCGTCGAGATGCTTGGGCAGCACCGAGAGCGTCAACGCCTCGGCCTTGTCGGCCGCCGGCAGATCGGCGAAGCGGCGCTCGAACAGATGGATCTGCGCCAGCACCTGGTTGGCGAAGGAGCCGTCCATGATCCGCGAGGGATGACCGGTGGCATTGCCCAGGTTGACCAGGCGCCCCTCGGAGAGCAAAAGCAGATAGTCGTCGCTCTGCGGGTCGTATTCCCCCGGGTCGCTGTCGCGATAGACCTTGTGTACCTGGGGCTTGACCTCTTCCCAATGCCACTGGCGACGCATGTAGGCGGTATCGATCTCGCTGTCGAAGTGACCGATGTTGCACACTACCGCCCCCTTCTTCAGTGCCTTGAGCATCGGCGCATCACAGGCGTTGATGTTGCCGGTGGCGGTGACCACCAGGTCGATCTTGCCGAGTAGCTCACGGTCGATGCTGGGCACGCCCTGATTGACGCCGCCCACGTAGGGCGAAACCACCTCGAAGCCGTCCATGCAGGCCTGCATGGCGCAGATCGAGTCGATCTCCGAGATCTTGACGATCATGCCCTCCTGGCGTAGCGAGGCCGCCGAGCCCTTGCCGACATCGCCATACCCCACCACCAGCGCCTGCTTGCCGGCCATGAGGTGATCGAGGCCGCGCTTGATGGCATCGTTCAACGAATGGCGGCAACCGTACTTGTTGTCGTTCTTCGACTTGGTCACGGCATCGTTGACGTTGATCGCCGGTACCCTGAGCGTGCCGTCGCGCAGCATTTCGTGCAGGCGGTGCACACCGGTGGTGGTCTCCTCGGAGATACCGTGGACGGTGTCGAGCAGTTCGGGATGCTTTTCATGCAACACCGCCGTCAGGTCACCGCCATCGTCGAGCACCATGTTGGGCGCCCAGCCATCGGGACCGGTCACGGTCTGTTCGATGCACCACCAGAATTCCTCTTCGGTCTCACCCTTCCAGGCGAAAACGGGAATACCGGCGGCGGCAACGGCGGCAGCGGCATGGTCCTGGGTCGAGAAGATATTGCATGACGACCAACGTACGCTGGCACCCAGCTCGATCAGGGTCTCGATCAGCACCGCGGTCTGGATGGTCATGTGGATACAGCCGGCGATGCGTGCGCCCGCCAGCGGCTGCTGCTGGCGGTACTTCTCGCGGATCTTCATCAGCGCCGGCATCTCGGTCTCGGCGATGCGGATCTCGCGGCGGCCCCAATCGGCCAGCGTCAAATCGGCGACCTTGTAGTCCTGCGTGGTGGTGTTGGTGGAAGCCAGTTGGCTCATCGTTCTACTCCATTCCGGGGAATGGGCGCCGTTGCCTGAATACAGCGTCTGTCCGAGCCTCGCATCCGCGGTTAGCCACCGGCGGGTGCTGCAGCGCCCCTCGGACAGCAGCAACAGAACAGGTGAGTATTCGACCTGTAGAGCAGTTCACTACAGCTCGTCGGGTTTTTCAATCGCCGCAGGCTTCGGCCTTGTCTGACGCTCAGCCGTTATCCGGGGGACCCAGCCTGTCGCGAAACGCCTGCTCCATGGCGCGGCGTACGCTGACGGCCTGGCTGGCGGGGATTTCCACATCATCCCAGCAAAGCACCTGGCCCGAGGGAATCTCACGCTTGAGTTTCACCCCATGAGCGAGGCCGATCGGCAGCGCGCCGAGGGCAAGCGAGTCCTCCGCCCGCATGATCCGACCCCAGACCGTGTAGCCGCCTTCACCGTCCAGCGTCTCGCTGGATGACAGAGATTTCTTCGCCACCGCGACCACGTCCGAACTGAAGTCGACTGGGGTCCCGGTGGCCTCGTTGCGAAGAACGGCGGAGGCCACGCTCACCCCCAGCTCGAGGCCGATGAGGTGCGAGGGGCGGTAGAGCGAGGCGTAGCGCCCCGTCCGATCCGTGACGACCTGGTATTCCTTGAAGCAGCGGCGAATGTAGTCGGCGCCCTGGCCATCGTCTGCCGCTTCGAAGGTCACGTAGACACCCCAGCGGAGATCGTTGAACACGTGCCGTCCGTCGCGCTCTTCGCTGGAAACGACCTCGACCATGCCGGCGCTTTCGAGGATGCCGCCGTCGACACTCGGCTTGAGCACCTCGGGAAGGTCGTGAACGCCGACTGGCGGAAAGGCAAGCCCCTCCTTCGGAGCGATAAGCCCGGTCGCGTTGGAGATGGCGGCCATCTCGATGGCGGATTTGGTGCCGTCGATGAACGAGTTGAACATCTGCGGGTTCATCCCCCCCAGCTCGGCCTGCTCCGGGGTGATGCCATAGTGGCTCCAGACGGTATCGGGGGTGGATTGCGAGTAGTGGGGGAGATACTTCGTGCCCTTCCCCGCGGCCACCACGCGGAAGCCGCAGGTACGGGCCCAATCCACCATCTCGCAGACGAGAGCGGGCTGATCCCCGTAGGCCATGCCATAGACAAGCCCGGCGTTGCGAAACTTCTCGGCCAGATAGGCGCCGGCCAGTACGTCCGCCTCGACGTTCACCATGACCATGTGCCGGCCGTTCTCGGCCGCAAGCAGGGCGTGACGGATTCCTGCCGCGGGATTGCCGGTAGCATCGATGACCACATCGAGACCACCGGCGCCGATCAGCGCCTCGGCATCTTCGGTGATGTACGTCCGACCGGACGACCGGGCATCGTCGAGGGAGGCGGCGACGATGGCATGCGGCTCCCAGCCGGTGTTGGCGAGGGCTTTGCGGGCGCGCTCTGCCGACAGGTCGGCGATGCCCATCAGATGCATCCCCCTGATCGAGCGGACCTGCGCCAGGAACATCGAGCCGAATTTCCCGGCCCCGATGAGACCGACCCGGATCGGCCGATTGTCAGCCGCGCGCTGAAGGAGTTTCGAGAAAAGATTCACGGGTAGTCTCCCTTGGTCAACAGCGATGGTGGAGCGCCTTCCTGGCCGATGAGCGACAAAGTCAGTCTATGGAACGCGATCGATAACGACAAACGCGATTTATGGCGGCATGATCAAGGGGGGTAGCGGAGCATGCTGCTTTCCCTTCACGCATGACAAGAGGCCCCGCACGGCAGCGCCGGCGGGGCCTCTGAATCGATCGGCGAGACGGCCTTACAGACCGGCAGCATCGCGCAGAGCATCGGCCTTGTCGACCTTCTCCCAAGGGAAGGCGATGAAGGTCTCGGTATGCTCCTCGCCGCCGACATCCGTCCAGCGGTAGCTGGTTTCGAAGGGCTCGCGACCGAAGTGGCCATAGGCCGCGGTGAGCCGATACATGGGATGCAGCAGATCGAGCATGTGGGTGATGGCGTGCGGGCGCAGATCGAAGTGCTCACGCACCAGCTCGATGATGCGCGCTTCGCTGACCTTGCCGGTGCCGAAGGTGTTGATCGACACCGAGGTCGGCTCGGCCACACCGATGGCGTAGGACACCTGGATCTCGCACTTTTCGGCCAGGCCGGCGGCGACGATGTTCTTGGCCACGTAGCGGCCGGCATAGGCGGCGCTGCGGTCGACCTTGGACGGATCCTTGCCGGAGAAGGCGCCGCCACCGTGGCGTGCCATGCCGCCATAGGTGTCGACGATGATCTTGCGGCCGGTCAGGCCACAGTCGCCCACCGGGCCACCGATCACGAACTTGCCGGTCGGGTTGATGTGGTATTCGGTGGTGTCGGTCAGCCACTCGGCCGGAATCACCTGCTCGATGATCTCGCGCCTGACCATCTTGCGCAGCTCTTCCTGGTCGATACCCGGATCGTGCTGGGTCGACAGCACCACGGCGTCCACCGCACAGGGCTTGCCGTCGTCGTCGTAGTGGAAGGTCACCTGGCTCTTGGCGTCCGGGCGCAACCACGGCAGCAGGCCATTCTTGCGCAGCTCGGCCTGGCGCTCGACCAGACGATGCGCATAGTGGATCGGTGCCGGCATGTAGGAGTCGGTTTCATTGGTCGCATAGCCGAACATCAAGCCCTGGTCACCGGCGCCCTGGTCTTCGGGCTTGCTGCGGTCGACACCCTGGGCGATGTCCACGCTCTGCTTGCCGATCAGGTTGAGCACGCCACAGGTCTCGCCGTCGAAACCGACGTCGGACGAGGTGTAGCCGATGTCCATGATCACCTGGCGGACCAACTCTTCCAGATCGACCCAGGCCATGGTGGTGATCTCGCCGGCGACGATCGCCACCCCGGTCTTGACCAAGGTTTCGCAAGCGACGCGCGCCTGCTTGTCACGAGCGATGATGGCGTCCAGTACCGCATCGGAAATCTGGTCGGCGATCTTGTCCGGATGCCCTTCGGATACGGACTCGGAAGTAAACAGGGAGTATTCGCTCATGGCGTCCTCGACCCTCTCGATAAAAGGCGTTTGATGCGGTGCACTGGGCTCAAACGGGTTCGGGGCTAACCGCGCCGCGGACCGCCAGACATGACGGCAAGAGCGACGCTCGACGGGCCCGGCTGGGCATTGCCGCCGGCTTGGGGGCAAGAGTTTACACGTTGACTTGCCCTGTTCCTAGAATTTGCCGCAGAGAATGCCCTCGATGACGGCTATTCGTGGCATGACGGATCACTTCACGATTTGATGGATGAGCGCATCTCGGCGACAATAAGCGCCCTGATCAAGCGCGCCGTCCCGCGAGCGGCGCCACCCCAGCCATGAAGAATCGACCAATCGCAGCCCAGGCTGTTGATTTATCGAAGCTATTGCTTATTTGCCGCAGGCGAGGAGCTACCCAATGCCGTCCCGTTTCGAACTGGCCAATGCCATTCGCGCCCTGTCCATGGATGCCGTGCAGAAGGCCAATTCCGGCCATCCCGGCGCCCCCATGGGCATGGCCGATATCGCCGAAGTCCTCTGGAACGACTATCTGCGTCACAACCCGGCCAACCCGCACTGGGCCGATCGCGACCGCTTCGTGCTCTCCAACGGCCACGGCTCGATGCTGCTCTACTCGCTGCTGCACCTGACCGGCTACGAACTGGGCCTCGAGGACCTGCAGCACTTCCGCCAGTTGCATTCGCGCACCCCCGGCCACCCCGAACTGGGCTATACCCCGGGGGTCGAGACCACCACCGGCCCGCTCGGCCAGGGCCTGGCCAACGCGGTGGGCATGGCCATCGCCGAGCGCGCCCTGGCGGCCCAGTTCAACCGCCCCGGGCATGCGATCATCGACCATTACACCTACTGCTTCGTCGGCGACGGCTGCCTGATGGAGGGCATCTCCCACGAGGTGAGCTCGCTGGCCGGCACCCAAGGGCTGGGCAAGCTGGTGGTGTTCTATGACGACAACGGCATCTCCATCGACGGCGAGGTGAAAGGCTGGTTCACCGACGATACCGCCAAGCGCTTCGAGGCCTACGGCTGGCACGTGGTGCCCCAGGTCGACGGTCACCGGCCCGACGAGGTCAAGGCGGCCATCGAGCTGGCGCGCAGTCACGACGACCGCCCCAGCCTGATCGTGTGCCGCACCGTCATCGGCTTCGGCGCGCCCAACAAGCAGGGCAAGGAGGAGTGCCACGGCGCGGCGCTGGGCGCCGACGAGGTCGCCGCGGCGCGCGAACAGCTCGACTGGCCGCATGCGCCCTTCCATGTGCCGGAGGCCATCTACCAGGGCTGGGACGCGCGCGAGCGCGGCAC
>NZ_JBHRUG010000046.1:0-836 GCF_042646605.1 Litchfieldella rifensis | reverse complement strand
GCCGACGAGGTCGCCGCGGCGCGCGAACAGCTCGACTGGCCGCATGCGCCCTTCCATGTGCCGGAGGCCATCTACCAGGGCTGGGACGCGCGCGAGCGCGGCACCCAGCTCGAGAGCGACTGGCAGGCGCGCTTCGACCGCTACGCCGAGACCTACCCGGCCGAGGCCAAGGAGCTGCAGCGCCGCCTCAAGGGCGAGTTGCCGGTGGCGCTCAAGAGCCAGGCATTGATCGAGCAGGCCCAGGCGAACGGCGAGAGCGTCGCCTCGCGCAAGGCCTCGCTGGCGTGCCTCAACGCGCTCGGCCCGCACCTGCCCGAGCTGCTCGGCGGCAGCGCCGACCTGGCGCCGTCCAACCTGACCTTCTGGCAGGGCGCCAAGGCGATCGGCCCCGGCTCTTCAAACAACCCCGCTGATGGCTCTCCGGACGGCAACTACCTGCACTACGGGGTACGCGAGTTCGGCATGGGCGCGATCATGAACGGCATCAGCGCCCACGGCGGCTTCATTCCCTATGGCGCCACCTTCCTGACCTTCATGGAGTACATGCACAACGCGGTGCGCATGGCGGCGCTGATGAACCGCCAGGTGATTTACGTGTTCACCCACGACTCCATCGGCCTCGGCGAGGACGGCCCCACCCACCAGCCGATCGAGCAGCTGGGGGCGCTGCGCAGTACGCCCAACCTGTCGACCTGGCGCCCCGCCGACGCGGTGGAAACCGCCGCCGCCTGGGGGGCCGCGCTCAAGCGCCATGGCGCGCCCACCGCGCTGGTCTTGTCGCGCCAGACCCTGCCGCACCAGCCGCGCACCCAGCGGCAGCTGGCCGAGATCGAGCG
>NZ_JBHRUG010000045.1:0-877 GCF_042646605.1 Litchfieldella rifensis | reverse complement strand
GCCTGTTTCAGCCGCGACTCCAGGCCCTTCTGGTGGCGCCCGCCCCATTCCTGGGCCAAGGCCTGCTCGAGGAACTCACGGTAGTTCAGGTCCTGCTTGCTGGCATGCTCGCAGAGGCTGTCGAGCGAGGCCTGGAGATGCTCCATCTTCAGGCGGGTAAGGAGCTGTTCCAGGGCCATCACAGCACCTCCTCGTAGACCCGCAGGTCACGCTGTTGAACGGCCAGGGTCTGCTGCCACAGGGCGGCATGGTGCTCCGGTACGCTGCGCCAGCCGGCTTGAGGGGCCTGGAGGCGATGCTGGGCAATGGCCTCGCCGGCCGGCGTGTAGACCGTCAATTCGTCATCGAGACTCAGGCGAATGATCACCGCCTGGCCGCAGTGGGCCTCCGGCACGCTATAGCGGTTGCCACGCACTTCGATGTAGCCGTCCCAGCCGACCTGGCGCAGGTCGTGATAGCGGGTATCGAAGTCAGTCGCCGGCAGGGCTTGCAGCGCCTCGGTTTCGGCCACGAAGCGCTCCGCCGGGGATTGGCGGAACTGACGCAACGGCCGCTGATCGGCCACCCGCTCCAGCCACAGCAGAAGCAACTGGTTGAGATGGGCAACGCTATCGAACTGCCGGTAGCGCTGGAAGAAGTGCTGCTTCACGTAGCCCACCATGCGCTCGGTCTTGCCCTTGGTCCGCGGTCGCTGCGGCCGGCACGCCTTGGGGGCGAAACCATAGTGGTTGGCCAACTGCAGGAAGCCGGCATTGAAGATCACGCGCCGGTCGCGGTCATGTTTGAGCACCGCCGCCTTCTGGTTATCGACCAGCACCGTGCGCGGCACGCCGCCGAAGTGGCGGAACGCCTGCACCAGCGCCTCGTAGGTATGCTC
>NZ_JBHRUG010000044.1:0-57946 GCF_042646605.1 Litchfieldella rifensis | reverse complement strand
TCACCGGCCTGTGGGCCTGCATGCAGAGCCAAACCCCATTCGATTCCTCGTTGCTCTTCAGCGATGAGCATATGAACGCTTGAGTCGAAACGGAGTATCTACAAAAAACCCGCTGTCGTGAGCCATCAATCTCAATGACCCAGCCCCCGGTACTCGTCGTAGATGCCATGCTCACGCGGGTATTCGTCGAGCGCCTCTTCATAGCAATGGATCATCGCGCTCCAACCATGGCGCGCCATGGGCTGGCTGGTGGCCGGCGTTGTCTCGCCTTCGACCGGTTCGCCCTCGGGCATGCGGATGCCGTACTTGGCGCGGGTTTCACGTTCCACCGCCTGCACCAGGTCCTCGCCAAGCTCGAGTCCTTCCAGCAGCCGCTGCTCCACGTTATAGGTCAGATGAGCGCGCGCCTGCTCATTCTGCCCCGCCTCGAACAATCCTTGGGCACGCCGCTCGACGCTACTGCGCTCCTCGATCAGGCCTTGCTCGAATGCTTCGAGCTCACCGGTCACCGGACGCAGGAAATCGGCCGGGTGCTCGCAGGTATGATAGAGCAGCCGCTTGAAGGTACGCGTGGCATAACGCGTGGCCTCCAACGGTCCGTAACCCGGGTCGATGAAGTGGGAATCGGCATCCTTGGTCATGTAGCGATGCTGCTTGAACTCCAGCGGCACGTCTTGCGTCCCGATCGGAATCGCCACGAAGGGCGTGGTGATACCGCTGGTCACAGCGACCCACAGGGTCTGCAACTCGGGATGCACATCGGGGCGCAGGTGCGCGACCTGGCCATAGCCCGAGAAATCGGTCGACCAACGCGGATCGCGCACATAGGCCATCATGTCCTCCAGGCTCAACGGTGCCATCTCGCGCAGCTCTTTCTCTCGGGCCGGCGGATTGCGGCCCTCGGTATAGAAGGCCGGGTAGGTGTCGCCCGGATCGTCCGCCGGGAATGGCGCACCATAGACCTCCTGCAGGTTGAACGACTCGCTCTCGCCGTCCCACCAGCCCTGTTCACGGGCGAACTCGACGAAGTTGTCGGACGCCAGGTAATCATCGTGCTGCTCATGATCGACCGGGAAGTCGTGGATATAGCCCGGATACATCACCCGAATCTCATCCGAGCCCAGGCGTTCGGCCGCCCACAAGCCCTGACCGCCGGCATAATTGATGAACGCCCAGCCCTCCTCGGCATCGGCGATAAGGTGCGAATTGCCGCCGTAGGTCGAGAACCCGTGCTTATCGATCAAGCCACCGATGATCTCCACCGCCTCACGCGCCGTGGTGGCCCGCTCCATCGCTGCACGCGCCAGATCGCTATACTGCGGGCCGCGCTGCGGGGTTTCCTGGGCGGCCGTTTTCGACATCTCCACCAGTTCGGGACGCGAGGGCGACCAGATATCCCGCGCCGCCACCCCGTGCTCGTTCAGCCCGCCGTTGGTCAGCGGTGGCGGGAAACCGGCAAACTCCGAATAGTTCGAGGTGATGTACTTGTAGGTGATATCCGCTTGCGGGATCTCGATCAACTCGCCCGGAATGCGCGCCTGACCGGTCACCCCGACCTTCCAGGTCGCCCCTTGAGGATGTGCCTGACGTGGCACGATCTCGATCCAGTGGCTCGAAGGCTCATGGCCGAAACCGGCCAGGAAGGTCGAACCGTCCTCGGTCAAGTCGCTACCGATGTAGATCCCGAGGCTCTTTTCGTTGGGATGCCCCAACACGGATGGCGATGGCGTCTCGGCAGAGGCCGTTCCTGCAACGACCAATGACACCAGCAGTGGCAAGACCGGCACGCGCCCCACACCGTCTCCGTTGCTCATGTATTTCATGACCGCAATCCCTCCTCTGTCTGTTTGCAAGCATGCAACAACGATTGTTATTTCGGGATGGGCACTCAGTAAGCTGAGCAAGGGGATAGAGGTTGTCAAATTAGCGGATACGGAGCGACTGAAACCAAGCTGACCCGGCTCCAAAAGGAAATAAAAAAATATAAAAATCAACCTATTGAAAACAAACAACACCGAATGGCCTACATCGATCCCTTGCTGACACGGAAGGATCAGGAGACTAGTGCTTGGACCTGTCTATCTCGGCATTCTGTTCTTCGATAGGCATAGCAACCTGCTCGGCCCACTTCCAGTGGGGTGACGTATCGATTGTCACCGGGATAGGGGGCGCCATATCCTGGCAGCATGACGCCATTGCATCCTGTTGCCAGGATCGCAACATTGTATTCAGCTCGATATGTCTGCCTGGTCAAATATCAATTTTGCCCTCTTCGTAGGCCGCACTGGGTAAATGCTTCCTGAAAAACGCGATACGTTCACCCAATTCATCCGGATGGCAATAAAGGCGCTCTGTCCTCGGACGATAGCGTGAGTTCTTACTGTAGGGTCTCCACTGGTATGTCAGCGCGATGAGGTTACGTTTTCGCCACACGCGAATGGTATCGGTTTTTGGCCATTCGATCTCATAGTGCTGCTCTCCCCTCATCAGCTTCTGATAGCCTTTAGACGAGCCCATCATCGCCGCCATCACCCCCACCCCCACTGGGCCAATAGCCGCAATCAAAAACGCTGGATCGACAAAGATAAGAAATAAAACGGCCACCCCCGAGACGATCGCCGTCCACTTCATCACCGGCTTGACCGAATCGATCTGAGGCTTCCAGGCACAAATCTCAGCGCCCTTCTCGGTAAAGCGGTAGACAATAATGGTTGTTTGGAAAAATATACTCATCGCCACTGGAATAATTAGAATATATATTCCTATAGCGCCCAACCCGATGACATCTGTGATTTTCGCACCAGCCGCTTTTGTGATTAGAAAATATACAAATATTGCACATCCAATGACCCATACCAAGAACCCGCAATTAGCCACAAAGGTATTGTAATCTCTGGCCCGGATCTGCCAACTCATCACGGCCGATTCATCAGCATGCTTCCATGGCATCCGGGAAACATAATCTTCCTTCGGTTGAATAAACCACATCACTCAGTATCTCTTCTCTCGCTTTGGTTCAGGTGGCACCGGGCACCGCCAGCGTGAAGCCTCCGGCTTTCCCACCCCGCAGTTCCGTGTTCGCTTCGATAGCGTACTTGCCGTCGCCGGCCTTCGGCTTGTAGAAGGTGAAATCAGCCCGGCCCTGGGGATTAGCCAACAGGGTATAGGCGTAGTCGACCGTCAGGGTGAAGGGATTATCCGACCCTTGTTCCTCGGCGGGCAGCCAGGCCTGCCAGACGCGCAGCGGATCGTCTGCACGGTATTGAGCCGCTGCCGATAGCGATGGCGTCGTCGTCCTGCTGCGCCGGAGGCTCTCGTCGATGCTGTCCACCGGCGCCCAGAAGCCTCGCCTGGCGTTGTCGGAGACCTGGATGGCCTCGCCACCCAGCGCGGCGGGTAGTGCGAGTTGAATCCAGTAACCCAGTTGGCCGCGACTACCGCGACGGGTACTGCGGCGCACAGGGATCAGCTTGAGCGACGGAGCGAGCAATGCTTCCGTTAACGTGCGCATCTCCGCTGCTTGGTCCTCATCGCTATCCGACCACTGGGACGCCTTGCCCCAGGTGCTCCGATAAAGCCACAGGCGCACGCCCTCGCGGTGATAGTAATCGGCGATCATCGAGGCAAAAAGATAGACCACCCCGGCAATGGCCAAGGTCCAGGTCGCCCAAGGTGCCAGAACCCAGGCAAAGGCCACCCAGCGTCCAGCAATGGCACCAATCAATTGGGCAGCACCAGTCAGAGTCATGCTCAAAGTAGCAATACCCTTTGCGGTGAGAGCGGCCTGTTCTTCGCCACTAGTTGCTCTGCCATGTTGCTGAACAACTTGCCATGTTTCCACCCCTGCACCAATCGCAGCAAAAGCCGCCATCCCTACCACGGCCGAGGCCAGCCGTGCTGCAAGACGCGCCGCTGCCAGCTTACCGCCTCGCTTCCAAGCCCGAAACGAGACCTCGGCAAGCGCTTTGGGCTGGCCGTTCAGGCGGAAGCGTCCGCTTGCGGCCCGGTTCCAATACGGCATCACCCACAGCGCCATCACTGCACTCGCAGTGTAACCGGCCTGACTGGCGATCTTCTCCAGATCGGCCTGGCTCATGCCTTCGCGGCTTGCCGTGACTACGCTGTCGGCGATATTGACCAGGTTGAGGCCGGCAATCAGCAGTGCCAGGCCGCCGCCACGGCGCTCCATCCAGGTCTTCATGCGTTGGTGGGCATTCTGGGTCAGGCGTTCGAGCCGCAGGCGATGTTGCTGCTTCAACTCGGCATAGCCCAGTGTTTCCAGGTGCGAGACCCGCACCTGGGTACCGGTGTTGCTGGGGTCGCCGCCGCTCTCGCCGGCGACGATGCGCTTGGGCTCTTCGAGCGCCAATGCCTGGTATTGCTGCTCGAGCTCGCGCAGACGATTCATCTGCGCATTGCGCTCGCCTGCCGTCGCCTCCTGGGCCAAGGCTTGCCGGGCAGCCTCGAGCTGGAGCTTATGGGTCATCATGTCGTCGAGCCACTGGGCATGGCCTGCTTCGAAGTCACCGCGGCGAACCAGATAGGCGCGCTCGACATCGGGATGCACCAGGGCCACCACCAGGCTCTGCATCAAGCCGCGGGCGATCTTGTCCGTGCTGGCCTGGGCACCCGCTCCCATGGCAGGCAACGCCTGGAAGGCCAGGGCTTCCCAGGCCCCTTTGGCTGAGCCAGCGACGACCCTTCGCAAGGTCTCGAAGGCCTCCTGCACGGGAGTCGCCAAGGCCTGATAGCGCGCACTTTGCTGGACGTGCTCCAACCCGAGTACGGCAATAATTTCGTTATACCGTGAGGCCACGTTCGCGATATCACCAACCTCGACGCCTCCCTCGGGTTGGCCATCCGCGCTCCCGGTCTCGTAGAAGTTGCGCGCAATGGTTTCGATAGCATTGCCCAAGGCGCTGTTGAAGTTGACCAACGCCAGGCCGATCAGCGAATCGCGTTCGCGGAAGGTGCCCTCCAGCCACTTCTGCCCCGACGCGGTAGCACCCACTACCTGAGCGACCAGATGGGCGAACTCGATCAGCCCCTGGCTCTGTTGAAGATCGCAGGTATCGAAGCAGAGATCCTCGGCTTCGAGGGGTAGACGCTCCAGCCAGGCAGTCAGGTCCTCGAGGCTGGCGGCGACATGAGCTTGCAAGTGCTCGAGTTCGGGTTCCTTCTCCTGGACGAAAACCATCGCGTCGTCATAACGGACATCGTTTCTCCATATCCCCTTGTTTTTCCAAGCCTCGTAGGCTTCCTCGCCGGGAGGATCGATGCCCATTTCCTGGAGTGCCGCGTCCAGCTCCCGGCGTTCGGACAGCCACCCCACCCCTTCCACTGATGGCAGGTGCGCTCCCGTGCGTGTCGCCAGGTAGTCGTCCTGCGCCTGCAGGGCCTCATACTCGCCCTGTGCGATATGCCGCCGGTGAAGCGTGTGCATGGCTTGGCGGCGTGCCTCGGCGTCCTCGCGGATCGCCTTGGGCAAGCGGCTCTCGTCAGGCCCGCACAACTGCTCCACCACCCGCGCCGTTTCCAGGCGATGGCCGTGCTCGTCGTTGAACTGCTCCAGTTCCTGCTCGCGACCGAGCAGACTCATGGTCAGGTCGTTGACGATTCCCAGGTCATCGTCCAAGGCGACGAAGATCGCTTCATCCTTGCTAGGCACCTTGGAGAGGATCTTGTTCTGGTGGATCTCCGGCTTGTGGCCCAGCACCTCGTAGACGCTCTCGTCCGCCCCGTCGCCGTCCTGCTCATGCGGCCGAGTGGCCACCGTGGTCGAGGTGAACTCCCCCGTGGCGCCGTCGGGCAGCATATCCGCTACGGATTCACCGAGCGAGGTGAGCGGTCCGATATGCGAGGGCAGCGGCGCACTGGAGTCGAGAGCGCTGGTGACCAGCCCGTCGAAGGCGGCCATGGGATCGACAACGCGCATGAGGCGCGCCCGGGCATCGGCGTTGTCACGCATCATGTCGCGAATGCGCTCAGTCCACTGCACTGACGAGTAGACGATGGCAAGACGCGCAGCGGATGGGTAGAGCAGATAGTGCTTGGTGTCACCGCCTTCGCCGGTGAATACACACCCCTCGACGCGATACTCGTCGATGTCGCGGGTCTCTTCGCTCCACACATAGAGCCAGCCGTCGCGCAATTGCCTCAGGGTATAGTCGCGCGTCTTGAGCTTGGGGTAAGCGGGGCCATTCCACGCTTCCGGCAGCGGATGCGGTCCCGGTTCGCCGGCCTGCGCAGGGGACTCGTCGATGGCATAGCGCACCGGGAAGATCGCGATATCGCGGAGCAGCGGGCACATGGCGGCCGAGCCGAGGGGCACTTCCTCGAACTCGGCATCGCGTGCCTCGCGCAGGGCTTGGATGTCAGACATGGCCGGCCTCATGCATCAACACGGGGTTCTCGAAGCGGGCCGCCTCGGGGGAGGCACGCCAGATATCCAAGGCATAGAGGCACTGCTGGTGGGACAGCTTGTCAGCCTCGGGATAGCGGCTGTACCACTGGGCATAGGGCCCATCCGCACGGGTCATGAAATCCGCCCCCCAGTACAGGCTCAGCTCGACCCAGATCGCCGCCTGGCGCTCGGTCGTGGCGCCCCAGGCAACGGCGTCGGCCAGCCTGTCGTCAAGCCACTGGCCACGTCTCGTAGGGCTCAGACCCTGCCAGATGCGAGGGGCAGTCAACGCAAAGTGCATGGCAAGGCGTTCCTTGAACTGCCAGCGGGACACTGTCTCGAGGGCATCGAGCTGAGCGGGACCGAAATGGGCGGGAGACGTTCCCGACCGCCTGTCGGGGGCGATATCGAGTGGAGCACGGAATGCCTGCCAGGCCGGCTTGGCAGCCGGCGCCCAGAGAGGTGCCCAGTGCGCCATCCACCAGGTATCGATCGGGCCCAGCACCTCGGCCGGCACACGCTCGCCATAGCTCTCCAGCCAGTGCCGGGCGACCAGGGGATCGGCGAAGCGCAATAGCCGGGGCCCTCGCCCGGTGGCCGTGATCTGCACGAACTGCCGCAGGTGATTGGCCAATGTCTGGGTCGTCTCGTGGCTGACCAGCCAGGAGGTCGCCCGCATCAGGTCGCCACTACCGTCGGCCAGCATCTCGTCGACAAGCGCGGCATTCTGCAAACGGATCAGGATCGGGCCCTGCCCCGCCATGTCCTGCCAGCGCGTCGTCCGATACAGCGGCTCGACCTCCGTCACATCGTCACGCCCATACAAACGCGTCAACGCCTCCGGGTAGCGCACCCCATCCACCAGGGCATGGGTGGCTCGTCGTAATTCGATCATTTAGCGGTTCTCCCCTCCGGAGGACTCACAGATCTCACAGCTGGGCGGAGCCTTGAGTAGTGTCCTGAGCTGTGCCGGCCGCTGAATCGGTGGCACCTCCTCATGTTCTTCCGCCACCGCATGCCCCGGCAGCAGCGGGCTCTCCGCCGCCTGGCCGCTGCCCCGGCCAGGGCTGCCTCCCGCGTTGAAGCGCACGCTGGGGCCGACGATGGTCACGCCGCTGCCGTCGAGCTTGAGGAAGCTGCCGCCGGCGTTGAGGGTGAGCTCGCTGCCGGCCTCGAGCACTACCTGGTGGCCGGCCTTGATATGCAGCTCGCGGCCGCTCTCGGTGAGCCACGCCTGGCCGGCCTTGACGTGCAAACTGCCCTGGACGATCAGGTGCTGGCTGCCGTCGGTCTTCTCATGGCGCTGGCCATGCACGGTCAGGTGGTCGTCGTGGTCGACCTCGCCAAGGCGGTCGCGGTGGACCTGGAGGTAACTATCGTGGCCGATCTGCTCACGGCGGTCGTTGAGCGTCAGCAGTTCGAGATCCCGCTGCGCATGCACCCAGATCTGCTCCTGGTCCGTGGCGTCCTCGAAGCGCAGCTCGTTGAAGCCCTCGCCCTGGTGGGTCTGGGTGCGCAGCACGGTGCGCGTCTTGTGCTCGGGCAGTGCGTAGGGCGGGGTGTTGACCGCGTGGTAGGTGCGCCCGGTGATCAGCGGCTGGTCGGGGTCGCCTTCCAGGAATTCGACGATCACCTCGTGGCCGATGCGCGGGATGGCCAGCATGCCGTAACCGCCCCCGGCCCAGCCCTGGGAGACACGCAGCCAGGCGCTGGCGGTGTCATCGGGCTCGGCGTAGCGGTCCCAGGGAAACTGGCACTTGACCCGGCCATGGGCGTCGCAGTGGATCTCCTCGCCCTCGGGGCCGACCACGAAGGCCACCTGGGGGCCGTCGACGCGTGGCTTGGGGTTGGGCACGGGGCGCCAGGCAGTGTCCCCCGGCGTCAGCACCAGGTCATTGTGAAAGCGGGTCATGCCTTCTCGGTCGCTGGCGGTGAAGCCATCCTCTTCCAGCGCCTGGGGCTGTTCGCCGTGGTGGACGACCGCCACCACCTGCCAGTCGCGGTTGAGGCTCGCCACGTCGTGGCCGGCGAGGGTAAAGCGCGCCCCCGGCACCAGTTCCGGCAGATCGCTCTGGGCCTCGGCGGTGGCGGCCTCCGCACGCAGGTGTTCCAGGCGAATGCGGGTGAAGGCCTCGCCCGAGGCGTCGGCCTTGTAGCGCCCGGGGGCGTCGTAGTGTTCGTAATCCGCCCGCTGGGCATGGTCGTCCAGCCCGTTGGCCTGGTGCTCGTGGAGCTGCGCATAGGCGGGCTGCTTGAACGAGTAGTCCTTGAGGGTCGCCGAGGCAGGCCTGACCCGGGAGGCGTGGGTCAGGCGTCGCACATGGCGCAGCGGCGCGCTGCCGCCGGCCCGCGCGTGATAGGTGCGCTCGCCAAGCTGGACCAGCGCCTGAGGGGCATCGGCGAACACCAGGCGATGGTGATCGGCCGCGAATTCGTGGAAATAGCACCAGCCCTCTTCCGCCGCCAGCCGTTCGATAAAGGCCAGGTCGGTCTCGCGGTACTGCACGCAGTATTCGCGCTCGGCCGACTCGCGGGTGACGGCGAAGGCGACGTCGGTGATGCCGCGCTCCGCGCACAGGGTATTGACGATGGTCAGCGGCGAGACGTGCTGGAAGATCCGCGAATTGTGGCGCAGCGACAGGCGCCACAGGGCCGGACGGATCACCACCGCGTAGTGGGTGCGGCGATGGCCGCGATCGCCGCGGCGGAACTCGGCGACGATGCCGTTGACCCGGCGCAGGACTTCGCCATCCTGCCAAATGATCAGCGTCACCTGGCGGTCCAACCACTCGGCGGGAGACAGATCGCCGTTGTGACTGGCGAACTTGACGCTGAGTTCGAAGGGATGGGACAGCCGTTCGCGGTGCGTGAAGTCGACCACCGCCAGGTCGAGCGCGTCGTGCCCGGCAAGTGCGAGGGTGAACTGCCACCCGGTCTGATTGGCCATGATTCCTTCCTTGTCCTCATGTGTCGGCGAGTCACGCTACGGGAAACGACGAAGGAAGGAAACGCTGGGACAGAAATCGCCGACATGGCTTACAAGGCGTGTCGGCAATCTCTTACAAATCCGGCCGCCAGGCTGGCGCTTCGGTGCCTGCTGCTGGATAAGGTACACTGTTCATGAGTGCAGCAAGCCAAACCACTGGGCAGGTGCTAAAAAGGCAACACAATGGGCCAATCAGAGGCATCCACCAAACTCGAGCAGGTAATGACAGCTTTTCCCTATCTGGAACAGGTGATCTTGTTTGGTTCCTTTGCCAGCGGACAGGCACATGAAAACAGCGACGTGGATGTTGCGGTGCAGTCAGATCGACCACTCACCGCCGAGCAGCGCCTGGAACTGATCGATGCCATTGCCCTGGCATTCGACCGTCCTGTCGACTTGGTCGATCTGTCCAGTGCCGGGGAGCCACTACTCAGCCAGATAGTGACGACCGGAATCCGCATAAGAGGATCGGATGCCGCGTGGGGCCGGTTGATCTACAAGAACATTATGGAAAGTACGGATTTCGTGCCCCTGCAACGACATATCTTGCGGACGAGACAACGAGCATGGATAGGCAAGTGATCGATCAGAAGCTGGAAATGCGCAAGTCGGTAGGCTTTCGAAATATCGTCGTACACAACTACGAGCAAGAATCGGCTGGATGATTTTCGACAGTTTGCCGAAGTATTCATCGAGAAGTGATTCCAGCATCAAGAAAAGAGCCGCTCGGCAGCGACCCGGCCACCAGGCCGGCCCAGCTCGTTCCATGGACGAGCGCCCATATTTCGCCTGATAGTCCAAATCAAGTACACTTCCATGCTCGGCAAGCGGGACCCGACGACCCGATGAGCGCCGACCATACCAACCACCAGGGCCCTTGTCTTGAATGAGCAGTAAACGCTTTGCCTTCGTGATCTCCGACCTTTATGGCGGCGGTGCCGAGAAATCGCTTCTGTACACAGCCGACGGACTTCGCCAACGCGGCAATATCGTCAAGGTCTTTATCCTGCGCGACCGTATCGAGCAGCATGTCCCCGAGGGGCTCGAGGTCGTCAACCTGGCAGTGATCACCAAGGCCACCAAGGCCCTGAACAGCGTATTGATCGAGAAGTGGCAGGCCAGCCGCATTGCCAACGCACTCGACCAATTCCAGGCGGATGTCGTGCTCACCTGCTCCTGCGACAAGATCACCCGCCACCTGAAACACCCCAACCTGTATTTCTGGATCAAGAGCGACATTTCGGCACGCTTTAGCAACTCCCCGAAGCGCGACAAGGTCTTTGCCAGGCAGCGCCGCCAATACGATCATCGCAAGGTGGTTGCCGTCTCCCATGGGGTGGAAAAGAGCTTGCTGGAGATTATCGGCCTGAAGCCTGCCGAAATCCGTAGCATCTACAACCCGTACGAACGCGCGCCATTCCTCGAACTGGCCCAGGAAAGCGTCGACCTGCCGCAGGGCGAGTATCTCATTCATGTGGGGGCTTTCACCCCGGTCAAGCGTCACGACCGCCTGCTGCGCGCCTATCAGGCCAGCGGTGTGCAAACGCCGCTCGTCTTGCTGGGCAAGGGTGAACAGGAAGCACAGATTCGGTCGATGATCGATGAGCTCGAACTGCAGGATCGAGTCACGCTGCTGGGCTACCGCACCAACCCCTATCCGTACATCCAAGGTGCCAAGGCACTGATCCTGACCTCGGACTCCGAAGGGCTGCCGCGTGTGCTGATCGAGGCGCTACTCCTCAATACTCCGGTGGTCAGTGTCGACTGCCCCAGTGGTCCAAGGGAAATCCTGACCCAGGAGCTCGCCGATTTCCTGGTGGCGCCCGAAAACGAAAAGAGCCTGGCCGATGCGATCAGACGCATGGACCAGGCTCCGGTCAAGGTAGAAGCCAAGCACTACCAACAATTCCTGGCGGAAACGGTCATTCCGCAGTTCGAAGCGCTGTAACCTGGCGAGGCAAGTGCAAGGATGCTCTCCGTGAAGCTACTCGATATCCCCTTCGACGACGCGCGTCGCCGCTACCTGGTGTTTCAGCCCTGGCGCCTGCCCGACCGATTGCGCCTGGCGAGCACCACCACCACCCAGGAATTCGAGCAGCACGCCAGCAGCCGTTTCTATGTCTCCGACGACCAGGCATTGCTGGCCAAGGTGGTCCCGGACAAGTTCGATAAACGCCGACAGCCCTTCAACTGGTTCGCCCGCGACTATCTGGAAAAGCGTTGGCTGCTGCAAACCGATGCGCACAAGGAGTTTCGCAGTCTACGCATCCTGCGCAAGGCCGGCTTGCGGACTCCCACCTGTCACGGTTGGGGCCTCTCCCTGAACCCCAGGAACCGCAACGCCTCGCTGCTGTTGATGGAGTACCTGCCCACGGCCAGGCCAGGAGGCGACTATTTCGAAAGCCTGGATGAGGCCGGCAAGCGTCGTTTTCTGGAACGGTTCGTCGGCGAGGTCATCCAACTGGCCCGTTCGGGTTTCGTGCACCGCGACCTGCACTACAACAACCTGCTGGTCACGGCGAGCGATGAGATCGTATGGATCGATGCGCATGTCCGCCCGCTGCCCGCCAAGGCATCCGCCCAGTGGCATGCCCTGGCCCAAACGCTCACCATCAACAAACTACGCGGCGAGACATACCGCGCCTATGCTGAGCAGTACATGCATGCCCTGTGGCATTCGGAAACTGGCTAGCTTCTCTAGTTCCAGCCTAGGGACCGCTGCCCCCCTGCTCACCCGAATAAGCCTTTCTTGCGATTCGGTTCGTGCCATGAGGTTTCAGGTCACAATGGCTGTCATCATGAACAAGACCTTCCGTTGATACTTCTTTCAACTTATTGAGGTCAGGTTGCCAATTAGTCGTAATTCCGAGGAAATGAAGAAAATAGGCATTCCGGCTTTGCATCGCAGAAGGCTTGTTCCTCCGAAGGCGTTTCCAGAAGCTGCGGCCGGTATATGTCCAAGTATTATGCTGGGAAATGATATCGACAGAGTCACCCTTGCAAATGAATTTTCGCGCAGACTTTTTCAGGGATTTTTCTCTATGCACAAAATCATAAAAAGAATAACTCTTCTTCCCTGGATTCACAAATGGAACATTATAACTTGAAACATACAAAGTTCCATTGCTATTGACTTCTTTCTCTATCTCAGCGCGGTCGGCAATCAATAGTTCATCGATATCAAAATTAAAAAGTACGCCGTCCTTTGCATACTTGCGCAGACAGTGATTGAGCGCCCCGGGTTGTGCAAATTTATTGAATCTTTTTTTCGGGGGCCCGTAGGGAAAACTCCACCTGATAACATGAGCACGCCCTTTTAGCTCATCTTCGAGCTCCCCTACATTATCACTTCCATTATCATATATAAAAACCTCATCTATATTATAATTTGATTTATAGTAATCCACCCAATCAGATACCCAAGCTATTTCATTATTCTTCGATATGGCTGCCAAAACCTTCAAACCCGATGGCAGATGGTTTGACTGCAGATGAATGCTTTGACTAAAGTCCTTGAAATGAAAACTTACTTCGCAAGCAGCACTGGATTTCAAACCAGCCTCAAGAAAAGAGACTTTACAATCTGGATACTCTTTGAATCGGTAGGAAACGGGCTTCCCGTTAACAACCAGCTTCATACCCTCAAGATAACTGGCCAAATTAAGCGCAGGCGGACCAATAGCGACAAGCTTCGACTCTGACTTATCAATAAAAACATCATAGAAAATTGTTTTCCCGTCGAAAAATACAAGGGAGGAAGAATCAACCTCGTCCCTTGCATTGGGCAGGCGAACAACTGAAACGTCTGCCGGAATAGCAATTGCGTTCAGAATTTTATCCATAAGGCTATATCAACACCGGCTCTTTGTTTTGACCTGACAGAATAAGCATATACTAAAGTCAACACAGAGTGAACTCGTTTACAGCCCATAGTTCGCTGCGCAGCCTAAAGGACCACCAACCAGAAAGCGTAGATCATCATGCCGCCTTTACGTTCCATCAACACACTTATGGAGAGCACACGCACCATTGCGCCTATATGCCCACTACTGGGTCACAAATCGTGGGAAACAGGCTCAGTCGACATCAGCCAGCGGTACTGATCGGCAATGGTATCCGGAGAAAACCTGGCATAGTGCCCTGGGGAAATGGTCGGCGGATGTTCGATCGCCGCAGCGATCTGACGTGCCAACGCCGCTTCATCGTGTAACGGTACCAGGTAAGCAGACAAGTCATTGCGCAGAATCTCGCGAGGCCCCGACGGGCAATCGGTACTCACCACCGGCGTCCCGCAGACGAGAGCCTCGGCCAGCACTCGCCCAAAACCTTCATAGTCAGAGGTCAATACCAGCAGCCGGGCCTGGCGGATATACGGATAGGGATTGTCTTTCTTGCCAAGCAAGATGACACGATTCTCGAGCCCCATCTCACGGATCAAGCGGCCGGCCGCCTCCTCTTCCCCGTCTCCGATCACCACCAAAGGCTGCGCTATCCCACTCGCCTGGTAGGCACGAAACAATCGATCATAGCGCTTCTGACGTAAATTCAGACGGCTCACGTACACGACATAATCATCGTATTCGACCGCCCCCTCCATCAGCGCATGAATCGCCTCAACATCGATCACATTGTAAATCACCTTGCCAACCGCGGGCGGTGCGCCGTGTTTGGCCAGCGACTCGAGAATGCCATGCGAGATGGCAATGACACGGCTGCCCTTGTACAGCGACCGTAATCGGCGACGCTGCTTGTACTGGGCGATTCCTTTCTTATTCAGCAAGGCCTCGCCCGGATCGGTGCGTATGCACAACCAAGCCTGCTGGGCCAATTGCGTATGCCGGATCACTTCATGGCTGTAGTGAAGGTTGGCCACCACAAGATCGAAGGACAACGACAGTCGTGTCAGCAGTTGATCGACCTTTCTCGCATGCAGCCGGAAACGCCGAATCTTGTCGATCACATGCCGATGCGAGAACGGTACCCGAAGAACGTTCACTCCTTCGGGAATGGGCTGCCACACCTTGTCGCTGAGGACCACGATGGTCACCGCCATGCCTTGAGTGGTCAGCACCTTGGCCAAGCCAAGAATCGAGACAGGCGCACCACCGCCACCCAGGTGATCGGTGATGAACAACACTTGCCTTGGTTCAGACACTTGGACGGTTTCCACTTCCTGCGGATATTTGGTCATCACAGCCATCACGTTGTCGATAGAAAGTCACCCCGCCCCTCGGGGGCAGTTTTACTCTGTTTCTTTGGAAAGATTCGTTGGCAACCGAGGAACCGGCCAGTCAAAGGCTTCAGGAGTGGCCACAGGATCCTGCTTACCAGGCTCGTCCTCAGGGTGACAATGTGCCAGCGCTGTCTGGACTCTAGCCAGTGCCGCAGCCCCGACTGCCCCATCGGTGACCCGCTGCCACCAAATCCGATGTACAGCCTTCACGCGCACCGGCACCGAGCGCAGACCGATACGCTGAGCCATGGCCAAGCGATGCAGACCACGGTTGATCTTGAGTATGCGCCCCTCACGCGTGATTGCCACCCCCAGGTCATCCTTGCCTCGTGAGGTATCGAAGCCATGTGTCGCCATGCCGTCGAGAAATTCCAGGTAAATCCGAAGATAAGCCAAAATCCGCTCTTCGGAATCAAGCAGCACCCCCTGCTGATGTGACGACCACGGACGGCCGGTCTCAAGCCGCTTGGATAAACTACGAAAACGCTCGGTTTGCTTCAGATTGTCGCGGTGAACGTCGATGTCACTGATAAAGCGGTAGCGCGAGCCATATCGAAGGTCTCTCCGCCTATGATCCCAGTCGCCATCCCAAATGAAAGCGGAAGATGAGGGTCGTTTGATGTGAGGGTAGCCTCGCCAATCGGTACTACGGATAAGTTTTCGCGGATCGACATGGACTACCAGAGCGTCACCCAGGCAGCACTCAACCGCACGCCGTGGCAACCCCAGACGTTCAACAACCTGGCCACCAGGCAAGCCTTGTTCCCAGAGCGTCAATAGCGCCATTTCCAATGGAATCCCGATCTTCGTCTGGAACGCTTCTCGGGTCACCACCTGCAACCAAGCACGAAGGATCTGCCAGCGCATACGCGGGTCGTGAAGAGACGCAAAGTCAAACGCGTGGAATGCGTGGAACGCGTCCATTGACACAGGCAACCGCGTCTTTTGGTTCTTGAGATTGCTCATTATAATTCACTGATTTTTCACTTATTCCCAGCGTCCATCGGTTGCTTGCGATCGGCCAACAACCCATTACCATCACGTCACTATTATCGATAACGACTTAGGTAAGTCCAAGATTGATATCAGCATCACATGGTAATACTCAATCCACAGCCTAGAACTTGGTCGGAAAACCAATAGCCCAATTACACCTTGTTTGGCCTACGACTGCCCTTCCTCGAGAAAACGCGCCACGACGGCCTGAGGCCGAAAATCGGCGAGCCAGGCATCGTCGATGGTCGGCTTTTCCCCCCGCTGCAGGGCGGCCCGCATGCCTTCGGCCAGGGACTCGGCATCGTGAGGCACAATGGCACCTCCCAATGGCCCCTTGAGAATCTCGCGGATACCGCCCGGGCAGTCGACGGAGAGCACCGGGGTGCCACAGGCCAGTGCCTCGAACAGCACGATGCCCATGCCCTCGAAGCTCGAGCTGAGTACGAACAGCCGGGCGTGGCGCATCCACGGGTAGGGATTGGCCTGCTGGCCGGCGAAAATCACCTTCTCGCGGATGCCCAATTCTTCCGCCAGTGCCTCGAGCCGTGCGCGTTCCTGACCGGCACCGACCAACACCAGGAGTTCCCGGGGCGCAGCGATAGCGTAGGCACGCAGTAACAGGGCTTGATCCTTGGCGGGCACCAGGCGCGCCACATTGACGATATAAGGCTGATCGGGAATCTCGGGGGCGGGCTCCTGCATCAGTCGGCGTATCGACTCCATCGGACACGGATTGACGATCACCGACAGCGACGCTGGCGTAAAGCCAAGCGCACGCTGCGCTTTCTCGACGTTTTCCGCTACCCCCTGCGACACGGCGACCAGATGCTTGCCCTGATACAGGCAACGGGCAAAAAGCTTGCGCTTCCTGCTTCGTCGCCCCCGATACATGATGTTTTCCAGTACATGGCGGGCACGTTCGTCACGGAAGCTCCACACCAGCTCGAAAGTGCCTACCCCGCGGAAGACGATACGGTCGACCCGGCCGTGGCGACGTTCGAACCACCACAGCCAGGCCCGGAACAGATAGCCGCCCAGGAAGCCCATCCACACGAACAGGGAACGCCGGAACAAAGGATTGAGAAACCAGCGTGACAGTGCCTCGATGAGCGCCCCCACCACGGTCAGGCGCAATGCCCAGTGCAAGGAGAAAGCATGCAACCGAACGTTGGGGTGCTCCGGTGTCAACGGCTCCCTGGCCTTACGAAACGTCAGCAGATGGCTTTCGTGACCCGCTTCCGCGAACGCATCTGCCAAGTTAACCGCGACACGTTCCATTCCTCCCATCTTCAGCGAGCGCACGACTACCAAGGTTCTCATCGATTCGCGTTATCCCACCTGCTGGAGAACCGGTTACCCACACCATCGCGACATGAGCCAAACATCACGCTCAAGTTGTTAACCACATCGGCCGATAACGAAAAGGTTGACGATGGCTGGCAACGTCTCGGCGTGGAGCCATCATCGCCGCGGTTGGCACATGGAAAATATGGGGCGCGTTTCATGCGGGCAAGCATGCATCAAAACCAGGTGAGCCACAAGCGGCCGAGGACCTGGGTGGTGCAGCGCCCGGGGAAACGGTTTTCATTACATGCATCACGCCACGCAGCACTTGGGTGGGAACGCCGAGCCGTGCAGGCAATTATTCGTGCTTCCTGTATTTAGCAGGAAAAACTCTGTATTTCTTAGTAACATTTCGCGCTTATTTTACTACCCATTGAAACAAAGCGGGCTCATGCGTAACCACACAACCACAGCGACTCGCCGGATCCTGATCGTCATTCGCCGATTGGGAATAGGCGGGATCGAACAGGCCACCCTCACCCTCGCCAATGCATTGGCTAATCAAGGTCACGATGTGCACTTGCTGGTACTCAAGGGCCATCCGAAGCAGGCACCCGCTTCTAACGTGACAGTCCACTGTCGGGACTTCGAACGTCAAGCCAGCCGCACACTACCGGGGCTGGCGTATCTCCTTCTTTCACGTACCCTGCTCAAGGCTTTACTGCCCGGTTCAGGGTTCGTCTGGCAGGGTCGAGTCGTCAGCCGGCATTTCCAGGAGTTCTTGGGCGACCTTGAGACCGAACGCGGACGGTTCGACCAGATCCTGCTCCGGGGGCAAGGGGCCTTCGAAATGTTGTGGAAAGTAGACGACCCCCGCTGCTGGCGTGTTGTGGAAGCCGTTACCGGACGCTTTCATCAGCGGCTACTGTGTAACTGGCTGACCCGCACCCTCTACGCCGACAAGCAGGTCATCTGCGTCTCGCATGGGGTGGCCAACGAACTTAGCACCTACCTTGGTGACTGCAGGGTCCCGCTACAGCGCCTGGAGGTCATCCACAACGCCGTGCCCATTGCTCACGTCCAGCAGCTCAGCAAAGCCAAGGTGATGCCGGAGATTTCGTCTCCCTATCTGGTGCACGTCGCACGGCTGGTGCCGGTCAAACAGCAGTCGCTCTTGCTCGAGGCGTATCACCGAGCGCGCCAGGCGGGGCTGGATATGCCACTGGTCATGATTGGCGGCGGTTCGGAACGGACGCGGCTGGACGCCCAGGCCGAGCAACTGGGAATCGACCACCAGGTTCACTTCCTGGGTCAGCAAGAAAACCCTTACCCTTGGATGGCCCGCGCCACGGCCCTTGTGCTCAGTTCACGATGCGAGGGATTAGGGCTGGTACTCATCGAAGCACTGGCGCTGGGTACGCCCTGCATTGCCACCGATGCCCCAGGCGGTATCCGCGAGGTACTCATCGAAGAACAACAACGCCTGATTGCCGAACAGACACCGGAAAGCCTCGCCGCCAAGATGCTGGAAGCCGTGAACGACCCCGTCAATGTCCAACCCGCCTGGGCCGAACGCTTCGATGAAGCTAATATCTGTCAGCGCTTTCTGAACCTGATCGCCCCCACACGCGTCACGTCAGACACGGCAATGGAGATGCCATGAAACCCCATGACCACCGATACCCCTTCCAGGCGGATATCGAGATCCCCACGGCCCTCGATAGCGAAGGCCGTTTGCTCGTCGAGCCCATGCCGCAGGCGCTTGATGCGGAAAGCTATAGCTGGCTGCTATGCGTCGATTATCGCGCCAACGGCCGCTGGGGGCAGCCCAGCGTGACAGTGAGCGAACGCAATACTGAACGCTTCACCCAGTACCTGGAAGCGGGACAACAAGGCAAGCGTTGGCTCAATCTCACCGGCATCCAAAGCCTCGATGATCTACGGCTAGACTCCAAGCGTTGCCGACTGGGCCACCAGGCCGTATTGCAAGGCTTTCGCGCACCGTCCCTGGACGAAGGCCCACTACTTATCGTCGCGCCACACCCTGACGATGCCGAGTTGGCCGCCTTCGGGCTCTATCGGCACTATTCCAGCCAAACGTGGATCGTGACACTCAGTGCCGGCGAGCGCCAAAAGCGCCTGGACCGTCAATACCTGCCAAACCTGGATAACGACTTGGCCTCCGCCACCCACCGCAAGGGCTGGATACGCGCCTGGAATAGCGCCACCACGCCCATGCTGGCCGGTATCCCACCGGAACGCCTGGTGATGCTCGGCTATTTCAATGACACGCTAACGAAGTTGATGGAAACTCCCCAACACCCCATAGACTCGGCAGACAATGCCGATATCACTCCCGCCACGTTCCGCTCCTGGAACCAGCGACCGCTACCCAGTGATAACCATCCAGGCAATCAGGGAGATAAGCTGATCGACGACCTGGCGACACTGATCTCTGACATTCGCCCCACCACACTGGTTGTCACGCACCCCGAGGTCGATCCCCACGCCGATCATATTGCCGCTGCCAATGCCTGCGCCCTGGCTATGCAAAAAGCCAAGCATTGCCCGCGCCAAGTTTTGCTGTATGCCAATCATCTACGGAAACAACGTGGCTTTCCGTATGGCCCTGCCCATGCGGCGGCCGGCCCATGGCCGCTCAACCAGGCAGAATCACGGCTCGGGCCATGGCACTTCTTCAGCGAATTCCTGCCACGCGACGCCCAACGCGACAAGGCCGTAGCCATGGACAGCATGCATGACCTACGGGCTAACTTACGCTTGGAAAAGCGCCTGAAACGCGCACTGCATCGGCGACTCAGCGGGCTACCCAGCAACGCCTACCAAGATTACGGCCACCATGATTACTTCCAGACCCATATCAAGGCCCATGAGACCTTCGCCATGGTGTCCGGCGAGGCTTTCCAAACCCTAGCCGACTCTTGTTAGTTCTCGCTGGCCCTGCTCCCATTGCCAGCGCCAGATATGGGTGACCAAGCCCCCAACGATCAGATTGTGCACATAAACGCCGGACCAGAACGACAGGTAGGCCTCGAACTGATTGACCACCACCCAGTAGATGAAAAAGCCAGACGCGAATAGCGCCATGTCCCCCGGCAATACACCGCTACGCCAGGCGCGCCAGGTTCCGTGACCGATCCACCAGGCCAACGCTGCCAGCAGCGCCACGCCCATCAAGCCATAGGAGACGAACACTTCCAGGAAGGTGTTGTGCAAATGGCTGTATCGGTCGCGTGTGTACTCGGGTAGCCAGTCGGTTTCCTGCACCGCCAGGCTGCGGCCGTTTTCCCCCCAGCCTACCAGAGGGCGCTCCTGGATCCACTGGGCTGCCGCAATCCAGGTATGCACGCGATTCCCGATGCTACTCTCGAAAGGCACCGCTTCGATGTCGCCATCGAGCAATGCGGCAATGATCTGGTTCTCATCGTCCAAGCGCCGTTCGATCGCCCCCTGAAACGCCACCCCCGCCAGGAACAGCACCGCCACGCCCCCCAGCAGGAGGGCAACCGACAACTTCCCTGCCCGCTCCTTATGCTGGCGAGAATAGCTCCACAGCAGACCGACCACCGCCATGACCGGCAATACCAGCGCCAACGCCAGCCACACGGCACGCGTCTGGGTGATCACCACACCACACACGCACATCGCCAGTGCCACCAGCCAGGCGATACGACGCGCCATCGCCCAACGCCCCGCTGCCAGCAGGCGTCGGGAAAAGGCTAGAACCCCCACCAGCGCCGTGCCGAAGAACATGGAGGTATGCTGGGAATTCTGCAGGCCGAAATCGACACGCTCTCCTTGCAGGCCCGCCAACCACTGATCGATTCCGCCACCCGTGAGTAGCGTCGTGAGCAAGAGCCCAAGCAGTGCCACCCCCCACAGCGCCAAGGTGGCACGCGTGCTGCCACCAAGCCACCAGGCGACACCGATGAACAAGAACCACTTCGCCATCCGGTCCAACTGCGGATTGTCGGTCATCCATTCAGGGTGGTGCCAGTAGCCAAGGGTCCAGGTGATCAGTTGGATGACAACGGCCGCCAGAAGCAGCCACAGCGCCGGGGAGGAACGCAGACGCTTCCCGCAGGCGAGCACGCACCCCAGCCCCAAAAACCCCATCAAGGTACCGCCCAGCTCGCCCACCTCGGGCCAGAGCAAACGCAGGGAGCCGTAGACGGCAAGAGACGTCACACCTAACCACCACAGAATGTTGGGCGAGCGCCACGCTGTTTCAGGTTGCCCCGGTATCCATTGATGCATGTCAATCGTTTTCTTCATCGGTGCCGTAAGGCGAAAAGCCGGGGACAATGCCTACCGCGCTTATCGAATGTGTCTCATCCAGAAACGCCACGGGCGCCCCAAGAGGCGCCCGCGCGACAGTATACCACGGCATTGCAGGCTATCTCGCCCCAAACCCGGTGAACAGGATCCGCACCGTCTTGAGAGAGATCAGCACATCCAGCCACAGCGAGAAATGCTTGATGTAGTAGAAGTCGTACTGCAGCTTCTTCGCCATGCCATCGATCTCGGCGGCATAGCCCTGCTCCACCTGGGCCCAGCCGGTGATGCCGGGACGCACCACATGGCGATAACTGAAGAACGGCACATCCTGCTCGTACCATTCGGAAAGCGAGGCCGACTCGGGCCGTGGACCGATGAAGCTCATCTCTCCCTTCAGGATGTTGAAGATCTGCGGCAGCTCGTCGATGCGATACTTGCGGATCCACTTCCCGACCGGTGTGATCCGCGGGTCATCCTCGGAAATGGTGAAGTCCTCGCCACTCATGTCGTTGTGCATGCTGCGAAACTTGTACATGAGGAAGGGGCGCTGGCGGTAGCCCATGCGCGGCTGCAGGAAGAACGCCGGCCCTGGGCTGTCGCGCTTGATCAGGATGGCCACCACCATCATCACGGGAGCCAACACCGGCAAGAGCAACAAGGCACCGCAGAAATCCACCACGCGCTTGAAGCCAACGTACAGCAGCGACGGCAACAGGCTACCGAATTCGTTTTCCGACAGATGATCGATCTGAACGCGACCGGATAGCGACTCGGAAATCTGACGAATGTGGTAGACGGGTATATGGCAGAGCGTGCAACGCGCCAGGAACCGCTCCCATTCAGGAGGCAAATCCATGGCCCGAAGGTCAGCCACTACCCCATCGTAGCGCACGCCTCCCAGGTCGGTGGTCTCCAGCATCCGCAAGTCGACCTGGCGCGATCCCCTCAGACGCTTGGTATCACCGAACGGCACCATGGCCAACTTCAACGTGCGAAAGCGCCGGCCAGTAAAGTACCCCAGGAAGAACCAGGCAAGGCTCACCAGATAGCCGCCGAGCATCACCTGCCGCGTATAGCCCTCACGAGTGAAGAACAACAGCGCCACCGCGATCAGAAAGGCAATCGACACCGTGGGCATGATATAGGCGGCCAACTGGGCACCCGGGAAGCGCGCCATACGCCGCAGCGTCAACGCCGACGCCACGAATGCCAGGCCAATGGCAATCATGGTGTTGGTGCGTACGTCCGGCAGGTAGTACCAGAACTCCCAGCCCCAGCGCTCCAGCGAGGGTAGCAGGATCACTAGCGGCAGGCCTACCAACAGATGGAAGCCCAAGCCCAACAACAGAACCTCGTACCACCGCGAATGACGGCGCTCGTACTCACGCTTCATGTTTCATTACCGCCATACGGCCTTGCTTCATCCGTGATCCTCACCGGTGTACCATCGCCCTGCGCCACGCAAGGCGTGCACATGCTCTCACAACCTGCCGCGCAAAACGACTGCACATCACTTGAGAAGTGAATTGAGCACATGCCAAGTCAGGTACCAACCCGAGCGCACGTGGTCCAAGTGCTCCTGCTTACGGTAGATGCCGTAGATGTCTGCGACCTTGGCAAATTTGTTGGTCGAGAGGCTTCCTCCTCCACTGTGGTAGACCGCCCTCATGCCCGGGTACTTACGCGCGGTCCCTCCCATGCGCGTCAAAGCCAGCCACAGTCCCCAGTCCTGCCCTCGAGTAACCTGTGGCATGTATACTTTGCCGAACGTACTTTGATCATAGGCAGCAGTCAGGCAGCCTATGGGGCAACCATTGAGCAGGTGGCGATAAGTCAGTTCGTCCGGTGGAGTATGACGCTTCATCACATTACCCGAAGCCCGATCCCGTTGCTCATAGTCACCAAAACTGAACGCCACCTGATGCGTCTTCATGAAGGCAATCTGGGCCTCCAGCTTTCCTGGTAGCCAAAGGTCGTCGCTGTCAAGAAAGGCAATAAATTGACCGGTGGCTGCCTCGATCCCCAAGTTCCTGGCCCTACCGGCTCCCGAGTGAGGCTGATACAGATAGCGGATGCAAGGGTATTGACACTGAAGCTCCTTCACAACTTCTGCTGTGGCATCAGTCGAACCGTCATCGATGATAATATGTTCAAGCAGGATGGGTCCTTGTGATGCCACTGAGGCAACCGTATGGGGCAAATGCTCTGCAGCATTCCGGGCAGGAGTCACCACAGAAACCAATACGGCTTCATCTTTCGGTTTCTGAAAAACGCTCATGTGTCAGTACCTAGCTGCCAGAACGGACGAATGCCATCATGCGGATGAAACAGCGGCTTAATGGTTTCAGCCGTTACACTCCCATGACATAAATATG
The DNA here is from genome assembly GCF_042646605.1 of Litchfieldella rifensis. NCBI lineage: Bacteria > Pseudomonadati > Pseudomonadota > Gammaproteobacteria > Oceanospirillales > Halomonadaceae > Litchfieldella > Litchfieldella rifensis. The sequence goes on along the minus strand of NZ_JBHRUG010000044.1, from coordinate 34,370 downwards.
CGCTTTCAAAATGGGCTCGGTAGGCATATACGAGGGGATAGAACCGCTCACTATCGAAATCATCAATCTGCCGATAAGGCCATTCAGAACTTGAATGTCCCAGTAGCCATTCCATACCCATCCGTAGACATTGTCCTTCAGGTCCCTGAAAACCCCATAGGTCCTCACCCACATGGCTGGCCAGTTGCGCTAAGTGAACCCATCCCTGCAGATTGAAACAACAGTAGTGTGCCGTAGTAGTACGTAACATCTCGTGGGGCTGACGTCCATCGGGCTCGAACTGCTCGATGATCCGGAAACGACTGTCGCGTAAGGTATGACGCAACAGTCGATACTCCTCCAGATAGGCGGCAATAGAAGCGACCTGGAGGTCATAGTAAGTGCCATGGTTGTTGGCGGATGTCCTCTCCTGTTGGCCTTGTCGGCTACTGAGCAACCAGTTCAGATACTGTTTCAACCATTCACGAAACGTTGCATCCTCGTCCTCATCAAGGAACCGGTGGGCAACCAGCAGCCGGACCGCATCGAGAAAATAGTAAAGGTCCTTCATCTCGATGACGCCGCTACTGCTCCCCCGATTGCGATCATGCCCCCTGCGTACCTGTGCGTATTCAAGATGGGGGGTCATGGCTGTTTCGGGTTGAAGGAACCAGGTTCTTACCAGCCTGGCCGCATGCGCTCCATACTGTGGCTGACCGAACCGTACTGCAGCCAACGCTAGCATGTAGGTGTCATCGAACAGGCGCTGCAAACGCGTCCGGTCATAGTTGTCACTCAACGGCTCATACAGGCGAGTACCCGGTATTCGCTTGCCATCACGCCGTACATAGGGCAATCCCGGCAGACGAAGCGGATTCGGCCAGAAATAAGGTGCCGGATGCCAGTAATCGTGCGGGTTGCGACTTGGCGGCAGGGTTTTCTTGTCTACCACGGAATAGGGGCCACGCTGTAATGCCGCATCGGCTGCTTGCTTGAGGTGATCGAGCAAGGTAGAGCCGGTATTCTTAAGCGCTTCCAGATCGGTGAACACGGGCGCCGCAGGATTCACAGCCGATGCCATCGACTCGTCATCGATCCGATCGCACAACTCCGTGATAGCTTCCACTCTAGCCAAGCCGCGTCCCACCAAGGCCTGAGTCCCCTGTTCCACCTCCAGCTCGGCTTGGCCAGAAAACAACCGGGCTACCCACCCGGCGCGACCGAATTGACCCGCCTCCTCGGCAAACTCGGGACACGGTAGATCCCACGGCTCAATGGACCAGGTATCCCATTGCCCCGGGACGCCCAATCGCCAGAACAACTCAACCTTGGGGCGACGGCCGTAGAAGTATTCAGGATCAAACATCAGCTGCGTATCAGCACGGAAAACCATCTGGGGCTCCTCCTCGGCTACTGGCCGAAACCCCGGTTCAAGCAGCTTCGCATTATCGGTGACGCGAGCCATCGGCACGACCCAGTACGGTAGCTCCGGTTGGGCCACTATGGCATGACGCAGTTCGTCCCAACCTTCAGCCGTCAGGAAGCAGTTACCATCCCACGGTAAAATCCAGCTTGCACGATCGCGGCCATCAGCGAGCGACGCATTACGTGCGCCATTATTATTAATGATATAATTGTTCTTGAAGCGATATAGCCGAGCCAGCACACGCCCTTTCTGCGACTCGTCAAGTAAAGAGAACTGTTCAGAATAAGGGGCATATTGTATCGGAACGCCTTCTATATCCCAGCCCTGTTCAATATATTTATCCTTATTGAAAGGTATGTGCAGATAAGGGACCCCTGAGCTTTCCAGCAGCGAAATGATTTTTGACTCTTCATCTTTATCCACGATACGATTGACAATAAAGCGCTTTTCGCAGCCTATCAGCACTGGCTCATTTTCAAGAATAAATTTCAAATTGTCTAATGACTGTCCTTTGCGGTGACGAGGAGTCAAGTCATTTCCCACAATTCGATAAAGAACAAAATCCACAGAATCTACACTTTCTTTCTTGTATATAGCACCATCTTCTTTCCGGCCATTACTTGATATTTTCCCACGATCAATGGCTCGTGAATAAGGCACTCTGACCTTCTTACTTCCTATGTTGTTTCTCGCACATCTATACAACCAGACAGCACCCGGAAAGGCTGCAACAAGAGGTTTCACTTTAGATAGCAAGCTAGTCATGAAGCGCCCCATCTCCGACAAAAAAACTTGACATGACAGCTAACAGTAAAGAGATGAAATAACTTATACTGGAGCAAATAAATAAAACATCAATGAAATAACAAAACCAGCCCTAAAGCATTTCGTACCCAAATCTTTCCATCAAACTTCTGTCCAATGATTGATTGATTTTATCAACAGCATTGCATGTAAGTTTGCTTCGCCACTTCTCCTCAAGATAATATTGCCGATAATAGCCGGAATCTTTTCCTTTCTCTTTGATGGATTTATTATAATCCATAAACTTTTCAGACACTCTATCCAAGGAAAACCGATTCTGTATTTTATCAACCACAGCCTCCGGACTTTCAAATATCTCCTCGGTTGTCAAATGGATAACATCCAGCCCATCAAGATTTTGGTATGATCTATTCTTTACATTCCACAAGTCCACTGGGGAGTTTAGGTTTCGACCGACATTCTCTCTTCTTACGGTTTTCCATTCGCTTTCAATAAAACCACTGAAGCTCAAGTTTTTAAGGTGAGTCTGATGGTAAGGCCGTTTGTGTAGCGACAGGAGCCAAGAATATGGATTCTTTGTTATGGTTATAAAAAAAATCCTGTTTTCCTTATATACCTTTGCACTTTCTATTTCTTTTCTTTCTTTAACCTTGGCATGCTTCCAACCAAGATTCCTGGTGAAGTTAAACATAAAATAAACATCTTTCAAAAACTCATCCCCAGGAAAAGCGCTTTGAATAGAATCTATTCGCTTCGGCACCGTGCCCGGCAACTCTTGCACATTAAGATTTCTTCTTATTATCTTGCTCAAGTAATTAGTATTAGTATTTCTTTCGCCATATATTTTAAGAAAACAATTCATCGAAATTCCTTACATTAAACAACCTTCACTTATCACAATGCTTCTACAGTCTTAATCCTGGAAAAATCTCTTACAATGCTACCCATGATGTGGATGGCGCTCTTATAGTTTTCACGTTGTATGTAAAATTCAAGCTCGCGAAATTTCTTCGCCAACAAAACATCTTGCAAACACAATTGGTCAGCATTGAAGTTTCGCATATTGCGTACGCGATCCAGGACCTCTTCCAGCGACTGGATTGGCATCCACTTGGGCGTATTTGCCCCAATTGGCTCCAGGGTCCACTCTCCCCATGTCATGATGTAATACTCACCCTGGTCCCTAACCACATTCTCCATGTTTAACTTGGGGTTATAAATAAAAAGAGGAATCCTAGATACCCTTTCGCAAACGTCCGGCCAAAGATCAATAAACTTATTATAAGTATCTTTCTCTTTCTGGTGGTCCAGTGCAACAGTGATCCTTGCCAACACATCAAGGGTCAGCCTGTTTGCCAATGTGGCTCGTGATGTGTGAAAAGCTCTCACTAATTCTTGTGGTGGTTCAGCGCTCCAGCAGTGTTCCAAAAGCTGTGGGCCAGCACTCTTCCATTCTCTGGAGGAAATCGAGTTCCCATATTGATAGATATTGCAACGGAACGGGCCTCTCGAATAAGAAGCTAACAAAGCAGGGGCCTTTAGCTCCATACGTGAAATATATTTGAAAAGAAATTCTTCATGCTCTACCAAATGCAACTGGCCTAACGGGAATACCATTTGCTGGAGTCTACTTTTCTCCCCTTCAATCTTACCGGTGAGATGAAACAGGAAAATTTTTCCTAGAGACGAGTCCTGCCATTCTGACTCCATGTCATCCATTTCGATACCCTGTGAGCGAAGTTCTTGAGCGGCATTGGTCTCACGGGCAGATTTTTCGAATAAGACACGAACTGCTTTATTGACAGTACGTTCCTGTGATTTGATTGTATGATCTCGGAAGATCATTGGATTGATCTGTGGCTTTTTCTTCCACAAGGCAGAAATCGTATTAACAGATCCAGACACAGCACTAAATAACTGGCGCAACAACAGGATGGAAAGAATGGCAAATAGAAGATTTCCATCCTGCCCTATTAGAAAAGGAACGAGAAGAACAAAGAAAGCAGCGAGAAAATTAAGAGATGAGCATACAGTAAGGAATGAAGATAGATCCCTGACCAAAACACGATATAACCCCTGAGGGTGAACACTATCCCCCGTACTCACGACTATTGCAGCCAAGCCATACTGAACCAGAAATAAAGCGACAATGACAGAAAACAGCAATGGATTGATGATGCCCAGCAGCAACAGCATCGCAACAGCCATCACACCATCTGCAATGACACCACCGAACCGGGAGAAATAACCTTGTGTCTCCTCTCTTGCTCGACTTGCAACAGCAATTTCATTGGCGCCTTGCAGTACCTCCGCGCTCCCTGCCTCTGCCAACTGCTTGGTACACCGCTCCATTACCAGCGTTAGAATGAAGAAGCCGATTGCTCCGGCAGACAACCCGATAATCCATGGCCCCTTATCATCTGGCTCGAGAAAAAACCTGAAATAACGGGGCACTCCATCAGAACCGGCAAGAAGGATGACCTTCAAAGGCAAAAAAGCAGCAAGGATAGAGGCAAACCGTTCGATGGCTATCGACAAGATTAACGCCAAGGTGGTCCATGGCCGTACAGTGAAAAATGCTCGATTAACTTGAAAAATCCATTTAACAGATTGCCATGTAACACTCATTAACTTCATGACCAGTATCAAGCCTCTTTTGCAGCACGCAAAGACCCCATCACGCTGGCAAACGGATGCTCCAAACCGACCTCTTGATAGAAACGTAGGCTCAAGTCATATAAGGAGTCATCACGAAACACTTCTGAAAGTAATGACTTATCTTCCAATTCCTCCCAACGGCTTTCAAGCGAATCAACGGAAGCCTGATACCCATCACGATCTTGAAAGAAGGTATTACCACCTCCTCCAAAACGTGAAAGCGAACGTGACCACTCAGCGCCTGACAAACCAAGCTCTTTTGCCAGGGTTTGTCGATAATCAGCACTGCGAATAAACTGGTTATAAGAAACCATATATACTTCAGCACCAAAAATATCTTGAACGTCTCTGGAAGACTCACCTAAAAAAAGGCGAGCATGCTCCATCCATGCGCGCTTTTGTCCAGCAAACTGTTTTATCTTTTCGGGCTTTTTCTCAACCACCTTGAGAAAACTGGCAAACGCATTGACAGGATCGCGGATAAAAACAATCAGCCGGCGTGTGCGTTCACTCTTTAAAAGAAGCTCCTGTTCCGCCATAAAGGCATTACTCGACAAAACACTTCTCAATGGTTGGTTTTCGTAACTAAGTATTACATTGTCATACCGCTCAACTTTTTCGGAGCTAATCAACTTGTGCTCTTTATAACGGTGTGAGTCAATCTCACCGCCTTTCCCTTCTTCTCTTGCCTCCAGGAATTTTACCTGCACCTCGTCTTTTCGCAGTGGCAGATTATTCAGATACAGATAGCTACTATCAAGGTTATTACAAATCCACTCGATGAAGGCATGGTGTCCGCTTCTTTTTGTTGCCACTACTGTGATCGCTTGTCCGTTACTCATCAAACAATTCCTTGAAGCTAATATAAAAAATGAAAAAACTTAAAGGCAAGTGGGAAATTTCACTTTTACCGTCTCAAACGGCACATCATCAAGCTTTGAGACTTTACGCACGGTACGCTTTGCACTATCAGAGTGCTCGTGAACCGTGCGGATATAGGCAGGTTGGCGTGAATCCAGTATCACTGGTACGCGACGATCAATCTTGGTGTGATTGCCTAACTGAAAAATCTGCTTGGCTTCACCAGTTTTCTTTGTAAGCTGCTGTTTATCATGTATCGAAGCAAGACCAAGCGCCACATTGGGCTGGTAATACTGCTTGAAACGCGTGTAGCCTTCACCATTATGAAGTCCCGCGTATCCTGACGCGAATGATACGGCAAAATTCCTGAATCGAGGGGCTAAGTACGGCGATAGCCGCGCAAAGTAGTCGTTTGCCAGAGCATCATCATCATCTAAACGTAATGTTGCATATACCGGTGTATCGACACGTGCTTTCAAACACTCCATCACCGCCGCGCCCATACCAGGATTCTCGGGGGGTAATGCCTTGATCTCCATCCAATCACGTGATGCATTGAGTTGCTCAAGGAATGCTCTATTTTCTTTCGGCAACTCGGTGGAAGTGAGCACCAATAGAGTAAACCAATCCTTGCTTAGCTCAACACTTTGACTATCCAAGGAAGCCAGAGTCACCTCCGAGAACAAACGCTGGTGAAGCGCAAGGCGACCCGGATCGAAAAGCTTGCGCTGGTATTCGTCCAAATCTTGACTGAATGTTTCCCAGCCTCCACCTTGCGTATAACTCAGAATGCTATAACGAACAATTCCTACACAATAAGCGTTCACTTAGGCTCCACCGTCGTACTTGAAACACCGAAAGTTGTAGTCTCACCGTTACACACCAACTCTCTCATCAGTTGACTGCGGCACCTACACTTCACCCAATTCCTCGCCAGCTCTTGCTGGCGCTGATAGCTTGTAGCATCGTTCCATAGCTTGTCGACCGTAGGCCATACTACTGCAGCGTCGGCATACACGGCCGCTTCTTCAAGCAAGGGGCTGAATTCCGGCGAAGCGATAACTACCTGACCGACCGCCATCGCCTCGTATAAGGCGAGGCCTGCAGCCTCAAGCCCTTCTTCACCCGGGTAGTAAAGGAAAAAATCCAGTTCGGGATGTTCAGTGCCAATACCAGCCGCTTCCCGATCCATCAAGCGAGGGTCGACCTCCCAGTTGGCTGGAAGTCGGCCAACCGCATGGTCAAGCTCCTTCGGTAAACCAACAAGCCGCACTTTGCAAGGCTTGTCGGCGCAGTAAGCCTGGCGTAGCTCCTCAGGCATGTCAGGCCAAGTGCTGCCGCCCATACTCAAGCTGAAGCGCCCGACAACCGGCTGACGAGCTTCTCGCTGCGGAGCCTTTGCCTCGAATAGATGATCGGGCACCAAGCCAGGCAGAATGAAGTCCGCCACGGCGACGAAGGTTTCATCCGCCTCCATTAGGGCCTTGTCCCGGCTGGAGATGGGCAACCATTCGGGAGCAGCGATACCAAAGGCGGTGGCGACATGCTTACTGACAATCTCGGGGTCATATTCAACGGCATCCGGAAAGCCACTACCCTCAGTATGTCCGGTGGCGATCAGCACTCGAGCGGCTTGCCACCCCGGCACCGCATCCAACAGATGCCGCGCTACCATGGCATCTGCCACAATCGCAGTTTGAGTGACCAGCTTGTCTTCCGCTGCGATGATATCGATTTTGCCCTCGGCAGCCAACGCTTGATAGCGCTCCCGTATGGGCCGCATCGCGGGTTTTTCATAACGCCGCCAATGGAACAGCGCCACCCGCAGCCCCTCAGCAATAGCGGCCTCGACGATGCTCTGTACATACTGGCCTACACCCACTCGCATGGTGAAATCCGCCACTACCAGCAGATCATAATCGCGCGGCTCTGGCCGCTTGCTAAGCAGATTCGGCGGTGCCGGAAAACACCTCTTGTTTTCTCCTGGCATGATCGCCAGCTCAGCCTTGGAGGCGTGCATGTGCCACCAGCGCTGCGTCTCACGGTATACCCGGCGCGTGCCATAGAATATGGTCTTGACGTGGGTAGGCCCGGTTTGCGTCAGTGAATCCTCCTGGCTCAACGAGAACGACAGGGGCACCTCAGGGTGCACGACACTCACTGCCTGCTTCCCGTAGGCGACCTGAAGCCGCCAGATAAACTCGGTGTCCGCCGCAGCACGTACCTTGTCCCAAGCCCCGATCTCATCCACCAACGAACGCCGGAACATCAACGACGACTCATTCTGCCGCTGCAGGTTGGCACTGGGTATCACCCCCACACGCGTCACATACAGGTTGCGTGACACCCGGCACCAGGAACTCATCGTGGCGACCAGCTCGGCATTTGCCAGCATGGCCTCTACCTGCGCCTCGATCTTCTGCGGATGGGACCAGTCATCGGCGTCATGGACCGTGATGAACTCCCCACTAGCACTCTGCAGCGCCGTGAGGCGCGCGCCATAAGCACCGGTGTTTATCTGGTGCTTGATGGGGCGAATGCGGCTATCTAGCGCGGCGAAGCGCTGAAGCACCTGCCAGGTGTCATCGGTGCTGCAATCATCGACCGGGATGATCTCCAGGTTTTGCCAGGTTTGCTGAAGCAAGCCTCGCAGGGCTTTCTCGATGGTGGTGGCAGAATTGTACGCAGGCATCAACACGCTCACCTTCGGCCCTTCACCCCGGTTTCCTGGTCTGGCGCTTGGGGCGGCGAGATTGTCGATCGCAATCGGCCTTCCTGGATCAAGCCGCTCCACTGAGGCAAACCCATATTCCGTCAGCGCCCGATTGATCCACTCAAGGCGTTCATCGGCGTCGGGCGCAGCATAGCCATAGGTATTGGCATAGGCCAGGCAGTAATCCGGCTGCCAACCCTCCACCCCGGCCACCAGCTCAAGCACTGACCGAGCTTCCTGCTCGCGCCCCAAGTGGTTAAGGCAATCCGCCTCCAGTATCACCTGCCCCTTGTTCCAGGCTTCCGCCGGCCGCACTGAGCGCATCAGCAACGCATAATACAGTCCCTTCTCATACTCATCATGTGCTGTATGCCACCTTGCCAGCACCCAGCAAGCTTCAGAGCGAAATAGAACGGAGGCTGCGCGCGAACAGGTAATGCGCTCGAGCTCCGGGAGTGCATAACGCGAATAGCCGGCCCAAAGCTGATGTTCCAACTCCTTGGGACGGCGAATGGGCTCCGCCGACGCAACGGAGACATGCAGCAAAACCTCTGGCTTCAGACCTGCTTGCAGCACAGGAACAGGCTCTGCCGTTGTCCTGCGCACGACGCGCCGAGCTAACAGCAAACCAGAAACAGCAGGTCGCAACAAAGGCCACACACGACTACCCATGACCCAGGTCAGCACTTTTTCCAGTTGATTCAGCTGAGTGAATAGCATAATTGGCTTCTGATTCCTGTGTGTAATCTTAGATCGCCTAAATTTTATAGCTTAAACAGTCAGTTAACTCTTTCAGCAGAGAAGATGCCAAACGCTCACGCTCTTCAATGAGGATTCGAGGCGTATTGAAAAGGTCTGCAAGCATCATCTGAGAATCTGCATAATACCTCAAGAACTCCTTATCAAATATTAACTGATCAACAGCCACTGCCGCTTCGCTTGCTGGCAAATCATATATATTGACCCAACTGTCACAGGGAACAATTCCATGCACGGAATGCTGACGATCAGCATAATAGATTGGGACAGCGCCAACAGCAAAAGCGTCAAAAAACTTTTCGGACACATAATGATGCTGATGAGTATTTTCTAACGCAGAAACAAACCGACAACGAAAATCAAGCGCAAGAAGCTTTTCCAAATGCCAATCTTCGGAATCCTGACGGACAACTCCCTCTTGCCAGCCAGTTCCTTGTCTTAGCACCTCACCTTTACAATAGAGATCAGCTAACTCAGTGCGATAGGCGGAAAGCCCATAGACAGATTGCTTATCATAACGAACCGAATATCGTGGTTGAGTTCGCTTTCTCGCCATGAAGACAGCTTGCAGAGATGCGTTCTGAAAATGCTTGGCCCACGCAGTAATACTTAAACGAGCGTTACGAGAAAACCGATAAGAGTACCTAGAATAAAAATAGTATTCAGCTAACAAATAATAGGGAATTCTAGAGAACTGGAAGATGGGCGATGTATGATGGTTCAAATATATAAAAGATAGCTCATTATCAGCATGGGCGAGGCATTGGTGTCTATTCATGAAATTAACACCCCATACCGTGTCCCAGAATGGCTCTTCAGAAAGCAGAACGACAGTCTTCTCTTTATTGTCCTGAAGATAATCTATCAGTTTTCCTGCATTATCGCTAACATCCTCGGGATGGGCAAAAAGAAGAATGTCCGCGGCATCAGGGGAGTTGACAATGTTTACATGGTCAGTGAGCAGTCCATATATTGAAGCATACGCCAACGGTTGGCGCCGTATGCGATGTGCCTGACCCATTGGGTAAACATTAATCAAGCTACCGAACTCCCAATCGACGCTCTCCCATAATGGTCATGATAGCGAACAATATCATCTTCACCCAAGTATGAACCTGATTGGACCTCAATCAGCTCCAACGGTATTTTCCCAGGATTTTCAAGAGAATGAATTTGACCAATGGGAATATAAGTCGATTCATTTTCCGCAACTAGATAGGTCTCTTCCCCATTGGATACCTTGGCCGTACCACTAACAACGATCCAATGTTCAGCACGATGATGGTGCATCTGCACAGAAAGCTTCGCACCAGGTTTTACTGTAATGCGCTTTACTTGGTAGCGAGCACCAGCATCCACTGAATCATAAACACCCCAAGGACGATAGACTTCCCGCCCATTCAAATGCTCGCTTCGACCATCCAGTTTTAGTTTTTCAACAATCTTTTTGACACTTTGCACATCATTTTTATGAGCTACCAGCACCGCATCCTTTGTTTCCACAATCATCAGATTTTCGACACCGACGGTAGCAATCATGCGATATTCTGCATGGACAAGTGAGTTGCGCGTATTTTCTGCAACCACATCGCCAATGAAAGCGTTGCCAACATCATCTTTTCCACTGACATCCCACAGGGCAGACCAAGAGCCAATATCACTCCAGCCGGCATCTAATGCCACCATGGCCGCCAAGCTGGTTTTTTCCATCACTGCGTAATCAATAGAATCTCCAGGACATGCTGTGAACTCCTCAGCCCCTACCCTTATGAAATGAAGGTCCTGCTCTGAGTTACTCAAAGCTCCTTGGCAGGCCTTGAGTATTTCAGGTTGGAATTTCTCTAGCTCTTCCAAGTAGCGGCTGGCACGAAACATGAACATGCCGCTATTCCAGAAGTACTCTCCACTTTCGAGGTAACCCCGTGCCGTTTCTACATCAGGCTTTTCCACGAACTGTTTGACAGCATAGCCGCCACTTTCCAGCATCGTCCCACGTTGAATGTAGCCATAACCAGTTTCTGGCTGGTCAGGTACAATGCCGAACGTTACCAGATGCCCCGCTTCAGCCATAGGCAAAGCTTGACGTATGCTTCCCTCGAATGCCTCGGTATTTTCAATAAAGTGATCCGCTGCAAGCACAAGCAGGACGGGGTCATTTCCGTGAGCTTTCGCATGAAGAGCTGCCAAAGCAATGGCAGGCGCCGTATTGCGCCCGATCGGCTCAAGCAAAATTTGCGCATCCTCATGGCCTGCCTGGCGCAACTGCTCGGCCGCCAAGAAACGGTGCTCTTCATTGCAAATCAATAGTGGCGCTTCATGCGATAGCCCATCAAGGCGTCGAAGAGTCGCCTGGAGCATAGATTCACTGCCAGCAAGACACAGAAACTGTTTCGGGTTCAATTGACGGGACAATGGCCAAAGACGCGATCCGGAACCACCGGCCATGACTACAGGTAAGAACATACGCCACTTCCTTCTTGAATAATCTTTCCCTACGGAATCTTCAACGCTTGGTCAAATCTAGGACATAGTCTTTCGTATAGGAATGAACATGCTCAGAAAAAAGAGTCTGCTCCAATGATAACCATTGATAATCAACGTGTTGCTCACACGGCAGCTGATTATCAGTAGGAGACCAACACAATTGGTATGCAAGCACTACATAGTGCGTCTGGATGTTATTCCCGACAGCACTATCTGCATAGTGATGCTCGTAGACCCCCAAGAATTCCGCCTCACTCCTTTGCTTACTTATCATCAACTCTTCTTGACATATCCTGGAAAAAGCAGCATCCAGAGTTTCCCTTTTGCGTATACGCCCGCCTGGAACAAACCAGAACCCCAACGCTGGCCGATTCGAGCGCAATCCAAGCAATATCTTACCTTGATCATCCCTTAGAACAAGATCTATCGATACCAGCGGCGTACAGTTAATGATGTTACTGAAGTCATCTCGTGAAAGAAACACACCTAACTCCGAAAATTCTCTTGATGCGCCAAGAACCACTGGTAGGTATCTCGCAAGCCATCTTCCAGACCAATAGTAGATTCCCACCCTAAGCTTTGCAGACGAGATACATCCATGAGCTTGCGCGCCGTACCATCCGGCTTGCTGGTATCAAAGCTCAACTTGCCCTGAAACCTCGTCACCTTAGCCACGGTTTCCGCCAATTCACGAATGGTACAATCCGTTCCGGTACCTACATTTATGTGCGATAGCATGGGCTGGACGTTAGCCTGATAAGTGGTGGTATCCAATTCCATCACATGTACGCTGGCGGCAGCCATGTCATCAACATGCAAAAACTCACGCATGGGTTTTCCGCTCCCCCATACCACCACTTCGTTATCGCCTTGCCGCGTGGCTTCATGAAAGCGGCGCAGAAGTGCCGGTATCACATGGCTGTTTTCCGGGTGGAAGTTATCGTTAGGGCCGTAGAGATTTGTGGGCATTACACTGCGGTAATCACGGCCATACTGGCGGTTGTAGCTTTCACATAATTTTATGCCGGCGATCTTGGCAATAGCATAAGGCTCGTTGGTGGGTTCAAGAGTGCCCGTCAACAATGCCTCTTCACGCATGGGCTGCTCGGCATGCTTGGGGTAAATGCACGATGAGCCCAGGAAAAGTAGCTTCTGCACACCGGCCAGGTGCGCCGCATGGATGATATTGGCCTCGATCATAAGGTTCTGATAGATGAACTCAGCGGGGTATTCATTATTGGCGTGAATCCCCCCTACTTTAGCCGCCGCCAGGTAGACCAGATCGACCTCGCTCTCACGAAACCAGGCCTGCACCGCTGCTTGATCTGTCAAATCCAGCTCACAGCGAGACGCCGTGAGAATCTGTACCCCACCTTGCCGTTTCAGCTGACGTACAATGGCCGAGCCGACCATGCCACGGTGTCCAGCCACGAAGATACGAAGCGGTTGGCTAGCCGACATTTTCAGTTCTCCACCGAGATCGACACATGATGGCCATTGGCCTTGAGGAAAGCATGGCGCTGGGCGACCTTGAGGTCTTCCGTCACCATTTCGGCACACATTGCCTCGGTCGTGATTTCTGGCTCCCAACCAAGCTTGTGCTTGGCCTGGGAGGGATCCCCCAGCAGGGTTTCCACTTCCGCGGGACGGAAGTAGCGTGGATCCACGCGCACGATCACATCCCCCCGCTTCACGGCGGGTGCTTTATCGCCGCTTACAGAATCCACCACGGCCTTCTCTTCCACACCCACACCTTCAAAACGTAGTGTGATACCCAGCTCAACTGCAGACCATTCGATGAACTGGCGCACCGAGTACTGCGTCCCGGTGGCGATCACGAAATCTTCAGGGTGATCTTGCTGTAGCATCATCCATTGCATACGCACATAGTCCTTGGCATGGCCCCAGTCACGCAACGCATCCATATTGCCCATATAAAGGCAATCTTCCAGCCCTTGGGCGATATTAGCCAGGCCACGCGTAATCTTGCGGGTGACGAAGGTTTCGCCACGTCGTGGCGACTCGTGATTGAATAGAATGCCGTTGCAGGCATACATGCCATATGCCTCACGGTAGTTGACCGTGATCCAATAGGCATACAGCTTGGCTACCGCATAAGGAGAACGCGGGTAGAACGGCGTGGTCTCTTTCTGAGGGGTCTCTTGTACCAAGCCATACAGTTCCGAGGTTGAGGCCTGATAGAAACGAGTCTTCTTCTCTAATCCGCAAATACGAATGGCCTCCAGAAGGCGTAGCGTACCCATGGCATCAACATCCGCTGTGTACTCCGGCGACTCGAACGACACCGCTACGTGCGACTGAGCACCGAGGTTATACACCTCGTCCGGCTGCACTTCCTGGATGATACGGATCAGGTTGGTGGAATCCGTCAAATCGCCATAGTGCAGCACAAAGTGCTGGTTTTCCACATGCGGGTCTTCATAGATATGATCGACGCGCTGAGTATTGAACAAGGAACCACGGCGTTTTATGCCGTGGACTTGGTAGCCTTTTCCTAATAAAAATTCGGCAAGATAGGAGCCATCTTGGCCAGTAACCCCAGTGATTAGTGCTTTTTTCATTTTTTCAACCTTAAATCAACAAAATATCAAGCTTTAAAAATGGTATTACCCAATCTTATTGGCATCCTGCAGTTTGAGAACGCCCTTCAAAGCACTATTTGCATCCACAACCAACAGAGCCGTTACACTAGCCTTGAGCATAATATTCTCTGCATCAGAAAACATTTCAGTTTCGCTAATGGTCAGCGGTTTTCGTGTCATCACACTGGATGCAGTCAGACCATCAAGTCCATCATGATTAAACAGGGCCCGGCGCAAATCTCCGTCTGTAATCACCCCACTGATCAAGCCCTTTTCGACGACAACTGCTAGCCCGAGCTCCCCCATCGTAATCTTCATGATGACTTCCTTGATGCAGTCCGAGGGACAGCAAATCGGTACCTCCGCATGCATGACATCCTTGACCCGCGTCAGCAGCCTGCGCCCCAGGCTGCCACCGGGATGGAATGCGGCGAAATCCTGTGGCTGGAAGTTGCGCTGCTCGATCAACGCCACCGCCAATGCATCTCCCATGGCCAATGTCACGGTAGTCGAGGTGGTGGGTGCTAGATTATTGGGGCATGCTTCACGCTCAACTGAGACATCGAGCACCAAGTCAGCGTTACGGCCCAACGTTGACCTGGGATTGCCCACTACAGCAATTGTTTTAATCGCAAAATGGCGCAGCGACGGAATCAGCCGAATCACTTCCTCGGTTTCCCCGCTATAGGAGATCAGGATGGCCACATCCTGACGTGTAAACATGCCCAGGTCACCGTGATAGGCCTCAGCCGGATGCACCGCGAAACTGGGTGTTCCCGTGGAAGCCAGTGTGGCTGCAATCTTGTTGCCGATGATGCCCGACTTCCCCATACCCGAAACGATAACCCGCCCAGGGGTATCCAAGATCATGCCCACCGCCTGATCGAATGATTCCCCCAGCCGGCTGGCCGCGCTCTGCAACGCACTGGCCTGAACCTCGAACACCCGCCTACCGACCTCGATACTCGACATCTCTGCAACCCTAATTAACGAAACTACTTTATTGCACAGCAGACTGCGCTACGCCTTGAAAACCATTAGCGGACTCGAATACGGATGCCTTACCCTGAACTTCGAGAATCACATCGGCGAGCTCACGTAGTGCCCCGTGGCCTCCAGCCAAGGTCAGAACACCGGAAGCTTGACGCTTCACATAATCCGGTGCATCGGCCACGGCATAAGAATGGCCGCAAACAGCGAAGGCGGGAAGGTCAATGGAGTCATCGCCGATGCAGGCCGTTTGTTCTGCTGTCACTCCTGCCTGTTCCATCAGGGCACGACAAGCCGCCTCCTTGTCTTTGACGCCGAACTGGTGAAGCGTCACCCCCAGATCGCTGACGCGCTTGCGCAACGTGGCAGAATCACGCCCTGAAAGCACCGCCACACGAATGCCACTCTCTTCCAACAGCCGTATTCCCAAACCATCGCGAACGTGGAAACGCTTTAAGCACTCGCCCGTCGAGTCGTAGTAAAGGCCGCCATCGGTCAGCACTCCATCCACATCGGTGATCAACAGTTTGACCTTAGCGAGTGGAGACACAGGCGCATAGGGTTGGCCAGAGAGAAGTGCGCGCACCTTCTCCAAGCACTCCGGGGTATCCACGCCGGGCCCAGTAGGCAACACTTCAAATGCCTGTATACGTATCCCAGCTGAGAGTAAGCGAAGCTGCTCCAACTGCTCGGTCTGTTCCAGCATGGAGTCCGGCAGCGTGGCGTACTGCTCCAATACTCGCCGCCGATAGGCATACACGCCGACATGCTTATTGAAGCCGGGGTGCTTTTCGCCATCACGCGGGTAAGGAATGGGAGAACGGCTGAAATAAAGCGCATTACCTTGATAGCCCAACACCACCTTCACTGCATTGGGGTTCTGCGCCTCTTCTGGTTCAATGGCGTGGTATAGTGTCCCTACATCAGTGGCCTCATCTGCCAGCATACCCTGTGCCAAAAGCTCGATATCTTCAGGCCTTACCAAGGGTTCATCTCCTTGCAGGTTGATGTATACCTCCGCATCCACATGCTCCATCACCTCAACGAGCCGATCCGTACCGGACGAGTGATCAGGAGACGTCAAGCTGACCTCACCGCCAAAGCTTTTGACTACCTCGACGATACGCGTGTCATCTGTGGCAACGACCACACGGCTGGCGGAAGGTACTTGCAGCGCTTTCTCGTAGACCCATTGCACCATGGGCCTGCCTAGCAGATCCGCTAAGGGTTTACCTGGTAAGCGGCTAGAGCTATAACGGGCAGGAATTATCAAAGCGATGTGTTGAGGTTTAGACACACGGGCTCCTTAGCCGATCTCAAGTTTTGGCTTAGATTTCACCACATCATCGATGGCCTTGACCTGAGAGAGGAACGGTTCAAGTAGGTGCATTGGCAAGGCGCTTGGGCCATCACACTTGGCATTGTCCGGGTCGGGGTGCGCTTCCAGGAACAGGCCAGCAATGCCCACAGCCATACCCGCGCGCGCCAACTCCAGAACCTGCTTGCGGCGTCCACCAGAAGCTGCTCCAAAAGGGTCACGCTGCTGAAGCGCGTGGGTCACATCGAAGATAATTGGCAAGTCGCCGCAGGTCTCCCTCATCACCCCAAAGCCGAGCATATCGACAACTACGTTATCGTAACCAAAGCAGGTACCACGGTCGCAGAGCATCAACTGATCATTGCCGGCTTCTTTAAACTTATCGACGATATGCACCATCTGGCCTGGACTGAGGAACTGGGGCTTTTTAATGTTGATCGGTTTACCGGTTTTCGCCATAGCCACGACCAGATCTGTCTGTCGGGCTAAAAAAGCAGGAAGTTGCAATACATCAACCACTTCAGCCACGGGTGCAGCTTGCCAGGGTTCGTGGACATCAGTAATCACCTGCACCCCAAACTCTCTCTTCACGTCTTCGAAAATCCGAAGGCCTTCTTCCAGTCCAGGGCCACGGTAAGAATGAATTGACGTGCGATTGGCTTTATCAAAGCTTGCCTTAAAAATATAAGGTATTTTTAATTTTTGTGTGACACGAATGTATTCCTCGCAAGATTGGAAGACCAAATCCTTAGACTCTATGACATTAATTCCACCCACCAAAGTAAATGGAGAATAATTTCCAATGCTTTTAAACTTTCCCATAAGTTCTCCAAAGTCCGGCTCATTGATTTCAACAAAGATCAAGCTTATTCTTTTTCCTAACAAAATCTAGCGCTTCTATAAAGCTTTTCTGATACTCCAAAACACCGCTTTTCCCTACAATAGTGTTGTTTTTCTCAGTGGACAACAACGACTTCCCTTTTAGAAAAGTATCAAAGTCTTTAAATTGAAATATTTTAGGATGGTGGTATATGTCTTTTTTTTCTAGCAAGTCGCTTGATACATATTGAAATGTTTTACTCCCCACTCTATTAAAATCGTAACCTAGACTTGAAGATATAAAAACAACATTTTCATAGCTGCTGCCAAATTGATTTATAACCTTTCCTTTAAACTTTTGGTTTATCTCATTTACAAAATCTTGGCTATGGTAAGGATGCACCTTAATGTCGTAGCAAGAAATTTTTTTATTATCAACAAGCTTGTCACAAATATCTAGTAGCTGCAAGTTATATGCATGATGATTCGGACCATCTAGTATTGCTAGAAACTCAGACTTCTTCTGATTGAAGTCCATGTTTTTGAACAAAAAAGAAGGAATGGGATGTGTATTAACAGCCACTTTGCGTGGGTTGTGTTTACAAACAATGCTAGATACATGATCATCCCAAAAAAAAGAATATGCACTAGGACTTACACGACTATTAACGATATTTAAATCATTTTCATCATTTGTATCATAGAATAAAGCATGTTGTAATGAAATTGTCGATACATCTTTTTCTAATTCATTTATTAGTGAGCTTAAAATTGCTTCAGTTGACTGCATGTCTGCGTGAAAAATTATATTTGATATTTTTAAATTTTGAATTAACTGATGCGCCACTAGGTAAAGTCTATATGTTAGCTTTAATTTGTCAAATAAGCGAGATCTTTGGGACGGAGCCAAGTAAGAAAACTTACCCTTAACAAGGTTGACCAAAATAAAAAAATCTTCTTTTGATAAATTATGCTTGATTTTATAACCAAAAACATTACATTCGCCATGATTATGCAGATATATAAAACCGCTGTCTAAAAAACTGCTTTTTTGATTTTTTCTGATCAGACTCTCAGCAGAGCACTCTACTTGATAACTGTAATCAGCACGATCCAATGTTTGAACAAAAAGACAGTCGCCTGAGAATATTAACCTAAATTTAATTCTTTTTATTGGCTGTGGCCTTAGATTTTTTAATATGCTGAAATGATCAGCCATCAAATTGTTTTCTACATCATTTCTTATAGATTTTAAACGTTTTGCATCTCGGAATCTACTATCAGTCGCCAAATTTTCTTTATTCACACTAAACGCAATATATTTTACAAGCTCCTTAGATACTTTTTTAATGTTGAAATGTTTCTGCGCAAACTTGTATGCTTCTTGCTTAATAGAATTATCACTTTTTTTCAAGAAAGATCTTTCTAAGGCATCGCACCAGTCTAGAGTAGTGTTTTTATAGCAAATTATAGAATTTATCTCATCTGATAGAGAATTACCAAAACCGGCACTTGGTGTGATAATTATCTTCTTAAGGAACATTGCTTTTACAAGTCTAGACGGAAGCCTTTTTTCATCAAACTGTCCTCCACCAATAGAAACAACATAAGTGGCTTTTGCCAAAATTAGCTGGTAATCATTGTCGTCCTTTAAATCAAGAAGCTTAATATTAAGCCTACCTTGGTACTTTTTATCAATCACATCGAGAACTTTTTTGGATGTTCTGGACTTTGATATATTAAGAACAGCTTTGTTTTCATTAGCCTTGAAGCGCATCCAAGCTTTCAGAAATATTTCAGCATCTTCAACTGAATAAATGCTGCCTGCTAAAAAGTAATGAACATTATCATCTTCTTCATTGCAGCATATTATTTTTTCTAAATTATAAATTTGGCTTTCAGAGCAAACTGGTGGAAGTTGAAACCATCTTTTGTTTTTTATATAGCCTTCCTCATCATATTTCAATCCGCCCCAAATTTTGGCATACCCATCTAGAGCAGACAAGGTCAAACCTTTTAAGTAAGGATCAATAATTCTGTAATTAGATTTATGCAGCCCTTCTAGATCTACATTTGAAATATTTTCCTTTACAGATTCTTTAATTAATTCTTGATACCTTCCAGAATTTTCTTTTGGATTGCAATTAACAAAAATTGTTTCCTCGTCATCCTCAAATTGCTTAATGTAAAAGACGCCTGATTTTTTCAAATGAAGACTAATAAGGTCTATTTTTACTCTCGACCCAATTGAAATCACTACATGTATTTTTTCCTTTATTATGCTTGAAATGTAGCTATTGAAATATGAAAAATTTTCTATGTTAGGTAGTTTTATATTATTGACGCACTTATTTTTATTTCTATGTATAACACAGCTTTCACTTTCTGATGATATCAATACATCTAAATTTGATTTTATTAGCTCTAACGAAAGATCTATAACATACCTGGCTGAAGGACCATCTAATTTTGAAGGTACTAAAAAAAGTATTTTCATGAACGCGCCTATTACTACATTTTTCTCAGAGGATAAACTAGAGGTGGCGTGCTATGATCTTAGCTATCATATAACACTGCCCGTAAGATTTAATTAGATTACATAACTTTTTAAATGGTTGCTTGCGGGCTTTGATTTATGCGTTTATATCCAACGGAAGACAGATAGGGCCGACTAGGGCCGACGACCCACGGCCATCTCAAGAGCGTCCAACACAGCTGCGTGCGCATGTAGTCGAGCATCGCCCAGCCCACCAACTGCCGGTCGTGGAGGTCGAGCGCCGCAGCCAGCCCTCCAGCGTCCAGATCGCCGTGTGTCGGCCACCCAGGCCCGATTCGATTTCGCCACCATGAACTGACGGTCCAGCACGCTGCGCTTAAGTCCCAGCCACCGGGCGGCCTCGGATACCGAATACCCTGATCAAACACCAGGCTCACCGCATCCGCCTTGAATTCATCGGAAAACCGACGTCGGGTTGTAATGATCCCCAGGTTTCTGCACACCTCAAGCGACTTATGCTGGGCGTGCCGTGGCTGTTCCTGTTCTGTTGATTGCTAAACTTGTGGCTAAACATTAAAAAGATAGCATTTCGCTTTAATCCGGAATAAATATTTCTTTCACAAGCCAGTTAGGTATAGCAAAATAAGGCATTAGGAATGCGGCTCATAATTCATAAGTTCACAAAGCTTATTAAATGCTGGGGATTCTAAAGCTTCCTCATAAAGTATCGCGGGGATTTCTCGACGAGGCCGCTCTGATATTTCTTCACTTTTACGACCACTATCCCCGGTTAACTTTATAAGATTAAATGTTTCAGTGAAACTGGAGTCGTAGGGTAAACATAAAATTTCGCATAAGCTTTTCATTGTTTTCTGTGGGCTTCTTACGAAATTTTCGTACTTTATTAAAGGGACATTATTATATTCCTTCAAAAAACAGAGGTAGCGTATTGAGTATTCTTCTAATGTCGCAGGTTCAAAATGAATCCACCCATTATTTTTAAGGGATATAAAAGAATCTAGCGGATGCCGCACAGTGATTGCTGAACATAGCGAAAACCTTTCTCTCATGATAGCTCTAAATGTTAATCTTTCTGACAAAAACTGTTCAGTGCAAAAATGGCTATGTGTATGGTCCCTTAAAATCAAATACTGCCCATCACGCTGCATAGCATTATGCAATGCCTCTATTCCGCTCACGAATATTTCAGTAAAAACTTTCTGAGAGAGGGGACGCACGCTAAAATTTAGCAAGCTGATTATATCAGTAGGTGAAAACCTGGGTTTTCCCGATTGAATGTGTAAAGTACTAAGTGGATCCACTTCACTGATTAGCTGAGTGTTCGGCATGCTTGCTAAGCACTTTGCCACTAAGGTTCCACCAGTACATGCAAAATGGTGAATAGTTCTTATTGGCTCTAAGGCAGTACTTTTGCGCAGAACCTGAAGCTCATCACTCTTATTGAGTAGCCATGAAAGAGATTCAACTTGCTTGGGGGATGAGACCGTGTCTTCATTATAATCTACTAGCATTTCGAGCGCATCGCTTATGCTATTTTCAATAATATCTATTTCTTTAGCTGGAATACCATTCATGATAACATCCCCGCCTCAGGTAAATTTTAAAAACCTAGCATTAGCTCACACTACACAATCATCTAAACTCTTACTGCTTCTTAGTGAAGCGATCTTCTAATAAATGAAGATATTCCTTAGCAACTAATAGGCTTTGCTTTATTCTTATCAATAATTCATGCTGCCTTTTTTCCGCCTCACGGACTTCCAAATAACGTTTTTTTAATTCCTCCAAGTCAGCTTCCTGCAAGCTTTTTTGTCGCAACGACGCCGACAAATCGCTTTTTAACTTTATGTTTTCTTCCTTTAAAGCCCTATTTTCAACCCTCAAAACATCTAATGAAAAAAGCAAAATAATTGAATCAGGGTCTGAATCATCTGTCTGATTTACCTTATACCCTTGCTGAACCAACCAACATTTTATATCTATACTTTCTATAGACTCTCTGTATGAATTTAAAACACTACAATGTAGGGTGACAAATTGGAATTTATGGAGATGATTGTTTTTTTTGCATGCTTGAAGGATTTCCAATTCATCCCCCGGCGCATCAACAATCAACCAATTCTTCTTTCTTGGATTCAATTCAATTTCATTAAAAAAATTTGTTGCACTTTTCGTTTCCACTTCCACCTGCTTGGCACAAAGCAAACCAGGAAACAATGTTCTCAATTGTATTGACTCATGAAGACTGCTGAATGCCGGATAGTTGAGTACTTTGAACGGAGCTTTACCATCGCTTTTTGAGACTGCCATTTCATGAATGTTAATACGCGAAAAATGAGCAGCGGATTGCTGACGTAGCTTTGTGGCAGCTTCTGGGTTTGGCTCAACCAACACAACAGTTTCGGCAGACGTCTCCAGATAGTAGCTCAGCTCTTGGCATTCCCCAGCACCAATATGCAGGATCGTCCCGTTGACATCATCAGTCGGCTGTATCATTAGCCCTCTCACCTTTTTTCTTACTACCCAATACCTTAATACCATTCCGAAGTGGGGCTGTTATCTTCCATGATTTTGAATTTCGCAAGCGATCAATTTCGCTTTTTAACTTTTTATTTTTCTGAGAAAAGCTTTTAATCTTATCATTCTTCTTACTAATCTCTACCTCAGTTTTCTTTAGTGAAAGATAGTATCTCTCCAACTCTTCTTGCGTGTGATGAAGCTGTTCCAATAGCAATGCATTCTCTGCTTCTAGTTCTTTATTTCCCTCACCCACCTGCGACTGAATGGCGTCGAACGCCTGATCAACTACAGTTACGACTGCCTCTGAATCAACCAACGGAAGTGAACTGGCCTCAAGCTCTTGAGCAAGGTGTTTGCCTTTCTGATCTTGGAGAGCCTGCAGTGCTAATGCCTGGAAGATTGCTTTATCGTCTTGATGTTCGAAGCTCGGTTGGTACGTGCTTTGAGCTAGTGTTTCCAACTTAATTCCCGTCCGTTCATCCAGAAGACGAGATAGTGTCTCCGAGTTAGCCTCAGCTCCCCTTCGCTCTACCAACGTCATCTGTCGCCGGTGATGGCGATAGATATTCAGCAACTCATCTGCTTCACCCCGCCAGATTGTCAATGCTTGTGTGGGCCGAGCACCATTGATAATGGCCTCCGCAATCACGTCAGCTGGCTTCCGGTAGAGTACCAACAAGTGCACGCCCTGCTTCTTGGCCTTAGCAAGTACTGCCTTGGCATCTGAAAGCGTTTCAAGCACGTCATCCGTCCAAGGCTGACCTGCTCGCTGCATGGCATTCAGCCAGTTATCGCATGCGCTACCTGTCAGGTTGACCATGATCAACTGTTCAGCCTTTGTTCTGCTGCTACCCCCGCTCAAGGCTTGCGAATCATGTTCGCTTAACATGTCGTATTCTCCTAGACTCTATGAGACTGCTCTAGTAGTTGCGCGTTTCTTCCTTGAGTTCCGTTGCAGATTCGAGTAATTCTCCTGCTATTCTTTAAGAACGCGCGCGGAATGTACCGTTTGACACAAAGTACGAAGGAGCAACGAGCTAGCCGTCCTCTCTACGACCACTTAAATTCTTCGGTAGACTCCTGAATAACTTGTGTCGCGATATGCCGGGTTCTTCATTATGGCCTTAAAAGACTATCGCCTTTCAGCACTTACCCGCATGAGGCGAATGACTTCCCATAACTCCAGCCTCCATATGCGAAACTGGATAACAACCGCCGTTACACGATAACCAAAGGGATGCTTCGTGTTTGTTGCGAAACGCCAGATTGCCACTGAGGGGGGTGTCAGGGTTCTAAGCAGCCACAGAGTGCGACGGGTCAAGGATCCAGCAATTATCTGTCCACCCTTGATCCTTTTGGCCTTAGTGGCCAAGGCTTGCCAAGTATCGCGTGCTGGGTGATTGACCACTGCCGAAGGCACAAAAGCAAGGGTGTAACCGGCCTTGCATGCTCTACGGCAGAAATCAGTGTCGCCTCCCGAATAGCGGCTGGCATCGAAACCGTTCATGGCCGCGACTACCCGGCTGTGCACCGCCAGATTGGCTGTGGCGGCATAGCCCCGGCTGACATACCAAGCCTGGGGTATCCCTTTTACCATGTCGTATTTTTCATAAGCGTTGGGGCGAGACGATGCACTTATTACGTTTACAGCCCCAGCAAGAATTGTGGTTCCGTCAGATAGTGCATCAATAGCCAGATCTAGCTGTTCTAACCAATCGGGGTATGGCTGGCAGTCGGCATCGGTGAATACATACCAGTCACCTTGCGCATGCTGTATGGCGTGGTTTCTAGCGGCGTAAGAACCCGGCGTGTCACACCGCAGTACTGTCACATTCTCTGGCAGCCCTTGAGGTGGTTGAAAATCCTGTGAGCCGTTATCCACCAGCAATACTTCGAAGTGCCGTTGGGATAGGCTCTGTGCCTGCAAGCATGCAATGAGTGCAGGCACTAGATGCCAGTGTTCATATACCGGGACGATCACCGAGTATTTCATTTGTTGTAGGTTGCGCCGTTAGGCATGGTAACCGACTCCCCGCTGATCAGCGACCAACGCTGTAGTAGGTGATGCCTTTCCTGGCCATACGCTTGGGCTCGAACAGGTTGCGGCCATCGAAGATGGTTGCCTCGCCAAGCTGTTGCTTGATCATGTCGAAATCCGGCGCCTTGAAAGCCTGCCAATCGGTCACGATCACCAACGCGTCCGCATCCTTCAGGGCGCTTTCCTTAGTACCACATAGGGTTAGCTTGTCACGGTTCCCATAGATGCGCTGCGCTTCTTCCATGGCTTCAGGGTCATAAGCCTGCACCCTGGCACCCGCTTCCCAAAGGGCCTCCATCAGCACCCGGCTCGGTGCTTCACGCATGTCATCAGTATTGGGTTTGAACGACAAGCCCCAGAGTGCGAAGGTCTTGCCTTCTAGCGCGCCCTGAAAATGCTTGTGCATCTTCTTGAATAGCGTGGTCTTCTGGGTATTGTTACGCGTTTCCACGGCCTTCAGCACTTGGGCATCGAACTCGATGCTGCTCGCAGTGCGAATCAAGGCTTGCACGTCCTTGGGGAAGCAGGAGCCGCCGTAGCCCACCCCGGGATAGATAAAGTGGTAGCCAATACGCGGGTCGCTACCGATCCCTTGGCGCACCATCTCGATATCGGCACCCAACAGTTCGGCCAGGTTAGCGATCTCGTTCATGAAGCTGATCTTGGTCGCCAGCATGCAGTTGGCGGCATATTTGGTCAGCTCGGCGCTGCGCACATCCATGACGATGATCTTTTCATGGTTGCGGTTGAATGGCGCATAGAGTTCACGCATCGTCTCTTCGGTGTCTTCGCTTTCCGTCCCGATGATGATGCGGTCGGGCTTCAGGCAGTCCGCCACTGCGGAGCCTTCCTTGAGAAATTCCGGGTTGGAGACGACATCGAAGCTCAGATCCTGACGGCCGCGCTTCTCCAGAGTAGCAGCGACCGTGGCCTTGACCTTGTCGGCGGTGCCTACCGGCACGGTGGACTTGTCGATGATGATCCGGTGGCTTTCCATATGCTGGGCGATGGTGTCGGCTACGGCCAGTACATACTGCAGGTCCGCGGAGCCGTCTTCATCAGGAGGAGTGCCTACGGCAATGAATTGTACCTCCCCATGCCTAACTCCCAGCACCGCATCGGTCGTGAAGTCCAGGCGCCCCGCCTGATAGTTTTCCTTGACCAACGGTTCCAGGCCGGGCTCGTAAATGGGGATAATGCCCTGCTTCAAACGTTCGACCTTCCCGGCATCTACATCCACACAGATCACATGGTGACCAACCTCGGCCAAAATCGCACCCTGAACTAAACCTACATAACCCGTTCCAAATACTGTGACGTTCATTGCGATTTTTTAATCCCTAAATTTAACCAATAATAGCAGCACTAATTTGCATCCAATACTCAGAGTATCGCCAGACATTGCGCAGTCTTTTGGGTGATAAGGCAATGGCTAATCGGCATAGCACCACCGGCAAAACAGCAGCGATTGAGATCGCCAACCGGCCGGAAGAATTAGCGGCAACCACGTGACATCTAGAACTCTCAATGCCAAGAGAGCCTCAATTTTTCACTTGGAGCTTGTGGCCGTTCCTTCTACAAAACATCCATTACAAGGCAAGCCGCTTGATGACCTGGTTCACGAGTTCGTGCTGCTCATGGTCCATCGTTCTTAGCGTTAGCTCTGCGGCCTTGGGCACCTCGTACGGGCTGTTGATGCCGGTGAAGTCCTTGATCTTCCCTTCGCGCGCCTTCTGATACAGCCCTTTCGGGTCGCGCTGCTCACAGATATCCATCGGCGTATCGACGTGCACTTCGATGAAATCGCCTTCCTTGAAAAGCGCCCGTACCGCCTCCCGGTCAGCCCGGAAGGGCGAGATGAAGGCTGTGATCACGATGATGCCCGCCTCGGAAAACAGCTTGGCGATCTCGCCCACGCGGCGGATGTTCTCGGTGCGATCCTCTTCGCTCATGCCCAGGTCCTTGCACAGGCCATGGCGAACGTTATCGCCGTCGAGCAGCATGGTGTGGCAGCCGCGGCGATTGAGCTCGACTTCCAGCGCATTGGCGATGGACGATTTGCCGGCGCCGGAAAGCCCGGTGAACCAGATGCACTTGCCGGCGTGCCCCTTGATCTGCGCACGCATGGCCGGCGTGACGCTGGTGCGGTTCCACACCACGTTGGCCTTGCTGTCGTGCGCGCGGAATTCGTAGGGCAGTTCGGTTTCCAGCATGCGGTGGATCATGCCGGCGCCCACCGTGACGTTGGTCAGGCGGTCGATGACGATAAAGCTGCCGGTGCCAGGGCTCACGCGGTAGTCGTCCACCGGCACCGGGGTGGTCAGTTCGACCCGGCAGCGACCGATGGCATTGAGATCCAGGTGATCGGCATTGCGATGTTCCAGGGTGTTGACGTCGACCTGGTAGTCGATTTCGGCAACCTGCCCCGCCGCATCGCGTGTCGCCAGCTTGAAATCATAGAGCTTGCCGGTTTCCAGAGCCGTGTCGTGCATCCACACGATATCGGCTTCGAAGACGTTGGACAGCGGCACTTCGGCGTCCGCCGCCACCAGCCAGTCGCCGCGCGAGATGTCGATCTCGTCGGTAAGCGTCACGGTGATCGCCTGGCCGGGATAGGCGATCTCCAAGTCACCGTCGTAGGTGACGATGCGCTCGACGGTCGAGGTCTTGCCGGATGGCAGCGCCTTGACCGCCAGGCCGGGGCGCAGGATGCCTGCCGCCAGCGTGCCGCAGTAGCCGCGAAAATCCAGGTTGGGGCGGTTGACGTACTGCACCGGTAGGCGCAAATCGCGGAGGTTGCTGTCGTGGGCGACCTCCACCGTTTCCAGCAGTTCGAGCAGTGCGGGGCCTTCGTACCACGGCGTCCGTTCGCTTTGGTTGACCACGTTGTCGCCTTCCAGCGCCGACAGCGGCACGAAGCGCAGGTCGCGGGCATTGAGCTTCTCGGCGAATTCCTGGTAGTCGGCGACGATCTCGTCGAAACGCGCCTGCGAGAAGTCGACCAGGTCCATCTTGTTGACCGCGATCACCAGGTGCTGGATGCCCAGCAGGTCGGCGATGAAGCTATGCCGCCGCGTTTGCGTCTGCACCCCGTAACGGGCGTCGATCAGGATCACCGCCAGGCTCGCCGTCGAGGCCCCGGTGGCCATGTTGCGGGTGTACTGCTCGTGCCCCGGGGTGTCGGCGATGATGAACTTGCGCCGGTCGGTGGAGAAGAAGCGGTAGGCGACGTCGATGGTGATGCCCTGCTCGCGCTCCGACTGCAGGCCATCGACCAGCAGCGCCAGGTCGACGGCGTCGCCGGTGGTGCCGCTGGTCTTCGAGGCCTTCGTGATCGCCGCGAGCTGGTCCTCGTAGATCATCTTGGAGTCGTGCAGCAACCGCCCGATCAGGGTCGACTTGCCGTCGTCGACACTGCCACAGGTGATGAAGCGCAGGAGGTCTTTTTGCTCGTGCTCCTTGAGGTAGGCTTCGATGTTGTCCGAGATGAGGGCTGATTGATGTGACATAGTAAAGTCCTGAGCTGTAAGCCGTAAGCTGTAAGCTGTTAGAAACCCCAACAGCAAACGCCTACAGCGCTGGGTTATTCGTTGTCCAAGGTGGTGATCAGGCCAGCGAGCATGGAAGACACCTCACGGGTTTCCTGCAACCACTCTCGCCCTTTGTCCTGTGCTACGTAGCCGATTTCCATGCCGATATAGATCTGTGTGCGCAATTCGGCGCATGAACCTCGGGCCACCACCAGAAAATGCCGTTTATCCTTTCTGGTGGCTCGGCTCATTCCTTCAGCGATATTGCTGGGCACCGACAAACCGGAGCGCGTAATTTGATCCCGAAAACCAAAATCCCGTAATTCCCGCAGTGTTTGATAGAGATCTGCCGATAACCTGGCGGATCGCTTCCATACCAACAACCTCTCAAAATTCATGGGTTCCCTCCCATGCCCTGGTGTTTGCTTTTGGGGTTTCTTAAGGCTTAAGGCTTACAGCTTACGGCTCTCTAACTCGCCTCCGGCAAGTTAGAAGTACCCCTCCCTCTTCTTCTTTTCCATCGACCCCGCCTGGTCGTGGTCGATGGCGCGGCCGCTGCGTTCACTGGTCTTGGTCAGCAGCATCTCCTGGATGATCTCGGGCAAGGTGGTGGCCTTGGATTCCACGGCCCCGGTCAGCGGGTAGCAGCCCAGGGTGCGGAAGCGTACCCACTTCTCCTCGGGCACTTCGCCGGGTTCGAGCGGCAGGCGTTCGTCGTCGACCATGATCAGGATGCCGTCGCGCTCGACCACCGGGCGCGGTGCCGCGTAGTACAGCGGCACGATGGGGATCTGCTCGAGGTAGATGTACTGCCAGATGTCGAGCTCGGTCCAGTTGGACAGCGGGAACACGCGGATCGACTCGCCCTTGTTGACCTTGGCGTTGTAGACGTTCCACAGCTCCGGGCGCTGGTTCTTGGGGTCCCAGCGGTGGTACTTGTCGCGGAACGAGTAGACCCGCTCCTTGGCCCGGGAGGCTTCCTCGTCGCGGCGCGCGCCACCGAAGGCGGCATCGAAGCCGTGCTCGGAGAGCGCCTGCTTGAGCGCCTGGGTCTTCATGATGTCGGTGTACTTGGCGCTGCCGTGGTCGAAGGGGTTGATGCCAGCCGCCACACCGTCCTGGTTGATCTTCTCGATCAGGTCCATGCCCGTCTCCGCCGCCATGCGATCGCGGAATTCGATCATCTCGCGGAACTTCCAGGTGGTGTTGACGTGCATCAGCGGGAACGGCGGCGTGCCGGGGTAGAAGGCCTTGCGCGCCAGGTGCAGCATCACCGAGGAATCCTTGCCGATGGAGTACAGCATCACCGGGTGGCGGAACTCGGCGGCCACTTCACGGATGATATGGATCGACTCCGCTTCGAGCTGCTTGAGGTGGGTGGCGCGTTCGGGAGTGAGTTCGGTCATAGGGTTTTCCAGGAATTCACGATAAGGGGCAATAGAAGCAAGCTGTAAGCTGTAAGCTTGAAGCTGTAAGAAAAACCACCCGTGGTGGTGTTGGGGTTACTTACAGCTTATGGCTTAACGCTTAACGCTGGCCCGGAGGGCCTTTTCCCAACGTTCATCCCGCTGCCCACAGACGAGAAACCAGGGGTTGAGTACGCTGTCCTGCTGGTTGCAGCGCAGCGGCTCGAGCGTGTGGGCATCGAGCACTTCGCCACCGGCAGCGGTGACGACGGCCTGGGCGGCGGCGGTATCCCATTCGCTGGTCGGCGCCAGCCGCGGATACAGATCCGCTTGGCCTTCGGCGACCAGGCACAGTTTCAATGAACTACCCATGGAGACCCGCTCGTGATGGGGAAGTTCTGCACAGAATGTCTCGAAGGCTTCGGCACCATGACGGCGGCTGCCGACGACCTTCCACGGGGCGAGCTCCGGGTCCGGCAATTGGCGGACCTGAATGGCTCTTTTTCTCTTGGCGTCGATCTTGTACGCGCCCAGCCCTTGCTGCCCCCACCAGGTGGCATCGAGAACCGGGGCATGCACGATCCCGAATACCGGTACGCCCTCTTCGACCAGCGCCACGTTCAGGGTGAATTCACCGTTCTTGCTGACGAACTCCTTGGTGCCATCGAGCGGGTCGATCAACCAGTAACGCCGCCACTGCTGGCGAGTGGCGAAAGAGACTTCGTCCGACTCCTCGGATAGTACCGGGACCCCCGGGCTGACCTCTTCCAGCAATGCCACCAACGCATGGTGAGAAGCCATATCCGCTGCGGTCAGCGGGCTCTCGTCGGCCTTGGTCTCGACCTCGAAATCTTCCTGATAGACCTTCAGCACCTGCTTACCGGCTTCGTGCACGCCCTCGATCAAGCGCACCTGCATGTCGGCAGTTACAAAATTCGTCACGGGAACTCCTTGAAAACACAGCGCTAAGCTGTAAGCCGTAAGCTGTAAGAAAAATCCCATCAACGGCTGTTTTTTGGGTTACTTACAGCTCACAGCTTATAGCTAAAAGCTCTTCTCGCTTACCACGAGTCAAAATCGCCAAACCAGGGGAATCAGCCCCACCGCCGTTATCGCCACCAAAACGCTCAGCGGCGCGCCGAGGCGCATATAGTCGCTAAAGCGATAGCCCCCCGGTCCCAGCACCATCAGGTTGGTCTGGTAGCCCAGGGGGGTCATGAAACTGGCGGAAGCGGCGAACATGATGGTGAGCGCGAAGGGCATGAAATTGACGCCCAGTTGCTCGGCCACGGCCATGGCGATGGGGAACATCAGCACCGCCGCGGCATTGTTGGTGATCAGTTCGGTGAAGGCCACCGTCATCGCATAGACCAGTGCCAAGGCCAGCCAGGGCGATAGGTCATCGGCGAACATCAGCCATTGGGCGATCTGGCCGGCGGCGCCGGTCTTGTTCATCGCCGCCCCCAACGAGAACGAGGCGGCGATGACGATCAGGACGGACAGGTCGACATAGCGCCGGGCCTTGCTGGCCGGCAGGCACTGGGTCATCAGCATGGCGCCACCGGCGAGGAACGCCGCTTCCAGAATGGTCAACAGCCCCAGCGCACTGGAGGCGACCATGGCCCCCAGGATCGCCAATGCCCAGGGCGCCTTGCGGAAATTGGGCGGTGTGGAGTCGTTGAGCGCGCTGACCAGCAAGAAGTCCTTGCGGTAGCGATACTGCTCGACGAATTCCTGGCCGGTTTCCAGTAGTAGCGTATCGCCCACCTGAAACCTGATGCTACCGACCTTGCCCGGCAAGCGGCGCCCGCCGCGCGAAATGGAGAGAATCACCGCCTGATAGCGGCTGCGAAAGCGCGATTCCTTGACGGTTTGTCGCAGCCCCGCGAAATCCGGCCCGATCACCGCCTCCACCAGGCAACGGTGATGATGCGCGATGTCCAACTTGTGCACGTCGCCGGTGGCGGGCTTCAAGCCGTGGATGCGACGCAGCTCCCGCGCGCATTCCGGCGCGCCGATAAACACCAGGATATCGCCGGCCTGAAGCTGGGTGTCTGGCGGCACCGCGGTCATCAAGCGCCCGTCGCGCTCGATATCCGCCAGGTAGCCGTGACTGAGGCTACGCAGCCCCGCTTCCTGAATCGTCTTGCCCGGCAGCGGCCCCTTGGGCTCCACACTCACTTCCACGCTGTATTCGCGAGCGCTCTCGAGCTGTTCGAGCACCCCCAGGCGATCAGGCAGCAAGCGGTCGGCAAAGCAGTACAGGAAGATGCCTCCCACGAACAATAACGGCACCCCGACCCAGGCCAGGTCGAACATGCCGAGAGATACGCCTTTCTCGCTCTGCAGCAGGCCATCCACCACCAGGTTGGTGCTGGTGCCGATCAGGGTGCAGGTGCCGCCGATGATGGCCGCATAGCTGAGCGGCAACAGCAGCTTGGAGGGCGGCAGCCTAAGTCGCTGCGCCCACTCCTGCACCGCCGGGATGAACATCGCCACCACGGTGGTATTGTTCATGAAGGCGCTGAGCCCGGAGGCCGGCAGCAGCACCCGGAGCTGGGCCTGTTGAAGGCGCTTGGGCTGGCCCAGCAAGCTATGGGCAACCCATTGAATCGCGCCGGTCTCCTTCAGCCCTGCCGCCACCACGTAGAGCACGGCGATGGTCATCACGCCGGGATTGGAGAATCCCACCAGGGCTTCGCCGGGGGTGAGAATGCCGGAAATGACCAGAAAGGCCAGCGCCGCCATCAGCGTCACATCCGGAGCAATACGCGTCAGCGCCAGCGTGAACAGGACAGTCGCAACAACGCCCAGGGTAATTAACGCCGTCAACTCCATTTAACGCTGGCCCGCCTGTCTATTACCCACGGCTATAAAATTCCTGATACCACTCGACGAACCTTGCCACCCCTTCCGTCACCGGCGTGGCGGGCTTGTAACCCACGGCCCTTTCCAGCTCGGTGCTATCGGCGTAGGTATCCGGGACATCGCCGGGTTGCAGCGGTAGCAGGTCCTTGATGGCCTTCTTGCCCAGGGCTTCCTCGATCGCTTCGATATAGGCGCTGAGTTTCACCGGGTTGTTATTGCCGATATTGAAGAGGCGATACGGCGCGTTGCTGGTTGCCGGGTCGGGGGTGTCGCTGTTCCATGCCGGGTTGGGCCGGGCGATGTCGTCGCTGGCGCGAATCACCCCTTCCACGATGTCGTCGATATAGGTGAAGTCGCGGGTGTGGTGGCCGTGGTTGAACACCGGGATCGGCTCACCCGCCAGTATCTTCTTGGTGAACATGAACAGCGCCATGTCCGGCCGGCCCCACGGTCCATAGACGGTGAAGAAGCGCAGGCCGGTGGTCGGCAGCTTGTACAGGTGGCTATAGCTGTGTGCCATCAACTCGTTGGCCCGCTTGGTGGCCGCGTAGAACTGCAGGGGGTGATCGACGCCGACATGCTCGCTGAACGGCATGTTGGTGTTGGCACCGTAGACGCTGCTGGTGCTGGCATAGGTCAGATGCGGTATCCAGTTGTGCCGGCAGGCTTCGAGGATGTTGGTGAAGCCGACGATATTGCTCTGCACATAGGAGTGCGGGTTCTTCAGCGAATAGCGTACCCCTGCCTGGGCAGCCAGGTGGATCACCCTGTCGAAACGGTGGTGCTGCGCGAAACAGTCTTCCACTGCCTGGCGGTCGGCGAGATCGGCGCGGATGAAATGGTATTCGCTGCCACTGCGTTCGGCCGTTTCCTCGAGGATCTCGAGGCGAGCTTCCTTTAGGGTGACGTCGTAGTAATCGTCGACGTCATCGAAACCGACCACGCTGTCGCCGCGCTCCAGCAGCCTCTTGGCGGTGTGGAAGCCGATAAAGCCGGCGTTGCCAGTGACGAGTGTTTTCATGAAGAGAGAGGTTCCGTTCCATCGCGCAGCAAGCCGGGACGCCGGACCGTGCGCTCCTACGTGGCTGTGGTGCCATACCAGGCTGCCGGATCGTTGAAGCGCCGCTTATGCTATGGCTGCTGTTTTAGGGTTCTATCAGGGTAGCCAATTACACACAATTACACAGGAAATGCACAACCCACCCTGGCCACCCTCTGCGCGGGGGTGAATACACCACCGCAGCAAATGCATAACCCACCCTGGCCACCCTCTGCATGGGGATGAATACACCACCGCAGCAAATGTAGGAGCGACTTCAGTCGCGATGGGGTAACGCCATCCGGGCTATGCCTAATAACCACCGCCGCCGGCAGGATTCGCGGATCGTCTTGTCGTGAGGCACTGGCCACTAAGCCGGCCTGACGGCCGGATCGCGGCTAAAGCCACTCCTACATTAGCACACTGCTTGTATGCGAATACGGTGCTACTAGGCCCGGGCTGACGTCGCTCCTACGAAACCCACTCTGACCACCCTCTGCGCAGGGGTAAACTCCAACGCCGCAGCAAATGGACAACCCGCCCTGGCCACCCTCTGCACGGGGGTGAATACACCACCGCGGCAAATGCATAACCCACCCTGGCCACCCTCTGCATGGGGATGAATACACCACCGCAGCAAATGTAGGAGCGACTTCAGTCGCGATGGGGTAACGCCATCCGGGCTATGCCTAATAACCACCGCCGCCGGCAGGATTCGCTGATCGTCTTGTCGTGGGGCGCTGGCCACTAAGCCGGCCTGACGGCCGGATCGTCGGAACGCCGCCCGGACTAAAGCCACTCCTACATTAGCACACTGCTTGTATGCGAATACGGTGCTACTAGGCCCGGGCTGACGTCGCTCCTACGAAACCCACTCTGACCACCCTCTGCGCAGGGGTAAACTCCAACGCCGCAGCAAATGGACAACCCGCCCTGGCCATCCTGCACGAAGGTGAATACACCACCGCAGCAAATGATAGGGGTCGGGAAGGCATAGCCTCCCCGCCCTCCGAACCGTGCATGCGGTTCTCCCGCACACGGCTCTCCAGTCGATGGTTTCAACATCGTGATTGGCT
>NZ_JBHRUG010000043.1:0-22905 GCF_042646605.1 Litchfieldella rifensis | reverse complement strand
ATGGCTTACCCCGGTGTGGACTTTCACCACACGGAATGCACGCCTTCGCGGGCGCACTAGGAGCCGCCGTGGCGGCGATCCGGCCGCAGGCCGGCTTGGGTGGCCCCGCCATCGCGCCCACGGGCACTCCTACATTAGCCTTGAGCCATATCCGATCCCTACTATGCTTAGACGCACTGACCGAGCCGCTGCTCGATATGGGCGACCAGGCGCAGCGCGAGCTGTGTCAGGGGCAAGATCGGATTAGTGTGCTCCCAGTACACGTCCTAGCACCGCGACGAGGGCTTCCGGAGCATCCTCCTGCACCAGATGGCCGGCCTCGGCGATCGGCGTAAAGGACGAGCCGGGAATCAGCGCGTGCAACTCGCACCCTCTGGTGATGGGTATCCAGGTATCCTGCTCGCCCCAGAGAATATGCACCGGGCAGCGGATACGATCCAACAAGGGCCTGATCTCGTCGGTGTAGTGCTGGTCCATCTGCGCGATCTGTCGGTAGAATCCGGCCTGCCCCTCTTCCCCTAGCCATGGCTGGCAATGGATTCGTAGCGCATCTTCCGGCAACTCGTGCCAGGCCGCGCCCTGCAGGTAGGCGCGCAGGAGCGCGTCATGGATATAGGGTGGCAGTCCTCGAAAGGCCGCTTCATGCTGCCTGACATGCTGGACGAAGGGAGACCCCCAGGGCGATAACGCCACAGGATCGACCAGCGTCAGGCTGCGGTATTCCAGGCCATTCAAGAGGTGGCCACGCAGCGCTGTGGCTCCCCCGAAGTCATGTGCCAGAACATCGGGCGCCTGCAGTCGCCAGTGTTCAAACAAGGCGGCCAGCAAGCGGTTCTGCACGCCCAGGGACACGTCCTGTCCCGGTGTTTTCTCCGAGCGTCCGTAGCCAAGCAGGTCGAATAGATAGATACGACGTTGTTCGCGAAAGTGCGGCACCACCCGGCGCCACACCTGCGACGAGAAGGGGGTGCCGTGAATCGCTACCAGCGGAGGTCCCTCCCCGATGACCTCGGTATGCACGAAGCGCCCTTCGAAACGGAACCCGGCCTGAGAATCGCTCATTTCTCTAACTCCTATAACCTGCCAATGGAGTTAGACAGTCAAGACCAATCAAGCTAATCTGTAAAGTGTATTTATGGAATTAGTTTAACGAGAGTGAGAGCTGCATGACCCGACATCGCTGGACCGAGCATGACTTCATCGCTGGAGACCCCTGTCTGGATTTCCTCAATACCGTGGGAGACACGGGCAAGTCCCGGGTAATAGATCGTCTGGAGGATCGCCAGGCGCTAGGCGATTGGATTCGCGCCAGCAACCTGACTGATGCAGGAAGTACACCGCAGGTTTCCGAGCGGGATTTCGACGAGGCAATCGCTCTGCGTGAGCGCTTGCATACCCTGTTCTCCACGATCGCACAGGGCCATGCCACCACCGATGCCTGGGAGATGGTGCGCGACAGCCTCGCCGAAGCCGTTGCCTTCAGCAAGCTCGCGATCGACGAGCCAACGCCGCTGCAAGTCACCAGTCATCGATTCCGCGACCGCATGGCCCTGGCCGCCCTGGCGCTGCTCTACAGCGGTCGGCTGCATCGGCTCAAGGAATGCGGCCGTTGCAGTTGGCTATTTCTCGACCAATCCAAGGCACAGCGCCGTCGCTGGTGTCGTACGGAAGTCTGCGGCAACCGGGCCCGGGTCGAGCGCCACTATCACAGAAATCACTAACCCAGCGCTCGTGGGAACGCAGGGTTTCGTAGGAGCGATCGTGATCGCGATGAATGCAGTTCCCTATCTTCAACCGTCGCTGGCGCTCACGGTACTATTCGATAATCCGATCGACCCACAAGCACCAGATGGCAAACAGAGGCGCTTCGCGAGACCTCATGGCATGCGTGATTCCAGGTTCGTTATACAGGATTCCGCCCATTCCAGGCTCGAACCAGGATCCCTCCCCCTGACGAAAATATCCGGATGACAGGACGAGATACACTTCCTCGGGACCGTGCCTATGATCCGGATATCGGACATGCGGCGCCATCAACGTGGCCCCTACCCATACATCATTGCGATCCTCGAGGCCGCCCGGCCCGGCAATCATCACATTCGCATGGCCATCCGCGAAGTTGTCACTTGCAGACAGTCCGGCCGTGCTGCGGCGGCGCCAAGTGAGTGATGGTTCGAGAGCCTCGAAGGCCTTGGCGACCCCGGCAAGGGAGGGCGACGCCGCACGCACCGCTGCCAGGGCGTCGCCAAGATGGCCCGAAACGGGAAGTCTCGCCCCCTCGCCGGTTTTGCGCGTGGAGGGGCTTTCCAAGGCGGTGAAGATTCTCTCGATGGCCCGGGATGCCGCTGGGATCGAACGGTCCGCCGTCATTGCCTTATGAACGCTATCGAGATAGTTCTGCAACGCATAGGGGCGAGTTTCCATGGGAGTCGTCTCCAGCGGTCTGTTCCAGTCTGCTTTCGTCGTTACAGGTCCTTGACCAGCCGCAAAGCATCGTAAATGGCGGCATGGGTGTTCCGGGACGCGACGGCATCGCCGATCCGGAATAGCTGGAACCCACCGTCCACATGGCGGATGACGGCCTGGGGGGTGCCCACGATCAGGTCATCGTAGTTCACCTCGCCACCATTGCGGGAATGCGGCTTCAGCTCGAAATAGATATCGGCCATCGGCGTGATGCCGTAGTTGACCACCACCTGATCGATGCGCCGCTCTTGGTCCAGGTCCAGCTGATCTTGAGATGCATAGTCGCTGGTGATCTTGGCCAGCAGCTCGCTGCCGTCCCGCTGCACGGACTTCAGCCGGTAGGTGGGCGTGAAGGTGACGTTGGGCCGCTGCAGGGAACGCATGTAGGGCACCAGGTTCATGGCCATGATTTCCGCCGAGAAGGTGCGGTCCGGTGTCATGATCTCGAGCTGGGCTCCCGTGGCGGCGATGATCTCCGCCGCCTGCATGGCGGCATGATCGCCGGCATCATCGAACAACAGCACCCGTTTGCCTGGCGCCACGTGTCCGGACAGGATGTCCCAGGTGTTGACCACCAGGTCGTGCCCCACCGGAGGCTGGTCTTCCGCGGGATAGCCGCCGGTGGCCACGATCACCACATCCGGGGTCTCGGCAAGCACGTCCTCGACCTCGGCCCAGACGTTGTAGCGGATCTCGACACCGAGTGCCTCGCAGCGCGCCAGGCGCCAATCGATGATGCCCATCATCTCGCGGCGGCGCTCGCTCTGTGCCGTGAGGCGCACTTGCCCGCCGGCATCGCTGGCGGCTTCCAGCACCACCACCGCATGGCCCCGCTCGCCGGCGACGCGGGCGGCCTCCAACCCCGCGGGACCGGCGCCGATGATCACCACGCGACGCGTTTGCGCTGCCTTGGGGATGGTGTGGGGCATGGTGGTTTCGCGCCCGGTGGCGGCGTTGTGGATGCAGTAGGCGGCACCCCCCTGGTAGATGCGATCGAGGCAGTAGTTGGCGCCGACACAGGGCCGGATCTCCTCCTCGCGCCCCTCCATGATCTTGCGCACGATGTGCGGGTCGGCCATGTGGGCACGGGTCATGCCGATCATGTCGACCTTGCCCGAGGCGATGGCATAGCGGGCCGTGGCGACATCCTGGATCTTGGCGCCATGGAAGGTGGGGAAGTCGACCTCGCGGCGGATCTCGCCGGCGAAATCCAGGTGCGGGGCGCTGGGCATGCCCTGAATGGGGATCACGTCGGTGAGCCCCGGGTCGGTGTCGATATGCCCACGGACCACGTTGAGGAAATCGACCAGACCGCTGTCTTTCAGGCGCCGTGAGATCGCCATCCCGTCGCCGGCCGTCAGCCCGCCCGGCAACATCTCGTCGCCGGTGTAGCGCACGCCGACGATGAACGCCTCGCCGACCCGCTGACGAATGGCGCGCAGCACCTCAAAGGTGAAACGCAGCCGGTTGTCGAGATCCCCACCATAGGGCCCCTCGAGGGTATTGGTCAGCGGCGACCAGAACTGGTCCATCAGGTGGCCGTAGGCCTGCAGCTCGATGCCATCGAGGCCGGCGGCATGCATGCGCTCGGCGGCATCGGCGTAGTCCTTGATCAAGCGCTCGATATCCCAGTCCTCGACCTGCTTGGGAAAGGCGCGGTGGGACGCTTCGCGGCGGTGAGAGGGCGACACCGCCGGCAACCAGTCGCCCTTGTCCCAACGGGTGCGCCGCCCCAAGTGGGTCAACTGGATCATCACGGCGGTGCCGTGCTCGTGGCAGGCGTCGGTCAGCTCGCGCATCCAGGGCACCACCTCGTCCTTGTAGGCCAGGATGTTGTTGAACACCGGCGGGCTGTCCTTGGCCACCGCGGCGGACCCGGCGGTCATGGTCAGGCCAAGGCCGGCCTTGGCCCGCTCGACGTGATAGGCACGATAGAGCGCCTTGGGCATCCCGTCCTCAGGGTACGCGGGCTCGTGGGACGTCATCATGAGCCGGTTCTTCAAGGACAGATGCTTGAGCTGAAAGGGCTGCAGCAGCGGGTCGTTGGCCATGGCCAGGCCTCCTCGATCTTGTTGTGGTCTTGACAACGTTAGCGGCGGATGTACACACTCGTCAACTAGATGTACATAAGTGTACATGAAAAACAAAACCCCGATGTGCCAGGCCGTCATGAAGCAGTGAGGGATGTCGGCTTATGGCAAGAGGAGGCTGGACAAATGTCGCAAAACGCAGTGATCGGTATCATTGGCGGTCATGGGTGGATGGGGCGAGCACTCGGGCTTTCCCTGCTGGAACAGGGCGTCGTGTCCGCCGGCCAATTGGTGGTCTCATCGCGTTCCGGGAGCGGCGACGCTTACCGCGACTGGCCCGACGTCCGTTGCGTCAAGGACAACCGTGAGCTGGTCGCCCTGGCGGATGTCATCGTGCTGTCCGTGCGCCCGCAGGATCTCGCCAGCGTCGATATCGAGGCACACGACAAATTGGTCATTTCCCTGTTGGCGATGGCTTCCTTGCAGGCGATCTCCCGCCAGGTGGGAAGCCGCCGGGTGGTGCGTGCCATGCCGAACGCCGCGGCGGAAATCCGCCGGGCCTATTTCCCGTGGTACGCCTCACAACAGGTTAGCGACGCCGATAGACAGCTCGTTCAGGCGTTGCTGGCGAGCTGCGGTAAGGCACGCGAGCTGCCCGCAGAGCGCGACCTCGACTACCTGACGGCCCTGAGTGGTGCCGGGCCGGCCTACCCCGCCTTGCTGGCCCAATCGATGCGGGAGCACGCCAGGCAGATGGGCATCGCCGACGATATCGCCCGCGAGGCCGTCATGCAGACCCTGGTGGGCGGCAGCCTGTTGCTGGAAAGGCTAGGTGGCGACCCTAGCGACATGGTGGAGCGACTGATTGCCTATGACGGCACCACGGCCCAGGGGCTGCGCACGATGATCGATGAGGGTATTGGCCAGGCGATTCATCGTGGTCTTGATGCGGCTCACCAGGCGGCCAGTGGATCACGGTAAGAGGAGCATCCTGTCAGCGCTGGCCATTACCCCGCTCCCTGGATGACCACAAGATGTTAGGCTAGGCGGCTCCGCCACCAAGGATGCCTGGCTCATGCCCCAGCCCACCGACCCCGCCCTTTCCGTCAGCGAACTCAACCGCCGTGCGCGCCTGTTGCTGGAACGCGACTTCGGCCAGTGCTGGGTGGAAGGGGAGCTGTCGGGGGTGTCGCGGCCGGCCTCGGGGCATGTCTATTTCACCTTGAAGGATGATCGTGCCCAGTTGCGCTGCGCGCTATTCCGCAATCGTGCACGTTTCGTGGCCACGCCACTCAAGGATGGCGACCGGGTGCGGCTGCTCGGCAAGCTGTCGATCTTCGAGCCACGCGGCGACTACCAGTTGATCGTCGATGCGGTACAGCCGGCGGGCCAGGGCGATCTGTTGGTCGCCTTCGAGCAGCTCAAACAACGCCTCGCCGCCGAGGGGGTATTCGCCAATGCGCGCCCCCTGCCCTGCCCGCCGCGCCAACTGCTGGTGATGACCTCGCCCACTGGCGCGGCGATTCGCGATGTGCTGGCGGTGTTGGCGGCGCGCTGGCCACTGGCGCGGGTCAGCGTGGTGCCGGTGCCGGTGCAGGGCCGCGAGGCGGCGCCGGCAATGATTCGCGCCTTGGCACTGATCAATCGGCTCTCTCAAGCAGATGGGCGCTTCGACCCTAGCCACGACGCGCTGCTGATCACGCGTGGCGGCGGCAGCCTGGAAGACCTGTGGGCGTTCAACGACGAACATCTGGCACGGGCGATCTTCCATTCGCGCTTACCGGTGATGTCGGCGGTGGGCCACGAGGTCGACGTGACACTGGCCGATTTCGCCGCCGACGTACGCGCGCCCACGCCATCGGCGGCGGCCGAGCAATTGGTGCCCGACCAACGCGACCTGGCGCACCGTCTCAGCCAGCTTGGGGCGCGCCTGCTGCGTGCCCAACGCGGTCGCCTCGATGTCGAGGCCCAGCGTCTCGATCACCTGCGTGCCCGGCTGCGCCATCCCGGGGAGCGGCTGGTCCAGCAACGCCAGCATCTGAATCAGTTGGAAGGACGGTTACAGCGCGCCATGTACGCCAGCCTGGCATTGAATCGCCAGCGCCAGCAGCATGCCCGGGCGCGCCTGCTAGCCTTCGATCCCACCCAACAACTGCGCCAGGCCCAGCAGCGCCTGACCTTGGCCCAGACGCGGCTGCACACTGCCATGCCGCGTCAGTTGGAGAACTACCGAGCGCGACTTTCCTCCGTCGTACGGGAACTGCAGGCGGTGAGCCCGTTGGCGGTACTGAGCCGTGGCTATTCCATCCTTGAGGATGACAAGGGACACGTCATTCGCCGCGCCCAGGATACCCAGCCCGGTCAAGGGCTAACCGCTCGTCTCGGTGAAGGACGTCTCAGAGTGGAAGTGAAGCGGCGCTTTTCCCGCTGAGCAGATGATCACCAGAATTACCGAGCGTATTTCGATGGCGTCTTCCTTTCCTCTCGCGCGCGTGCAGCACCATAATGGCAAGTACTTCAGTATAAAGGGCGCACTGATGCCAGAAGATCCCACTCTACAACGTCTCGTCAACTTGGCCAGGCAGCGCAACGACCTAGCCGCGTTGTGGTTGTATGGCTCACGCGCCAGGGAGAGCCACCATGCCGGAAGCGACTACGATTTGGCTGTCGTTTTTACCGACTGGCTGGAACCTGCACTTGATCGAAGGCTTCGCCCCGAATTGCTAGCCCTGGATTGGCAGCAAGCGTTGGGGTTGCCTGAAGGTCGGCTGAGCGTTGTCGATTTGGCCATTGCGCCGATTCCACTGGCCTGGACAGTGCTTAGTGAAGGCCGCCGGCTGCTGGATCTGCATCCGCAACTGCGCATGCAGCAGGAAACCCGTATCATGTCCCGATGGGAACTGGACTACCTGCATCAACGGAAACGACATGCCTGAAACACATCCCGGCACGGCTTACCTCGACGCCCTCGACAATCATCTGGATGAATGCCAAGCGGACATCAAGCTTCTGCGCGACATTTTACAGCAGCGTCCATGGTCACGCCTGGAGCAGCATGCTGCGGAGAGAACGCTTCAGGTTCTTATCGAAAGCTGCATTGGGATTGCCAAGCATTGGGCAAGACAGGAAACGGGCCATACCAGCAGCGAAGCCATGGCTGCTTTCCAGCGCTTGATGGATAAGGGGGTCATCGATGCGAATACGCCCTGGCGCAAGATCATCGGGCTTCGAAACGTGCTGGTGCACGATTACCTAGAGGTCGACGATGAAATCGTGCGTGACGTCATCGAGCAGGATCACTACCTGGAACTGCTGGGTTTCTCACGTGACGCCATTCTTGCTCTACGCCAAGCATCACGATTACCGTGAGCGTTCAAACGTAGAATTCCTTGTCGATATTCCCCTCCTAGACGCCACCTTCCGGCTCATAGCCATGCCGGGCGTGGAAGCGTCGCAGCTCATGTGGCGGCGGCGTCTGCCCAGTGAAGATCTCGACATAGGCGGGAATGCGCCGCATGCGAACCTCGAGCGCTTCCTGGGTCTTCATCGAGATATAGCCGATCTGGGTGAGGTAGATGGTGCGGGCCCGCACGTTGGCCGCCAGCGTGTCATAACCATGACTCACGAACATCCGCGTCAACGCCTCGATGCGTGTTTCGTCGGCGGCATCGATCTCTCTGGACACCTCGTCCGACTGCAACGCCCAACTACGCATCGCGAATTCCAACTGGGAGTCGAACAGCTCGGGATTCAGCCAGCAGTCGAAGACGTTGAGAATCGCTTCAACGATGCTCTCGGCATAGGCCTCGGTCTGCTGCACCAGGCCCCGCGTGTTCTTCTCGCGCCAACGTTCGATCAAGGCGTCCAGCAGCGCCTCGCGGTCCTTGAAGAACCAGTAGAAGCTGGTGCGCGAGAGATTGAGTCGCTTGGCCAGCGGCAGGATCTTCACGCTGTCCACGCCGGATTCGAGCAGCAGCTCGAAAGCCGCATCGAGCCAGGCGTCGCGAGAGCCCTTCCATTTGGTGTCGCGATTGTCGGCGGGTTGCATTGAGACGGTCTCTCTGGCCAGGGAATGCAGCGCGGCAGGGAAAGCGCTGGCTAAAGCATGCAGTGTACAT
Organism: Litchfieldella rifensis; assembly: GCF_042646605.1. Lineage (NCBI taxonomy): Bacteria > Pseudomonadati > Pseudomonadota > Gammaproteobacteria > Oceanospirillales > Halomonadaceae > Litchfieldella > Litchfieldella rifensis. The sequence goes on along the minus strand of NZ_JBHRUG010000043.1, from coordinate 14,291 downwards.
TAGTGTCTATTTTATGTGCACAATGACGCACTGTTATTATCCAATGACAGGCACAGCAAGAGAGACTCCCATGTGGAAAGGGTCAAGGGTGGCATAGCCTTGCCGATGCCGGCGGCCATAGACGCCTGACCTCGTTGGGTCCACGGGGGGCGAGATGATCGGCATCGTCGATCGGCGCCTGGTCAAGGACCTGTAGGCGCCGGACGACTCAGGATGACGACAGCGGATAGGCCTTGCCCATCGGGACCTCGCCGCCGGCCTTGAAGGCGCTGGGCTCGAGTTCGTGGCGGGCCAGCAGTTTGTAGAAGTCGGTACGGTTGCGTCCGGCGATCCGCGCTGCCTGGGTCACGTTGCCTTCGGTGATCTTGAGCACCTTGATCAGGTAGCTGCGCTCGAAGCTGGCGCGGGCCTCGTTGAACGACGGCAGGGCATTTTCCTCGGCGGTCAGCGCCTGGGCGACCAGCGCCTCGGGAATGATCGGCGAGCTGGTCAGCGCCACGCACTGCTCGACCACGTTGACCAGTTGGCGGACATTGCCCGGCCACGCCGAGGACGCCAGCAGGTTGAGCGCTTCCGGCGAGAAGCCCTTGACGAAGGGCTTGTGGCGTTCGGCCGCCTGCCCGACGAGATACTTGGCCAGCAGCGGCACGTCTTCGGCCCGCTCCTTGAGTGCCGGCAGCTTCAGGTTGACCACGTTGAGGCGGTAATAGAGATCCTCGCGGAAGTCGCCTTCGCTCATGGAGCGGTCCAGGTCGCGGTGGGTCGCCGAGATGATGCGCACGTCGATCGACGTCGAGACGGTCGAGCCCAACGGTCGCACCTGACGCTCCTGAATCACACGCAGCAGCTTGACCTGCAGCGGCAACGGCATGTCGCCGATCTCGTCGAGAAACAGGGTGCCGCCATCGGCGGCCTGGAACAGCCCCTGATGCTGGCTGATCGCCCCGGTGAAGGCGCCCTTGGCATGGCCGAACAGCTCGCTCTCCAGCAGTTGTTCCGGCAAGGCGCCGCAGTTGATGGCCACGAATGGGTGGGACGAGCGCGAGCTGGCACGGTGGATGGCCTTGGCCAGCAGCTCCTTGCCCGAGCCCGAGGGCCCGGTGACCAGCACGCTGACGTCCGAGGCGGCGACCATGCGTGCCTGCTCGAGAATGCGCTCCATCTGGGGGCTGCGGGTGATGATCTCCGCCCGCCAATCGTTGTCGCCATCCCCTCCCGTTCCGGGCGCCTGGGACAGCGCCTCGTCGATGGCGGCGAACAGTTCGTCACGATCGACCGGTTTGGTCAGGAAGCTGAACACCCCCTGACGGGTCGCGCTCACCGCATCGGGGATCGAGCCATGCGCGGTAAGAATGATCACCGGCAAGCCTGGCGCGCGACGCTGGATCTCGTGAAACAGCGCCAGGCCGTCCATTTCGTCCATGCGCAAGTCCGAGAGCACCAGATCGGGGCGTACCTGGCCCAGACGCTCCAATGCCTGGCGACCGCTTTCAGCGGTGGTGACGCGGAAGCCTCGGCTCTCCAGGCGCATACCCAACAACTTCAACAGGCTGGCATCATCATCCACCAGCAAAATATGGGCGGCTTGCTTCACGTTCCAACTCCAACATTGCTCATGGTGATTGCTGGCGCAAATTGATGTTCTGCTCGATGTCCGTCAATGCCTCGAGCTTGGCGGCCAGCTCCTTGTTTTTCGTAGCCAGTTGGTAGCGCTGCGCCTCACTACTCGCAAGACGCTCACCCATCGCCCGCCGGCCTTCCAGCTCATTGAACCAGTAGCGGAACAAGGGCTGCAGGTCGCTGGGCGCGGCATGCAGGTTGTTGCGGTAGAGTTCGGCGGCCTGGCTCCACTCCTGTTCACTACCCCACGACAGCGCCACCGCACGGGCCAAGTGTAGTCGCTCGCTCTTGCCCTTGAGTGACTCGAGTGACTCGAGCATCCTGTCACGCCATTCCCGGTCACCGCGCTGCGAGGCCAGGCCATAGTCGATCCAGGCCTCGACCAGGCAATCGCTCTCGACCAGGGTGGGAATGACTTCATCGCAGGTAGTTTTCTCGGCAGTCTCCTGCGACGCCGCATCGGGCTGCTCGGGTAACCACTGGCAACCTGTCAGCAGCGACGCTGCCAGCAAGCCCGACAGAATACGATAATGCATAGAGCTTAGTTCCTTGCGTCGACGCTTTCATTCGCCGTCAGAGAGAGCGTCGTTGTTATGTTATCTGCCTTGAGCTGCGGCGGGTGCCAAGGCAGGGTCAAACGAAAGCATACCGGCAACGAATCATCGTCGACCAACTCCAAGCGCCCCTCCTGAGCCCGGGCACAATCGGCCGCCACCGACAGGCCGATCCCCGACCCTTTGAGTGGACCCTTGCGCTGGGCACGCCCCTGATAGAACGCATCGAACAGCCGCGGGCGGTCCTCTGCCTGGATCGGCTCACCGCTGTTGGCAACCTCGAGCACCAGCGAGGGGCCATAGCGATAGCCACGTATCTCCAGATAGCCACCATCTTCACCATAGGCGATGGCATTGGACAGCAGGTTGTCCAGGATGCGCCCGGTCGAGGCCCGGTCCGCCTGCCATTCCAGCGGCCCATCGAACCAGCTCACGCGCATGCCCTTGTGCTCCAACGTCAATTGATGCTTGGCCAGCAATTCCTTGATCACGGTGGTGACATCGAAACGATCGACCTGAATACCCCTTTGGTGCTGCACCAGATTGTAGTCCAGAAGCTGTTCGATCAGCGTCTGCAGCTCCTGGCCGCTGGCATCGATCAATTCGACAATCTCACGCTGGTGCGGCGTCAGCGGACCCGCCACCTCGTCTCCCAGCAAAGCCGTGCCCTCACGCACGCTGGCCAGCGGCGTTTTCAGTTCATGTGACATATGGCGCAGGAACTGCTGCTTCTGGGCCTCGAGTTCGGCCAGGCGCGACGACAGCCAGTCCAGCCGATCCCCCAGGCTGACCAACTCTGCCGGCCCTTGGATAAGCGGCTGCGATGATGTCTTCGTCGCACTGCCCAGGCTCAGGATGCGATGCTCGAGCTGGCGAATGGGACGGATGATCAACCAGGTGAAGAGCAGCATCATCACCAGGCTGGCCGAGACCAGCGCCGCGGTCTGCAGCCATAGGCGCGTCTGCACGGCGCTGGCCTGCTCGCGAATGCGATCGATACGGGCATCGATCTGGCGATTGGTAGCCACGCGCATGGCATCGGTATGGGAAGCGAAGGTGGCGAAGATCGGCAGTGCCTCCTGGAATTCCTCCAGCGGCAACTCGGGTAGCGCCTTGAGCTCCTCGAGCAGGTCGACCAGCGCCTCCACATCCGGGTCATCGGGCAGCAATAGGCGCTGCTGTGCCAACAGTTCACCGAATTCGTTGGCACGTTCCGAATAGATGTTCAGCAAATCTTCCTGCTCGACGACGGCATATTGGCGGGCGCTGCGCTCCATCTCCAAGGCCAGGGACGACAGCGCGCGTGCACGGCGCGTCTCCTCCACTGCCTGGCGCGCACTGACATCGGCCAGTCGCGTCAATTCGGACAACGCCTGGCCGGCCTGAAACATCAATACGCCGAGTGGCAGCATGACGGCGATGAATGCCAACAGCACCAGTTGTAATAAGGATCTAGGGCGCCAACGGCGCGAGACCTGAGTGGTCATGACCAGTGTTCTATGCAGTAGTGATAGGGGCAATGTCATGCGAATTACCACTCAGAATAACAGAATTGTCTCTGGTTCCCGATATTTTCCCCGCCTGCCCGGCCACAAAATCGGCAGAAAAAAAAGAGGGCCGGCATGGCCGGCCCAAGGTACGCAGGGAACTGAAGGGTATGAGAATGCCTAGAACTGTCTGCCTGGTCAGACACTTATCGGCATTCGCAACGGGCCGAGGCCCCGAAGCCATGTCCATGACGTAACGCCTTCCAGGGGCTGTCATCGACATGCGAGTAGCGAACTACCCGGCTTCGTCCTGTGAAGCGCCGCTTCAACGCGTCGCTTGCTGAATTCGATCCCCCGAGGGGGAGAGGCATCCTTGCCGGGGCATCCTTGCCCTTCTGGTACTCTTCCGTGCCTGTCGGCGGTACCCGTCTCATCGCAACCTAAGTCACACATCGCGTGGAGCAGACGCGGATCGACTCGACTGGCCAGGTAGCACAGGGTGGTGATTTCCTGCCCTGTCTAAGCCGATCAAGGAAGTGATTCGAGCCGTTATGAATCGCTTCCCGTTGCTCGCCCTACCTATAGCGAATGGCATGCCAGAAACTGAAACCTCTCAATAAAAACAACAAGTTAAAAACACCACCCAAATGCCAGAATGAGCGAAGCAACGATTTCCTTCCTCAAAAAGGGTCGGCGACAGCCAAAAATGTCGCCGATTGCTAACACCATTGTGAGATATCCATATAACACCTTAAAAAACAATGCGTTATGGCGTTGCCATTCGGAGACACTTAATGCGAGGGAGTAGTGCCGTGGCGACACACCCGGTGCGAGGCACCGGGCTCAGGTCAGGGGCTTGATGAGGATCTTCGATTTACGGGCGTAGTTGTAGGCATCGCGCTTGAGCGGGGGCAGTGCGTCGATCTCGGCCTGACGGAAGCCATGCTCGAAGAACCAGTGCGTGGTATGGGTGGTCAGCACGAACAGGCCGGTCAGCCCCTGTCGCTTGGCGCGTCGCTCGATTTCCGCGAGCAACAGTTCTCCACGTGCGCCGCCACGGTAATCATCGTGGACCGCAACACATGCCAACTCGCCCAGGGTGGCATCGGCAAACACATGCAGGGCTGCGCAGCCGATGATCATGCCATCGCGCTCGATCACCAGGTAGTCGTCGATCTCGTGTTCGAGCCGCTCGTGGGAGCGGGCCACCAGCATGCCGCGGCGCTCCAGGGGCTCGAGCAATTCGAGCATCCCGGCGATATCGCTGAGCTCGGCCGGGCGCAGTTGCTCATAGCGATGCTGGGTGATCATGGTGCCCACCCCATCGCGGGTGAACAGCTCGCCGAGCAAGGCATCGTGATCGTGCCAGGACAGCAGATGGGTGCGCGCCACCCCATGGCGTGCCGCCGCACAGGCAGCTGTCAGGTGACGAGCCAGTTCGCTGCCCGGCGTCGCCTGCCGGCGCAGCGGCTCCGCATCGAAGGGCGTCAACTGACGTTGCAGTTGGCCACTCTCGTCGTGCAGGCCGGCGGCCTCGCCCAGCAGGATCAGTTTATCGGCCGATAGCGCCACCGCCGCCTGCTGCGCGACCTCGGCGGCGTCCAGGTCGAAGACTTCGCCGGTGCTCGAGAAGCCCAATGGCGGCAGCAAGACCAGCGAACCCTGCTCGAGGAGCCGTTCGATGGCGCTCGCCCTCACCCGCCGTACCTCGCCGCTATGGTCGAAGTCGATGCCGTCACGCACGCCCAGCGGCTTGGCCATGACCAGATTGCCCGACACCGCCGTGAGCTCGATGCCATGCAGCGGGGTATTGGGCAGGCCTAACGACAACCGCGCTTCCAGCCACAGCCGCTGCTCGGCAGCGATGCGCTCGACATGGCTCATGATGGTCGCATCGGCGACCCATCGCCCGTCATGGCGACGCGGCACGATCCCCGCTGCGGTCAAGGTCTCCTCGACCTGCGGACGAATGCCGAATACCACCACCAGGCGCACCCCCAGGGTGTGCAGCAGCGCCAGGTCCTGGATGAGCTGTTCGCCATGGCCACAGGCCATGGCCTCGCCTTCGATGAGGATCACGAAGGTGCGGCCACGGTGGGCATTGATATAGGGCGACGAGTTGCGGAACCAGTCGACAAAGGGGAAGCGAGTTTTCAAGGGCCGCGCTCCGGCAGCAGAAGGTGGATGTAGGTGTTCTCTCGAGTATCGGTAACGACTATAACAGAGGCCATAAAAAGGCGGCACCACCGGGGGTGGTGCCGCCTTCTTGGGCTTCGGGCTTCACCGAGCTGCTCGTGGCTCGTAGCTCGTGGCTCGTGGCTCGTGGCTCGTTACCCAAACATGCCCTTGAACATGAAGAAGAACAGGATTGCCAGGCCGGCGCCGGCCGGCAGGGTAATCAGCCACGACATCACGATGGTACCGATCACGTTCAGATTGAGCGCCGTCATACCACGCGCCAGCCCCACGCCGAGCACCGCGCCGACCAGGGTATGGGTAGTGGAGATCGGTAGCCCGGTGCCGGAAGCCAGCACCACGGTGGTGGCGGCGGCCAGGGTTGCGGCGAAACCACGGCTCGGTGTCAGTTCGGTGATGCCGGTACCGACGGTGGCGATGACCTTGTGACCATAGGTCACCAGGCCGACGACGATACCGCCACCGCCCAGGACCAGCACCCACCAGGGCACCAGTGAGGCGGTGTCGATCACACCCTCGCTATAGACCACGCTGATCACCGCCGCCAGCGGCCCCACCGCGTTGGCGACGTCGTTGGAACCATGGGCGAAGGCCATGGCACAGGCGGTGAACAGCATCAAGACACCGAAGACACGCTCGACGCCGCCAAAACCGAAAGCGTCGTCCTGGCGCTTTTCAGAACTGATACGTCTCTCGAGGAAGCCTCCCAGCCCCATCACCAGAAAACCGAACAGGATGGCAAGCAGCGCGCTCTCGCCGAAGCCAAGATCGAGCCCGACGTGTTTGAGCCCCTTGTTCAGGGTCACCATGGCGACGATGAAGCCGACCAGGAACACATACATCGGCACGTAACGCTTGGCCGATGAAACCGGATTGCGGCTTTCGAAGATCAGATGCTGGATCGTCTTGAACAGCAGGAAGGCGATGGTACCGGACATCAGCGGCGATACCACCCAGCTTGCGGCGATCTGACCGACCCTCCCCCAGCCGATGGCTTCCAGCCCCAGCCCCGCCATGGCGAAACCGACGATGGCACCGACGATGGAGTGGGTGGTGGATACCGGCCAGCCGCGCATGGAGGCGATCAGCAGCCAGGTGGCCGCCGCCAGCAGGGAGGCCAGCATGCCATAGACCAGCAGTTGGGGATCGGCCTGGAGCAGCTCGGGGTTGATGATGCCCTTGCGAATGGTCTCGGTGACCTGACCACCCGCCAACCAGGCGCCCAGGAATTCGAAGATCACGGCGATGAGGATCGCCTGCTTGATGGTAATGGCCTTGGAACCTACCGAGGTACCCATGGCGTTGGCCACGTCGTTGGCCCCCACGCCCCAGGCCATGAAGAAGCCGAAGGCACAAGCCAGAATGATGAAGATTTCGCCGTGTTGCGCAATGATCGACATAGGGAGAGGATCCTAAATCAGAAAAGCCCGGCTAGCGGGCTAATGCGTGTGTCCTTAGCGGGCGGTCAGGATCTGCAGGCGACTGCCGACGCGCTCGGCGCGGTCGGATAGCTCACCGACCCAGTCGATGATCTTGTAAAGGAAGATCACATCCACCGGTGGCAGTTGGCTTTCCAGCTCGAATAACTGACGACGAATCGCCACCTGCTGGGTATCGGCCTGGTTTTCGAGGGTATGAAGCTCACGAATCAGGTTTTGCATCACATCGTTGACATTGCGTCCGAAGCCCGATTCGAGAAGATCCTTGAGTTCTTCCAACGCCTTGCGGGCCTGGGCGACGGAGGCCACGGCAGTGCGCAGGTAGTCACGCATCGGTTGAGCCAGCTCGTCCGGCATCTGCATTTGCCGGCCGAGCATGATGCCGGTGATGTCGCGGACCTTGTTGGCAATCTTGTCCTGAACACTGATCAGGTCGAGCAGGTCAGAACGCGATACCGGCAGGAACATGGTGTTGGGAAGATTGAGGCGTAAATCGGTCTTGAGCTCATCGGCTTCGTGTTCGAGACGGGTGATGGTCTCGCGATGACGAGCCGCCGCCTCCCAGTCACCGACGAGCGTGGCCTCGTAGAACGGCAGCAACTCATCGGCACATTCATTGGCCTTGACGATATGGGCAAGCAGTGGCTGGAATGGCGAACGGCCGAACATCGCCGAGAACGGATTTGTAGTTACCATAGGACGGTATGCGCTTAGGGAAATGGCGGCGATAGTATAGTGATTGACGCCGCCAACGTCATGAAAAATTCACCCAACTGTTAATTAGGATTCACAGCACCATGAGCCAGGAGATCGAACTCAAGCTTGCCCTGGCCGATAGCGGCCCGCAACGTTTGGCCAGCCATCCGCTGCTGGCGGACCGCGCGCCCCGCATTACCCGGCTGCGCAACACCTATTTCGACACCCCCGAGGCGACCCTCGAACAGGCCAAGGTAGCCTTGCGCATTCGTCATACGCCGTGTGTCCGGCTGCAGACGTTGAAGACCAGCGGCGAGGGCCGTGGTGGGCTCTCGATTCGCGGTGAATGGGAGTGGCCCATCGATGGCGACGAACTCGACCTGAAGGGGTTGGCCGAGTTGCCCCCCATGCGGGATCTGGGACCCGAGACATTCGTTCGGCTGGCACCGCGCTTCGTCACCGACTTCCAGCGCCAGACCTGGGATCTCGAGGTTGCCGGCAGCCGCATCGAGTTGGCCCTGGACAGTGGCGAGATCCGTGCCGGCGAGCGACAGGCGGCGATCAATGAAATCGAACTGGAACTCAAGGACGGCCCAAGCGAGCCCTTGTGGAATGTGGCCGAGCAGCTTGCCCAGCGGGTGCCATTGCGACCCGCCAATACCAGCAAGGCGGCACGCGGTTCGGCACTGCTGGCCGGACACTGGTCACTGGAGCAGCCGGATGCCGATGCCGAGGCTCATGTAGAGCATACCATCGCCGCCCTGGACGCCTATGCCGACAGCGGCGATAGTCGCTTCAAGACCCAGGCATGCCAGGCACTGGAACACCTGGCCGCACTGGGCGATGATCGCGCCAGCCCCCGGAGCCGCGAGCTGGCGGCCAGCCTTGCGGACCACCTGACCCGGCCCGACTGGCTGACCCTCACTTTTGGCCAGGCGTTCCTGGGCCTGGCCCGCAGTGTCCATCAAGGCGACCAATGACCTATCGACCACAGGAGAGTGGTGTGCAGCCGACCCTGAAACCCGCTGCTGAAGGCCTGCGCACCCGCGTCTTCCAGATCATCTTCGAGTCCGGCACGCCGCTGGCCAAGGGCTTCGACATCGCCCTGATCGTGGCGATTCTGGCCAGTGTCGGCGTGGTGTTGCTCGATAGCGTGGTCCCCTTGCGTGTCCGGTTCGGGGAACTGTTCTATTGGCTGGAGTGGGGCTTCACGGGGCTGTTCACCCTGGAGCTGGCCATGCGGCTGTACTGCCTGGAGCGCCCGTTCCGTTACCTGAGGAGCTTGTACGGCGTCATCGACGTGATCGCCATTCTGCCTACCTGGTTGATGCTTCTGCTGCCTGGTGTGCAGTCGCTGGTGGTGTTGCGCCTGCTGCGGGTACTGCGCGTCTTCCGCGTACTACGACTGATGCAGTTCGTCGGTGAAGGGCGCCTGTTACTCGATGCGCTCAAGCGCAGCGTGCGTCAGATCTTTCTGTTCTTCTTCAGTATTTTCATTGTGGTGATCATCTTCGCCTCGGCGATGTACCTGATCGAATCACCGGAAGTCGGCTTTACCAGCATTCCACAGTCCATCTATTGGGCCATCGTCAGTCTGACCACGGTGGGCTATGGCGACATCGTCCCCGTCACGCCGCTCGGTCAGGCCATCACCGTGGTGCTGATGCTTATCGGCTATTCGATCATCGCCGTCCCCACCGGGGTGTTCTCCGCCCAGGTGATCCGTTCGATCCGCGAGGAGCGCTACTCCGAGGAAGCGTGTCCTGGCTGCGGCCACGACCGCCACGAGAGACGGGCCAAGTACTGTCTGCTGTGCGGCACCTGGCTCGACGAGGAGACCGAGGACCCCAGGGCCTGGAAAGACGCTGACCGGAACGACGACGCGCCCGCCATCGACGACACATGAGGGCTTGTCAACGCGCGGCGAATCCAGGCCCGCTATTCGCGGAAGGGGGCGACATCGCCGCGGCCTTCACGCACCACCTTGGGTGGCAGGTCTCGCAGGTCGATGACGCTGGTAGGCTCCAGGTGACAGGCTCCGCCGTCGATGATCAGATCCAGATGCGCCCCGAAACGGCTACGGATCTCCTCGGCATCGGTCATCGGCAGCGCTTCGCCCACCGGGATCAGGGTCACGCTCATCAGCGGTTCACCGAGTCCCGTGAGCAAGGCATTGGTGATGCGGTGGTCCGGTACCCGTACGCCGATGGAGCGGCGCTTGGGGTGCAGCAGCAAGCGCGGCACTTCGGTGGTGGCATTGAGGATGAAGGTATAAGGCCCCGGGGTGTGGGTCTTGAGCAATCGGAAAACGGCGTTGTCGACCTTGGCGTAGGTACCGATTTCCGACAGGTCCGAACACAGCAGCGTGAAGTTGTGCTTGTCGTCCAGCGAACGTAGCCACTTGATCTTCTCGATGGCCTTCTTGTCACCCAGGTGGCAACCCAAGGCATAACCGGAATCGGTCGGATAGGCAATCACCCCGCCCTGGCGAATGATGGCGACCGACTGGTCGATCAACCGCTTCTGGGGATTCTCGGGGTGCATCTGGAAGAATTGGGTCATCGTCGGTCTCTCCTTGGCGACTATCGATTGCGCAAACGTTGCCGTAGCATACGCAAGTCCACTGCCACTCGCATGATCCAAGCGGCGTCATGCCGCGGCAAAGCTGGCCAGGCGAGGGTGGGTCCATACCGGTGCCACGGCGCTACGCGGCACCGACCCCATGGTTCCCGGCGCCAGCGGACCGCCGGGAGAGTGGAAATCACTGCCCAGTGAGCCGTAGAGGCCGCGTTCGTCGAGCTGACGCGCCAGGTCGCGGGTCATATCGGCATTCTGAAATCCGCTGACCAACTCGGCAGCCTCGCCACCGGCGTCCCGAAAGGCATCCAGCAGCAGGCCGCGCTTGCGCCGCGTCATGCCGTAGCGCAATGGGTGGGCCAGCACGGCCACGCCCCCCGATCCCACGATCCACTCGACCACCTCGGCAAGATACGGCCAATGGGACTTGACGTCGCCCCGCTTGCCATTGCCGAGGTGCTTCCTGAAGGCGGTAGCGATATCCGGGACCAGCCCGGCGGCGACCAGCGCACGGGCGAAATCCGGGCGACCCAGTGGACGCCACTCGCCGGCCTGCTCACGGGCCCGGGCCAGGGCATCCGTCAATCCCACCTTCTCCAGCCGTGATGCGATCTCCTCGGCACGCGCCTCGCGGGCCAGTGCCTGGGACTCGAGCCCCGTGGCCAGGGCGCCATGCACGCCGTCCTGCAGCAACCCCACGACATGGATATTGACGCCCCGCCACTGCGTCGACAGCTCAGTGGCCGGCAGCAGGCGAATGCCCAGCGCCTCGGCGGCAACGGCCGCGGCTTCGACGCCGGCCACGGTGTCATGGTCGGTCAGCGCCATGTGCGTCAGGCCACGCCGATGGCACAGCGCCACCAACTCGGCGGGCGGAAGGCTACCGTCGGAAGCAGTGGAGTGCATATGGAGATCGAGTCCCTGGCTTTCGGCCAGGCTGGCGGGCAATACGGACAGAACGGTCATTGGCATGACGCCGGCATGCGTCTTTGTCAGAATAGGCCCACTATGGTGCGCGTCCGGCGTGAAGCGGTCAATCCTGCGCCGGCGTCATCGGCGACCATGCCAGTTCATGGTTCCCACCATCGTGTTTCTCACCACCATGCGAGGAAGCCCTGCGATGCTTTACGCGATCATCAGCGAAGATGTGAAGAACAGCCTGGAAAGACGAATGGCGGCACGTCCCGACCACCTGGCACGGCTCGAGAAACTGCGTGACGAGGGCCGCCTGGTACTGGCCGGCCCGCATCCCGCCATCGATGCCGAGACCCCGGGCGATGCCGGTTTCAGTGGCAGCCTGGTGGTCGCCGAGTTCGACGACCTGACCAGCGCCCAGGCGTGGGCCGACGCCGATCCATTCGTGATCGCCGGGGTCTATGCCAAGGTCACGGTCAAGCCGTTCAAGAAGGTCCTGCCCTGACTTTTCCACACCCGGTTGCCCACAGTGGCTGTGGAAAAGTCTGTTGAAAGGCCGCGGACGCCTTGGCCAAGGCCAGAGCGTTCGCCGCCACGGCACCATCGTGTAATTTTTGATCACTCGTCGCGTTTACGGAGACCCGCCCGTTGCCCTCCTCGTCCGACCGCCGCGCTGACTTGCCGCCCCTGGCCGCCCTGGAGCCCGCCCACCTCGACTGGCGCCGGGACGATGCCGACCTGGAAGCGCCCCACTCGTCACGCTTCGATGACGTGTACTTCTCGCGTCAGGACGGCCGGGCCGAAACCGAGCACGTGTTCATTGCCGCCAACGACCTGCCGCGCCGCTTCGCCGCCTGGCAGGCGTCACGCCCCTTCGTGATCGGCGAGACCGGTTTCGGCACCGGCCTCAATATGCTCTGCGCCTGGGCCTGCTTCGAGGCCTGCGCCCCCGCCGGCGCCCGCCTGCACCTGGTATCCACCGAGAAGTACCCGTTGACCGGCGAGGACCTGGCCCGGGCGCTTGCCGTGTGGCCCGATTTCGCGGCCTACGCGCGGCGGCTGGTGGAGCAGTGGCCGCAAGCGGTGACCGGCGTGCACCGCCTGGCGCTCGACGCGCGCGTGACCCTGGATCTGCATCTTGGCGATACCGCCGAGTGCCTGAGGCATCTCGACGGCGGGGTGGACGCCTGGTTCCTGGACGGCTTTGCCCCAGCCAAGAACCCCGAGATGTGGCATCAGGGGTTGTTCGACGCCATGGCGGCGACCAGTCGCCCCGGCGCGACCTTCGCGACCTTCACCTGTGCCGGAGCGGTCAAGCGCGGCCTCGCGGCCGCCGGCTTCACCTGGCGCAAGATGCCCGGCTTCGGGCGCAAGCGCGAGATGCTGGGCGGTCAACTCGAGACGTCCGCCGAGAACGACTCGCGACGCGCCACCCCCTGGTTCATTCCGCCGCCGGCCCGCCCCGCCCGGCACGTCGCCGTGATCGGCGCCGGCCTGGCCGGCACCACGGTGGCCCAGGCGCTGGCCCGGCGCGGCCTGGACGTGACCCTGCTGGATCGGGAGGCCCCCGCTGCCGGTGGCTCGGGCAATCGCCAGGGGGCGCTCTACGTCAAGCTGGCCGCCGACACCAACCTGCAGAGCCGAGCGTATCTCGCCGGCCTGCTGTATACCCAGCGCTGGCTGACCGCGCTCGATCCCGAGCGGACGCTATGGCAGGACTGCGGCGTGCTGCAGCTGGCCACGAGCGACAGGGAGGCCCGGCGCCAGGCGCGCTTCCTGGCCAATCACCCGCTGCCGGCCAGCGTGGTGGAAGGCCTCGACGCCGCGACGGCCAGCCAGCGTGCCGGCTTGCCTGGCGCAATGGCGCTCGACTGCGGCGGACTCGACTATCCCGATGCCGGCTGGGTACGGCCCCGCGCGCTGTGCGAACGTCTCGCCGCCACGCCAGGTGTACGTTTCCGGCAAGCCGAAGTCGGCCGTCTGGAGCCGTACACGACCGGCTGGCGGCTGTGGTTGACCAACGGCGAGGCGCTGGTGGCCGACCAGGTGGTGGTGGCGAATGCCCAGGCCGCCAACCGCTTCGCACAGACGGCCGAGCTGCCGCTGCAGCCGATCCGCGGCCAGGTCTCGGAGCTGGCGCTGCCGGAAGGCCTGGCCGAACTCATCCCCGAGCTGCAGCGCGTGGTGTGTGCCGGCGGCTATGTCCCCCCCGCGTGGCATGGCGTGCTCACCTTTGGCGCCACCTTTTCCCCCAACGACACCACCACCGACATTCGCGAAGCCGATCATGCCGCCAACCTGGCGGAACTGGAACGTGCCCTGCCGGCCTATGTCCGGGCGCTGCGCGAGGCCGGCCTGACACTCGACCCGGGCCGGTTGGGCGGACGCGCCGCGGTGCGCGCCGCCAGCCCCGACAAGTCACCCTATGCCGGGCCGGTGCCCGATGCCGAGCGCTGGCGGCACGACTATGCGCTGCTGGCCAAGGACGCGCGCCGGGTGCCCTCAACGCCGGGCACCCACCATCCCGGGCTGTGGATCAGCGCCGCTCATGGCTCACGCGGGCTGGCCAGTGCCCCGCTGTGCGCCGAGGTGATCGCCTCACGCCTTTGCGACGAACCGCTGCCCGTGGAGCGCGAGCTGGCCGACCACCTGCACCCGGGCAGGCGACTGATCGCCGAACTGGTGCGCCGCACCTCGCCTGCTCTGATAGGGGTCGGGAAGGCATAGCCTCCCCGCCCTCCGAACCGTGCATGCGGTTCTCCCGCACACGGCTCTCCAGTCGATGGTTTCAACATCGTGATTGGCTC
>NZ_JBHRUG010000042.1:0-722 GCF_042646605.1 Litchfieldella rifensis | reverse complement strand
CGGCGGGCCTCGGCGACCAGGGTCTCGAGGTCCTGGCGCACCAGCGGCTCGCCGCCGGAGAAGCCCAGCTGCACGGCGCCCATGGCACGCGCCTGGCGCATCACCGCGACCCACTCGTCGGTGGTGAGCTCCTCGCGCTGGGCGGCGAAGTCCAGCGGGTTCGAGCAGTACGAGCACTGCAGCGGGCAGCGATAGGTCAGCTCGGCCAGCAGCCAGAGAGGACGGCCGGGCCGGGAGACATCTGGCGCGGGTGTACGATCAGTCATGATGGATCCACCCCTGGTTGGCGGCATCGCGCAGAAACTCCTCCACGTCCCGGGCGAGCTCCGGCGCCGGTGCCTGGGGATAGCGGCGCTCGAGCTCGGCGAGCAGCGCGGCGACGTCGCGCTCGCCGTCGAGCAGCGTCAGGATGGCGCCGGCACTGTCATTGAGCTGCACCATGCCTTCGGGATAGAGCAGCACGTGACACTGCTGGGCCTCTTCCCACTGCAGGCGCCAGCCCGGGCGTAGCCGGAAGACGGTCGACGTATCGATGGCCTCGCTCATGCCAACCCCCGATGATAGACGCGCCGCTCGGTGACGCTGTGATAGGGCGGCCGGCCGAGCTGATAGGCCAGGGTCATGGCGTCGAGCATGCTCCACAGCACGTCGAGCTTGAACTGCAGGATCTCCAGGGCGCGCTGCTGCGCCGGGTAGGTGGTGCACACGGCGAGCGCCAGTTC
>NZ_JBHRUG010000041.1:0-566 GCF_042646605.1 Litchfieldella rifensis | reverse complement strand
TGTCGACACCGGAGCTATAAGTCCGTAAATCATCAAAACAGATTGTCCCCCCGACCCGCATGACCTTTCCTTGCTGGTGACCAAACCTGTAAGGATCGCGCCATGCTGAGCCGAGAGGACTTTCTCATGATAAAGCAACTTCGCCAGCGAGGCGCTCACCTCGTGGACATCGCCCATCAGATCGGCTGCTCCGAACGCACCGTGCGGCGCTACCTGGCCCGCGAGGCAGCACCGACCGGGCGGCCCGCGCAGCCCCGGCCCAGCAAGCTGGATCCCTACAAGCCGATCATCGATCAGCTGCTGGCCGATAACGTCTGGAACGCCGAGGTGATCTTCCAACTGATCCGCGAACAGGGCTATCCCGGCGGTGCCAGCATCGTGCGGATGTACATCCAGCCCAAGCGGGCCCTGCGGCCCAGCAAACGGACCGTGCGTTTCGAGACCCAGCCCGGTTTCCAACTCCAGCACGACTGGGGTGAGGTCGAGACGGTGGTCGCCGGCCAGCACTGCAAGGTCAACGTGGCGGTCAACACCCTGGGCTACTCGCGGCGCTTCCATGCCTGGGC
>NZ_JBHRUG010000040.1:0-512 GCF_042646605.1 Litchfieldella rifensis | reverse complement strand
TTCCAGCTTCCGGCTTCAAGCTTGAGCGTGGTGGAGCCTACCGGGATCGAACCGGTGACCTCCTGCGTGCAAGGCAGGCGCTCTCCCAGCTGAGCTAAGGCCCCCTTCAAGCGGTAAGCGGTAAGCCGTAAGCTTTAAGTTAACCCCGGCTAGCGCCTTATATGGGTTTTCTTACAGCTTATCGCTTAAGGCTTATAGCTGTTCTTGGTGGGTCTGGGCAGACTTGAACGAAACCCGGCGACCTCACCCTCCTCTTTATATCACCCCAGGGGTGCGCTCTAACCAACTGAGCGAGAGAATGGTGGGTCTGGGCAGACTCGAACTGCCGACCTCACCCTTATCAGGGGTGCGCTCTAACCAACTGAGCTACAGACCCATTGGTCACGCTGGGTCTATACCCAAACAGTCTTTGCTCTGGTCGATCAGGTAATTCATTGTGGGCACTTGCCGGCAAGGGATAAGGCGTCGATTAAGGAGGTGATCCAGCCGCAGGTTCCCCTACGGCTACCTTG
>NZ_JBHRUG010000039.1:0-1090 GCF_042646605.1 Litchfieldella rifensis | reverse complement strand
CTCGCCGTCGAGGCCCCGGTGGCCATGTTGCGCGTGTACTGCTCGTGGCCCGGGGTGTCGGCGATGATGAACTTGCGCCGGTCGGTGGAGAAGAAACGGTAGGCGACGTCGATGGTGATGCCCTGCTCGCGCTCGGACTGCAGGCCGTCGACCAGCAGCGCCAGGTCGACGGCGTCACCGGTGGTGCCGCTGGTCTTCGAGGCCTGGGTGATGGCGGCGAGTTGATCCTCGTAGATCATCTTGGAGTCGTGCAGCAACCGCCCGATCAGCGTCGATTTGCCGTCGTCGACGCTGCCGCAGGTGATGAAGCGCAGCAGGTCCTTGTTCTCGTGCTCGTGGAGGTAGGCTTCGATGTTTTCCGCGATAAGGGCTGATTGGTGTGACACGGGTTTTCTCCATCCTGGTGAAGAACACGAGCGCTGCGAGCTCCGCGCGGCGGGCTACGAGCAGGCCGTGCTCTCTTCATGTTTGGTGGGTATCGCCAACGGCGAGTGCTTCTCGGAGGCTACGAGTCTCGATATCCAGCTCGCGGCTCGATGCGCGTAGCTCAGAAGTATCCTTCCCTCTTCTTCTTCTCCATCGAGCCGGCCTGGTCGTGGTCGATGGCCCGCCCCGAGCGCTCACTGGTGCGCGTGAGCAGCATTTCCTGGATGATCTCGGGCAGCGTGGCGGCCTGGGATTCCACCGCCCCGGTCAGCGGGTAGCAGCCCAGGGTGCGGAAGCGCACCCACTTCTCCTCGGGCACTTCGCCGGGCGCGAGCGGCAGCCGCTCGTCGTCGACCATGATCTGCATGCCGTCGCGCTCGACCACCGGGCGCGGCGCGGCGTAGTACAGCGGCACGATGGGGATCGACTCGAGGTAGATGTACTGCCAGATGTCGAGCTCGGTCCAGTTGGAGAGCGGGAACACGCGGATCGACTCGCCCTTGTTGACCTTGGCGTTGTAGACGTTCCACAGCTCCGGGCGCTGGTTCTTGGGGTCCCAACGGTGGTACTTGTCACGGAACGAGTAGACCCGCTCCTTGGCGCGCGAGGCTTCCTCGTCGCGCCGCGCGCCACCGAAGGCGGCGTCGAAGCCGTGCTGGTCCAG
>NZ_JBHRUG010000038.1:0-751 GCF_042646605.1 Litchfieldella rifensis | reverse complement strand
GTAGATACTCCGTTTCGACTCAAGCGTTCATATGCTCATCGCTGAAGAGCAACGAGGAATCGAATGGGGTTTGGCTCTGCATGCAGGCCCACAGGCCGGTGAGGTACTTGCGCATCACCGCACATTGGGCCTGGATCTTTTTCTTGCCCCGCGCCACCAGGGCGTCGTAGAACGCCTTGGCCCGCGGATCATGCCGGACCGCACACATGGCCGGCATGTACAGGGCCGCCCGCAAATAGGCATTGCCGGCTTTGCTGAGCCGCGCAGGCCGGTTCACGCTGGTACCGGACTGCGTGAGTCGCACGTCCAGGCCGGCATAGCGGCTGACCTGTGGCGCCTTCAGCTCCCGGGGCAGCACACACAGCTCGGCCAGTAACGCGATGGCCGTGGCGTCGCCGATGCCTTTGGCGGCGGTCATGTTGGCATGATGCGCTGTCAGCGTTTCACACTCGGCGATCAAGGCCTGCGCCGCTTGCGTGAGGCGCTGGATGCGGCGATCCAGCGCGGCAATGCCCTCCTGCTCGTCGTCGATCAGCAGCGGCAGGGTCATGCCCTTGGCCTGCAGGGCGTGCAAGCGGTTCTTGGCCTGGGTGCGCGCTGCCGTGAGGCGATTGATCTGGCGCCCCAGGTCGCGCAGGGCCAGCTGCGTCTGGGTCGGCGGCACCCAGCGTCGGGGTTCCATGCGCTCGCCATACTCCGCGAGCAGCGCCGCATCCAGGCCATCGGTCTTGCTGCCACGGAGCTTCAGTTC
>NZ_JBHRUG010000037.1:52223-183511 GCF_042646605.1 Litchfieldella rifensis | reverse complement strand
GGCGACGCCGCGCGCGTGGGCTGCGACTACAAGCAGCTCGACCGGGACGTCATCGCCGGCGACCGGCTGCTGCTCGACGACGGCCGCCTGGTGCTCGAGGTCGAGCGCGTCGCCGCCCCCGAGGTCCACACCCGGGTGCTCGTCGGCGGCAGGCTGTCCAACAACAAGGGCATCAACAAGCAGGGCGGCGGGCTCTCCGCCGCGGCGCTTACCGACAAGGACAAGGCCGACCTGCAGACCGCCATCGACATCGGCGTCGACTACCTGGCGGTGTCCTTCCCGCGCTCGGCCGCCGACATGCAGGAGGCGCGCGCGCTGCTCGGCACGGCCGGCGCCGAGATCGGCCTGGTGGCCAAGGTCGAGCGCGCCGAGGCGGTGGCCGACGAGGCCACCCTCGACGGCATCATCGCCGCCAGCGAGGCGGTGATGGTGGCGCGCGGCGATCTCGGCGTGGAGATCGGCGACGCCCAGCTGATCGGGGTGCAGAAGCGCCTGATCAAGCGCGCCCGTACGCTGAACCGCGCGGTGATCACCGCCACCCAGATGATGGAGTCGATGATCAGCGCCCCGCTGCCGACCCGCGCCGAGGTGTTCGACGTCGCCAACGCGGTGCTCGACGGCACCGACGCGGTGATGCTCTCCGCCGAGACCGCCGCCGGCGACTACCCGGTGGAGACCATCGAGGCCATGCACCGCCTGTGCCTGGGCGCCGAGCGCGAGCGCATCGCCCAGGAGTCCGGCCACCGCATCCACGAGGGCTTCTCGCAGGTCGACGAGACGGTGGCGCTGTCGGCGATGTACGCCGCCAACCACCTCACCGGCGTGGCCGCCATCGCCTGCATGACCGCCACCGGCTACACGCCGCTGATCGCCTCGCGGATCCGCTCGGGGCTGCCGATCGTCGGCCTGGCCCACAGCCCCATCGCCCAGCGGCGCATGGCGCTGTACCGCGGCGTGGTGTCGCTGGCCTTCGATACCAGCGAGATGGCGCCCGGCGAGCTCGACGCCCAGGCCATGGCGATCCTCCAGGAGCGCGGCATCACCGTCGCCGGCGACCTGATGATCCTCACCCGCGGCGATCACATGAACGCCCACGGCGGCACCAATACGCTGAAGATTCTGGAAGTACGTTAGGGAGTCGCCACCCTCAGCGCGCGTTGAGGGCCGCAATCACCTCGCCGGTGTGTTGGACGTGAGCGGCCAGCAAGCGGCTGGCGCGCTCGCCATCGCGTGCCTTGAGCGCGTCGAGGATCGCGCGGTGTTCCTCGGTCGACTCCTGCCAGCGTCCGATCCTGTCCAGGGCCAGGTAGCGCGCACGCTCCAGGCGTCCGAGCAGCCGCCGGTGGGTCTCCTCGAGTACCGGATTCTTGGCGCCGGCGACGAGATGCGCGTGGATGCGCTGGTTGAGTTCGAAGTAGGCATCCCGGTCGCCCTTGTCGAGCAGCCGTTCCAGGCGTTCCTGCATGGCTTCGAGGCGCTTGAGTTCGGTGTTGGTCATGCGGCTGGCCGCGAGGCCGACGGCCAGGCTTTCGAGGCCGGCCTCGACCTCGAACAGGTGTTCGAGCTCCCTGGCGTCGATCAAGGCGACCGCAGCGTTGCGGTTGCGTCGCAGGGTCACCAACCCCTCGGCGGCCAGCATCTTCAGCGCCTCGCGCAGCGGGGTACGCGAGATGCCCAGTTCGTCGCACAGCTCCGGCTCTATCAAGCGTTCCCCGGGACGCAGCCGCCCACGCACGATCAGGTGGTGCAGCGCCTGATACGCTTCTTCCGCCAGTGATGGCGTGACGATTCGCCGCTTGGCAGGCGGGGTGGCCGGCACTTCGCCGTCGCGGCGCTGCGGGTCGCTGGCAGAGGCCTTGTGCGTTGTCATGAAAAGGGCTCCATTCGAGAACACCACGGTCATCCTGGTCGCCATTGTCCCGCGGTTGGTCGCGCCAGCCAACTCGACCAATGGTGGTCCAAGGATCAGGCGGCCGGATGGCGTCCGATCAGTCGGGCCAGCGCCGGGCCGAGGCCGTCGCACCCCTTCTCGGGAGGCGGGGCGTAGCTGCCGGCGATGGGCGAGGCGACCTGCATGTCGACCATGGCCTGGGCCTGGATCAGGGCGCAGGTCACGCCGTCGAGTGCCGGCACCGCCAAGCGGTCGGCCACCGTACGTGCCAGGCCGGCCAGCGGCGCGCCGGCGAGGATCAGCACGTCGGCGCCGTCCTGTTCCACCGCTTGATTGGCCAGGGTCACCAGGCGTTCGCCCTGATCCTCCTGCACCCGGCCGATATGGGACAAGGGCTCGTCGAGGGCGCGGATGCTGGCCAAGCGCTCGGCGAAGCCGTAGGCGGCGATGCATTCACGATACCAGGCCTGGATGCGCTGGGAGATGGCGATGACCGAGAAGCGCCCGCCCTGCTGGCAAGCGCTGACCAGGGCGGCCTCGGTCATGCCCACCACCGGAATCGGCATGATCTCGCGCAGGGCGGTGAGGCCGGGATCGCCGAAGGCGGCGACGACGATGGCATCGTGGTACGTGTGCTGTTCGGCGGCGATCTGCATGGCGGCGTAGCCGCCGATCAGCGCTTCGGCGCGGGTCTCGATATAGGCCACGCCGAAGGGGGCGGTGGCCAGCGTCAGCTCGGTGCCGGGGCGGATGCTGCGCGCGGCCTCCGATTCGATCAAGCGGGTCACGTCGCGGGAGATATTGGGGTTGATAACCAGTAGTTTCATGGCGTGCTCTGTTGTGGCAATAAAGAGCCCCCGCCGCCCACCCGTCGTGGGCGGTGGAGGAATGAGGCAAGCGGTCGAAGGGCGCGCTCAGTAGCCCAGGGCGCGGGGCAGCCAGGTGACGAGGCCCGGGAAGGCAATGCAGGCGATCAGCACCGCATACTGGAAGGCGATGAACGGCCAGGCGCTCTTCATCAGCTCGTTGAGGCTGATCTTGGAGATGCCGCACATCACAAACAGCAGTACGCCCACCGGCGGCGTCATCATGCCCACCACCAGGTTCATCACGAACAGGAAGCCGAACAGCAGCGGGTCGATGCCGTAGGCCAGGGCGATGGGCGCGAGCAGCGGCACCAGCATGATGTAGGCGGCGTTGGACTCGATGAACATGCCTACGCCGATCAGCAGCGCCATGACCAGCAGCAGGAACATCAGCGGATCGGAGGTGACACCCTGGATCCAGCTGGTGAGCTGCATCGGAATCAGGTCGATGGTGAAGGCGAAGGTCATGGTCGAGGCGAAGGCGATCAGCGCACCGACCATGGCGGCGGTCACCGCGGCGTTGAACATCGCCTTGGGCAGGTCCGACAAGCGCAGCTGGCGGGTCACGAAGAAGCCGATCAGCAGGGCGTAGACCACGGCGATGGCGGCCCCTTCGGTGGGCGTGAAGGCCCCGGCGACGATGCCACCCACCACCACGATGGGCATCAGCAGGATCGGTAGCGCCCGCCAGGTCTGGACCAGGACGTGCTTGAGCCCGATGTCACCGCCGACCAGGGGGTAGCGGCGGCGCATCGAGATGAAGGAGGCCAGCCCCATGAAGCCGAGGGCGAGAATGATCCCGGGCACCACGCCGGCCATGAAGAGCCCGCCCACCGAGACGCTGGAACCGGCCATCAAGGCGTAGACGATCATGGCGTTGCTGGGCGGGATGATGGCGCCCAGGTTGGCGGCAGACGCCACCACGGCGCTGCTGTAGCCGGTGTCGTACTGCTGGCGCATGGACGGTACCAGCGAGCTGCCCAGGGCGCTGGCGCTGGCCACGGCGGCGCCGCTGACGGCGGCCAGCACCATGCCGGCGACGATGGCGACGTGGGCCAGGCCGCCGTGGACGCGGCCAATCAGGGAGTTGGCGAAGTCCACCAGGCGCTGGAGGATGCCGGCGGCGACCATCAGCTCGCCGGCCAGCATGAACAGGGGAATCGCCATCAGCGGGAAGCTGTTGACCGAGTGCATCATGCGTTGCGGCAGCACCGAGAAATCCATGCCGCCGATGTAGAGGCCGACCAGCGAGGCCAGTCCCAGGGCGAAGGCCAGCGGCATGCGCAGCAGGGCGAAGCCCAGGAAGGTAACCATGATGGCAGGGGTCATGACGGGGTCCCTCCTTGACGGTCGGGAGGCGCGCTGGGCAGCGGCTCGAGCCGTAGGGCCTGGGCGATCAGGTGCAGGCAACCGTGGCCGGCAC
The DNA here is from genome assembly GCF_042646605.1 of Litchfieldella rifensis. NCBI lineage: Bacteria > Pseudomonadati > Pseudomonadota > Gammaproteobacteria > Oceanospirillales > Halomonadaceae > Litchfieldella > Litchfieldella rifensis. The sequence goes on along the minus strand of NZ_JBHRUG010000037.1, from coordinate 179,331 downwards.
AGATCAGCACGGCGATGTAGAAGACGGCGGCGGTGACCGGCAGGGTCGGCATCAACTCCTGCCACTTGTCGGCCACGGCGCCGAGGCTGATCCAGAACAGCGCCGCCATCAGCATGGCGCCGATCAGGGCCATCAGGCGCGCCAGCTGGTGCTGGACGGCCTGGGGTAGCAGGCTGGCCAGGGCGTCGATGCCGACATGGATGCCGACCTTGATGCCGTGCGGAATGGCCAGGAAGATCGCCCACACGAAGAACAGCCGAGAGAGCTCATCGGCGGAGTCGATGGAGGTCGACAGCACGTAGCGGGCGAATACCTGGGCCGAGACCAACAGCGTCATCATGCCCATCGCCACCAGGATGGCGTAATAGGAGGTGCGATCGAACAGCGCCAACGCGTGCAGGAAATGGCGCTTGAACGGGCTGGAGGCATACGCCTCCAGCCGGTGCCAGGCGGGTGTCATGCGTCCAGCTCCGCGAGTACGCTATCCACGATGTCCGCGCCGATCTTGTCGCGCAGGTCATCGACCACGCCCTGGCTGGCCTCGCGCAATTCGGCACGGGTCGCGTCGCTGATCGGGGTGAACTGCATGCCGCGTTCGATCAGCGTCTCGCGTGATGCCGCATCTTCCTCTGCGGCCTTGGTGCGCTGCCAGGCCACGGCCTCGTCCATGGCGGCTCGCACGGCCTGCTGCTGGTCGGCACTGAGGCCCTGGAACTTGTCCCGGTTGGCGACCACGACGATGAAATCGTAGAAGTGACCGGTGTCGGACAGGTAGGTCTGCACCTCGTCCAGGCGCTTGGTGCTGATGATGCTGTAGGGATTCTCCTGGCCGTCGAGTACGCCTTGCTGCAGGGCGCCATAGACCTCGTTGATGTCCATGGACACCGGGTTGGCCTCGATGGCGCGGAAGGTATCGAGGTGCGTCTGGTTGGGCTGCAACCGGATCTTGAGGTCCTGGAAGTCTTCGATGGAGTCGATCGGCCGCACACCATTGGTGACATGGCGGAAGCCCAGCTCCATGTAGCCCAAGGCGGTGAAGCCCTTTTCCGCCAGTTTTTCGTCGAGCAGTTCGCCGACCTCGCCGTCGATCAGTTCGAAGGCCTCTTCACGGCTGTCGAAGGCGAACGGCAAGCTCAGTGCCTCGAGTTCCGGCACGGTACGCGACAGATAAGAAATTCCGATCCAGGTGCCCATGATCGAACCCGAGCTCACCTGATCGACGTTCTCGCCAGCGCCGCCCAGTTGCATGTTGGGGAACAGCTGAGCCGTCAGGGCACCCTCGGTGCGCTCGGCCAGCTCCTGCTGGAAGATTTCCATGGCCCGGCTGCTGGAGTGGTCGTCGGTAAAATTGCCACCGAAGCGCAGGGTTTCCGCGCTGGCCAGCATTGGGCTGGCCAGGCCCATGGCCATCAACAGGGTGAAACAGTGTCGGGTGAAAGCCGTTGTTGTTGTCTTCATGCGGGTGTCCTCGGTTGGGAAGCCTTGTGCTGCCGGTCGTGCCGGCAACCCCATTGACCATAGGACAGGGCGCAAAGAAATTCAAAACTTAGAATACTGTTTTTTTAAAAATGTATAAAAATCAAAAAATTATATTTTAATATCTTTACAGAAAGGCCTGTGCCTCCACACAAAAGGCGAACGGACGGGCCGAAAGGGGCTCATTCCTGCTGGAGGCCGTGGAGCACGGCATTGCCGGTCTTGCGCATATGCAGGCTCATGGCTTCGGAGAGCGCCTGGGCATCGCGGCGTTCGAGGGCCTCGACGAAGTACTCGTGCTCCTTGGCGGATTCTTCCCAGCGCCCCAGTTGCATGTTGGCCGCATAGCGCGCGCGGGTGATCTTGAGCGTCAACGAGGTCTCGAGCTCGAGCAGCACGCGATTGCCGGCGATCTCGCTGAGGCGGCGATGGATGGCCTGGTTGAGCTGGAAATACTCGTGGCGCTGGTTGTCCCGGAAATGCGCCATCATGCGCTCGTGCAGGGCGCGAATCTCGGCGATCTCGGCGTCGGTCGCGCGGGTCGCCAGCAGCTTGCCGGAGAGGCCCTCGAGCACGGCCATGACCTCGAACAGGTCGGACACCTCCTGGGGATCGACCTTGGTCACCTTGGCGCCGCGATTGGGCAGCAACTCCACCAACCCCTCGCTGGCCAGTACCTTGAGCGCCTGGCGCAGGGGGGTGGGGGAGACCTCGAAGGCTTCGCATAACTGCTTCTCGGAGATGCGGCTGCCCGGCTCCAGTTCGCCCTCCAGGACCATCTCGCGCAGTCGCTCGGTCACCGCCTCATACAGGGTGTGGCGGCGCAATGGCGTGGCGCGAGAGGTACTGGCGGGGGGGCTGCCACTCTCGGTGGTGGGGGACATTTCGGCCATGGCGAGGTTCTCCTTGTTCGTGGCCGGCGCAGGCGTACGCCGTATTCAGGCTGAAGCAAAGTGTACTTGCAAAATTCTAGCGCTGTGCAATTCTTGAGTCACGGAAAGGAATTTGAAATTCGGAATTCCAAATTTCTTAGGCCGTGATCGCCTTCCTGTCGACAGGCCATGAAAAACACAACGACGACAAGGACTCATCCTTCATGGAACGCACGCTCATCGGTATGCTGACCCCCTCTTCCAATACCGTGCTGGAGCCCTATACCAGCGCGCTGCTCCAGGAGCTGATGCCACGGGTAACGGCGCATTTTCAGCGCTTTACGGTCAAGGAGATCTCCTTGCGCGAGGAGGCCCTGGCGCAGTTCGATCCGGCCCCCTTGCTGGCTGCGGCACAACTGCTCTGCGATGCCAGGATGGACGTGATCGCCTGGAACGGCACCTCGTCGAGCTGGCTGGGATTCGAGGCGGACCGTCGCCTGTGCGCCACCATTCGCGAAGCCACCGGCGTGCCGGCCACGACCAGTGTGCTGGCCCTGAACGAGGTGCTGGCGCGTACCGAGGTAAGCCGGCTGGGACTGGTGACGCCCTACCTCGACGATATCCAGGCGGCGATTATCGCCAACTATAACGCCGAGGGGCACGAGGTGGTTGGCGAACGTCATCTCAACGATCGCGGCAACTTCTCCTTCTCCGAATATGACGAGGCCACCCTGGCGGCCATGGTGCGCGAGGTGGCCAAGGCGCGTCCCGAGGCGATCACCATCCTGTGTACCAACCTGCGCGGGGCGAGGCTCGCCGCCGAGTTGGAGCAGGAAGTCGGCATTCCGATCTATGACTCGGTCAGCGTGACCGTGTGGAAGACCTTGCAGATGACGGGGATCGATCCGGCCCGGATCACGGGTTGGGGACACGTGTTCACGGATCGTCGATTGAACCATTGATCACGGGCGAGGCAAGCCCACTCGAGACGGTTGATCGATAACAACAAACCAACTGGAAAGAGGTGAAACAATGAAAGCAACAACCCTGAAACGTGTCGCCTTGGGAGCGGCGCTGAGTTGTGGCGTGGGGCTGGGCGGTGTGGCTCAAGCCGAAACCATGCTGCGAGTGGTGGGCAACTTCTCCGGCAACAAGATTCATGTCGAGGAGGTAGAGCGGCCGTTCTTCGGCAACCTGAGCGCCCGCGAGGACATGCACGTGATGTACAACACCATGGATGCCATCGGTGTCGAGGCAGCTGATGCCCTGCGCAACCTTCGTTCCGGCGCCTTCGATGTGATGTCGGTGCAGATCGGCATGGCCTCGCGCGACGATCCCTTTTTCGAGGGCGTCGACCTGGCGGGCGTGGCCCAGGATCTCGACGAGCAGCGCGAGGTGGTCGAAGCGATTCGCGAGAAGATGGATGCGCGACTCCAGGAACGCTTCAACGCCAAGTTGATGACGCTGTGGCCGTTCGGCCCGCAGATGATGTTCTGCAATGGCGACATCGACGGCTTGGACGACCTGCAGGGCAAGAAGGTGCGTGTCTTCACGCCCTCCATGTCGCGTCTGGTGGAAGGCCTGGGGGCGACGCCGGTGACCCTGCAGTTCAGCGAGGTCTACCTGGCGCTGCAGCGCGGCGTGGCCGACTGCGGCGTGACCGCGCCCACCGCCGCCAATAGCGGCAAGTGGCCCGAGGTCACCACGCACCTGGTGCCGCTGCCGCTGTCCTACTCCGTCCAGGGGCACTTCATGAACCTGGATGCCTGGAAGCGCCTCGATGCGACCCAGCAGGAAGAACTGACCGCGGCGTTCTCCAACATGGAACAGCAGATGTGGGAGATTGCCTATGGCGTCAATGACGATGCGATCGCCTGTAGCACCGGTCAGGATTCCTGCCAGGATCACACCGCCTACGACATGACGCTGGTCGACATCGACGGGGCGTCCGCGCAACTGGTGAGCGACGTCACCAAGGAAGCGGTATTGCCCGTCTGGGGCGAGCAGTGCGATGCGCAGTATGCCGAGTGCAGCCAGGTCTGGAACGAGACCGTCGGCGAAGCGACAGGCTATTCCATCCCGTGATCGCCAAGGGGCAGGGGGCGATCGCTTCCTGCCCTGGCATGGAGGTTCCCATGATGAACACCGATTGCGCATTCGGTCTGGCTCGCACGCTGGCGCACGGCGCGGCGCTTGCCGCCGGCTACGCGGCACTCGGGCTGTCGGCTCTGATCGCTTTCGAGGTCGTCGCGCGCAAGTTCTTCGATTTTTCCCTGCAGGGAATCGACGAGATCGGCGGCTACGTGCTGGCGATCGGGGTCGCCTTCAGCTTCGCCTATGCCCTGATCCACCGGGCCCACACCCGGGTCGATGTGGTGCTGACGCAACTGCCGCGTGCCGTGCGTGCTCCGCTGAACGCGCTTGCGGCGGTACTGCTGGCGGGCATGGCCGCGTTCATGCTGTGGCGCGGCACTGAAACGCTGCTGGAGACGCTGGAATTCAACAGCCGTGCCAGCACGCCGCTGCAGACGCCGTTATGGATCCCTCAGGGGTTGTGGGTGCTCGGCCTGGGAGTGTTCGCGACGCTCGCCGCGCTGCTGGCCATGCGCGCCTTGGCCCTCCTGGTCAGCGGTCGCAGCGAACGACTCAATCACGAGTTCGGCCCGCGCTCCACCGACGATGAACTGGACGAGGCGCGGCACGATTACGCTTCCCAGCGTGCCGCTACCGAACGGGGTGCGGCCCGGCATGAGGGTGGCCCGTCATGATCGGCGCAAGCGAGGTTCTGATCGGGTTCGTCATCATGCTGGGCATGATGGCGCTGGGCATCCATGTGGCCGTGGCCATCTTCGCCGTTGCGGCGTTGGGCACCCTGATGTATCTGGGCACGCCGCTGCTGTATTCCTTCGGCGATACCCTGTGGGGGACCCTCAACGACTTTCTGCTGACGGCGATCCCGCTGTTCATCCTGCTGGGGGAGCTGCTGCTACGCAGTGGCATTACCGAGCGCATGTACAGCGCGCTGTCGGTGTGGCTGAATCGCATGCCCGGGGGCCTGCTGCACACCAATATCGGCGCCTCCTCGGTATTCGCCGCGATGTCCGGCTCCTCGGTGGCGACCGCCGCCACCATCGGCACCGTGGCATTGCCGGCCTTCGCCGAGCGCGGCTACAGCGAGCGCCTGGCGCTGGGAACGCTGGCGGCCGGCGCCACCCTGGGCATCCTGATCCCGCCCAGCATCAACATGATCATCTACGGCGCCATCACCAACACCTCCATCGGCAAGCTGTTCATCGCCGGCATCCTGCCGGGCCTGGCCCTGGCCGGGGCCTTCATGCTGGCGATCATGGCGTTCAGCCTGTTGCGACCGGGCGTGGCCGGGGAGCGCGAACCACGCGTGGCGTTGCGAGCGCGGCTGGCCTCGCTGGTCGACCTGCTGCCGCCGGCCTTCGTCTTCGCCATCGTCATCGGCAGCATCTACAGCGGCTGGGCCACCCCCACCGAGGCGGCGGCGCTGGGGGTGGTGGCGGCGCTGGTGCTGGCGGCGCTCAATCGCAAGCTGACGCTGACCATGCTGCACGAGTGCTTCCTGTCCATGGCCCGCACCACGGCGATGATCCTGCTGATCATCGTCGCCGCCTTCTTCATGAACTATATCGTCGGCATCCTGGGCATTCCCACGACCCTGACCCGCTGGGTCGCCGACCTCGGCCTGACGCCGATCGGGCTGATCCTGGCCCTGGTGGTGTTCTACCTGGTGCTGGGCTGCTTCCTCGAGACCCTGTCGATGATGATCGCCACCGTGCCGATCGTGGTGCCGATGGTAGTGCAGTTCGGCTTCGACCCCGTGTGGTTCGGCATCTTCCTGGTGATCATGATGGAGATCTCGCTGATCACCCCACCCATCGGCATGAACCTCTATGTGGTCCAGGGGGTGCGCGGCAGGGGCTCGATCGCCGACGTGATGCTCGGCAGCCTGCCGTTCCTGGCCATCATGCTGGCCTTCGTGTTCCTGATCATCGTCTGGCCGGAGCTGGTGCTGTGGCTGCCCAATGCCATGGGCTGAGACGGATGACATGACAATGACAAGGGAAAATCCCATGAGTGACTTCGATACCCTCATCAAGAACGGTTTGATCATTACCGCCGCCGACCGCTTTCATGCCGATATCGGCATCAAGGACGGACGTATCGCCGCGCTGGGCCAGGCCCTGGGCGATGCCGCCGAGGTCATCGATGCCCAGGGGCTGTGGGTGATGCCGGGCGGCATCGATGCCCACTGCCATCTCGATCAGCCGCTCGGCGACGGCGCGGTAATGGCCGACGGCTTCCACAGCGGCACCCGTTCGGCGGCCTGCGGCGGCACCACCACGGTGATCCCCTTCGCCGCCCAGCAGAAGGGCCAGAGCCTTCGCGCCGCGGTGGACGACTACCACCGGCGCAGCGAGGGCCAGGCCTTTATCGACTACGCCTTCCATATGATCGTCACCGATCCCACCGAGACGGTGCTCAAGGAGGAACTACCGGCGCTGATCGCGGAGGGCTACAGCTCGTTCAAGATCTATCTCACCTACGATGACCTCAAGCTCAACGACCGCGAGGTGCTGGAGGTGCTGGCCATGGCCCGGCGCGAGGGGGCCATGGTCATGGTGCACGCCGAGAACGCCGACTGTATCGCCTACCTGACCGAGTTGCTCGAGGCCTGCGGCAAGACCGCTCCCTACTACCATGGCGAGGCGCACTCGGCGATCGCCGAACGCGAGGCCACCCATCGCGCCATCTCGCTGGCGGAACTGGTCGATGTGCCGCTGCTGATCGTGCACGTCTCCGGGCCCGAGGCCATCGAGCAGATCCGCTGGGCCCAGAGCCGCGGCCTCAGGGTCTATGGCGAAACCTGCCCGCAGTACCTGATGCTCACTGCCCAGGACCTCGATCAGGAGGGCTTCGCGGGGGCCAAATGCGTGTGCAGCCCGCCGCCACGGGACCCGGCCGCCCAGCAGGCGGTGTGGCAGGGGCTGGAAACCGGCGTCTTCCAGGTGTTCTCCTCGGATCACGCGCCGTTCCGCTACGAGGACCCCAAGGGCAAGAAACTGCACGGCGACCAGGCCGCCTTTCAGCATATCCCCAACGGCATCCCGGGCCTGGAGACGCGCCTGCCGATCCTGTTCTCCGAGGGCGTGGTGCAAGAGCGCATCGATGCCACCCGCTTCGTGGCCCTGACCGCGACCAACCCGGCCAAGATCTACGGCCTCTATCCGCGCAAGGGCACCATCGCCATCGGCAGCGATGCCGATCTCACCCTGTGGGATCGCGCGGCCCGTACCACCGTGCGCAATGCCGAATTGCACCATGCCGTCGACTACACTCCTTATGAGGGCCTCGAGTTGACCGGCAGCCCGGTGCTGACACTGTGTCGTGGCCGGGTAGTCGCGCGTGATGGCAAGCCCACCGGCGAGCCGGGTTATGGCCGGTTTCTCGAGTGCGATCGACCACAACCGGCGCGGCCACGCGGTTTCAGCAAGGGGTTCTAAGCATGTCGGCAATGACCCGCGAGGACATCGTCACCGCCGGCGCCCAGCGGCTGATCGAGGCCCATGAGCGCGGCGTGCAGATCGAGGTGCCGGAGGACATTCCGCTCACCGCGGTCGAAGACGCCTATGCCATCCAGGCACGTGTCGCAGAGCGTCTGGGGACGCCCTCGGGCTGGAAGCTGGGAGGGATCGTCAAGGGCGAAGTGCCGCGCTACTCGCGGCTGTTCGCCGAGTTCAGCCAGGAGTCCCCGGCGCGACTCTTCCGCCAGGACTACCATCTGACGTTTCTGGAGCCGGAACTGGCGGTGGTGTTGGGCGAGGACCTTCCGGCCCGCGAGAGGCCCTATGCCCTGGAGGAGATCGTTGCCCGCGTGGCGACCCTGCATGCGGCGATCGAGGTGGTCGACAGCCGTTTCGCCAACTGGCCCAAGGTGCCGCCGCTGTGGCAATTGGCCGATGGTCTCAGTCACGGCAGCTTCGTGCTGGGCGGTGGCGTGGCGGCCGGCGATCTGCATCAGATGCGTGACGCCGCCTATCGCCTGACCCTGGACGGCGAGGTCGCGGTGGCCGGTCGCGGTGGCCATCCCGGCGGCGACCCCGCCGTATTGCTGGGACAGATGATCAATGCGCGCATGCTCGAGAGTGGCGCCGGCTTCCGCGCCGGCGAGGTGTTCACCACCGGGACCTTCGACGGCGTGGTGGGGATGCTGGCCGGGCAGCGGGCGAAGCTGACCTTTGCGGGGATCGGCGAGGCGCAGTTGCAGATGCACTGAGCGCTTCGCGATGGTCCGGACACGATAGCGCCAAGCTGACCATACATCCTGTGTCGCTCTGGCCTACGCTTAGGCTATACGATTGTCAGGATGGCTTGGCCAAGGTTGGCTCATCGCGAGGGTGCCGGTCATGTCCGATCTTTCCATACGCCTGCTGCTGATCGAGGACAATCCGCTGCACAGCCGATTGATCCAGCAGCTTCTCAAGGCCGATACCCAGTTGAAGTGCGAGGTCGAGGCGGTGGAGCGCCTGGACGAGGGCTTGACCCGACTCGCCCGGGGCGGCGTACACCTGGTGCTGCTGGACCTGGTGTTGCCTGACAGCGAGGAACTGGAGACGCTGTGGCGGGTGCGCCTGGTGGCGCCTCAGGTGCCGGTGGTCATCCTCACCAGCCTCGACGACGTCAAGCTGGCGGCCCGGGCGGTGGAGTCCGGTGCCTACGATTATCTGGTCAAGTCGAACCTCAAGGGCGCCTCGCTAGGACGCGCCGTTCGCTATACCCTGGGCAGGGCACGGGCCAGGGGCGGCGAGTGGGACTCGCCGATGTTTCGCCTGGCGCAGCAGCAACTCCTCAAGGCCGCCCAGTACATGAGCCTGGACGACAACGTGCGCCAGCGCCTGCTGTTTCCCCAGCGTGCCCAGATGGTTTCCTTTCCTTTCCTGCGCGACGACCACAGTCAGGTGGAGACGGTATTCGGCTATCGGGTCCAGCACGTGCTCACCATGGGGCCGACCAAGGGCGGCATCCGCTATCACCAGGACGTCGCCCTGGGCGAGGTGGCGGCCCTGGCGATGTGGATGACCTGGAAGTGCGCCCTGATGCGCTTGCCCTTCGGTGGGGCCAAGGGAGGCGTGCGGGTCGATCCCACCGCGCTAAGCCATTCGGAGCTGCAGCGCCTGACGCGGCGCTACACCACCGAGATCATCGACATGATCGGTCCGGAGAAGGATATTCCGGCACCGGACCTGGGTACCGACGAGCAGGTCATGGCCTGGGTGATGGATACCTACAGTCAGCAGGTCGGCCATACGGTGCCCACCGTGGTGACCGGCAAGCCTGTGGTGCTGGGCGGCTCGCTGGGTCGCAAGGAGGCCACCGGTCGCGGCCTGGTCTATCTGATCGAAGCCTCGGCAGCGCACCTGGGGCTCGAGCTCGCCGGGGCTACGGCGGTGGTGCAGGGCTTCGGTAATGTCGGCAGTCATGCGGCGCGCTTTCTCGCCGAGCTGGGCGTCAGGATCGTCGGTGTCAGCGATGTCTCCACCGGCCTCTATCGCCGAGAGGGGCTGTCGCTGGAGGCGTTGCAGGCCCATGTCGCCGAGCACCGGGTCCTGGCAGGCTATCCGGACGCCGAGCCGATCGACAACGCGGAGCTGCTGGAGCTCGATTGCGACATCCTGGTCCTGGCGGCCCTGCAGAACCAGGTCACGGCGGAGAACGCCGCCCGGATCAGTTGCCGGCTGTTGGCCGAAGGCGCCAACGGGCCGACCATGCTCGAGGCCGATGACATCCTCCATGAGCGTGACATCTTCGTCCTACCCGATATTCTCGGCAATGCCGGCGGCGTCACGGTGTCCTATTTCGAATGGGTGCAGGGGATGCAGAACCTGACCTGGACCCTGGACGAGATCAATGGACGACTGCAATCGATCCTGCTCGATGCTTTCCAGCGGACGCTTCACCGAGCACAGCAGGATCGGCTCGATATGCGCACCGCGGCGCTGATCGAAGGCGTCTCGCGGGTGACCGAAGCCAAGCTGTTGCGGGGCGTCTTCCCCTAACACTGGCAAGGGGCGCACATGCCAACCGAGACCGATAACCACAGGGGCGAGCATCAACCTCGAGAGTTCGCACCATGCTGCCTCCAGCGTCAGCAGCTGATCGAAGCGTTCGAGTCGATCTCCGAAGGCTTCACCCTCTACGATGCCGACGATATCCTGGTGACCTGCAACTCGCGGTTCCGCGACGAGTATTCAGGAGTGCCCGATCTGGTCAAGCCGGGCATGCGCTTCGAGGACCTGATTCGCACGGTGGTGTACCAGAAGATCATCTCCATCGGCGACCGGGAACCGGAGGAGTGGATCGCCTGGCGACTCGCCCAGCGCCGTGATCCGGGCCCGCCCTTTACGGTCAGGACAGCCTCCGGTCGGCAACTGCGCATCAGCGAACGCAGGACCCGCGACGGCGGCATGGTGGCCATCTATACCGATATCACCGAGTTGGAAAGCCAGCGCGCCCATCTCGAGGCCCAGGTCAAGCTGACCGAGGAGGCGCAGGCCCGAGCCGAGGCGGCGCGCGATCAACTCACCGAGGCGCTCGAATCCATCGCCGAGGGCTTCGCCTTGTTCGATGCCGACGACCGGCTGGTGCTCTACAACTCCCGCTTCAAGGAGCATTTCGTCACGCCGGGCGATGTGGTCGAGCTGGGCTTGCATTTCGAAGACCTGCTGCGGGCCGTGGCCGCACGTGGCCTCACTCCCCAGGGCTATGCGTCGAGCGAGGCCTGGATCGCCGAACGTCTTGCCGCGCATCGCAACCCCAGTGGTCCCTATCTGTTCGTGCGCAGCGATGGCGTCTGCGTTCAGATCAGTGAACATCGCACCCGCGATGGTGGCTATGTCGCCGTCTATTCGGACATCACCGAGCTCGAGCAGCATCGCCATCGTCTGGAAGAGCTGGTCACGGAGCGCACCACCGAACTCCAGGCCACTGCCGAGGAGCTACGCCGTTCGCAGGACGAGCTGCGCCAGGCGCGGGATCTGGCGGAACAGGCCAGCCTGGCCAAGAGCGAATTCCTGGCCAATATGAGCCACGAGATCCGCACCCCGATGAACGGCGTGATCGGTGTCGCCGAACTGCTGGAGCGCACCGAGCTGACCGAGCAGCAGGCCGAGTATGTCGCCATCATCCAGAAATCGGCCGATACCCTGCTGGGCCTGATCAACGATATCCTCGACTTCTCGAAGATCGAGGCCGGGCGGCTTGAACTCGAGTCGGTGGCCTTCCATCTGCGCGATACCCTGAGCGATACGCTGCAGCCCCTGGCGCTACGCGCCGACGAGAAGGGGCTCGAGCTGGCCGTGCATATTCCCCCCGAGATCCCCGACCGGCTGCTCGGCGACCCGGTGCGGTTGCGCCAGGTGGTGGTCAATCTGGTCGGCAATGCCATCAAGTTCACCGACACCGGCGAGGTGGTGCTCGATCTGTGCCTCGAGGCGCTCGACGAGCACAAGGCGCGACTCGCCTTCGAGGTGCGCGATACCGGGGTGGGCATTCCCGAGGCGCAGCGCCAGCGGATCTTCGAGGCCTTCGACCAGGCCGACACCTCCACCACCCGGACAAGCGGCGGCACCGGGCTGGGACTGTCCATCGCCGCGCAACTGGTGGAGATGATGGGCGGGAAGATCCGGCTCACAAGCGGCCCCGACGGGCGCGGCAGCAGCTTCTCCTTCAGCATCGATCTCGGCCTGCCGGAGGAGCGGGTCGAGACCTTGCCGCAACCACTCGGCCTGCATGGCCGACGGGTGCTGGTGGTCGACGACAACCGCACCAATCGCATGATCCTCGAGGAGATCCTGAGCAGTTGGGGCATGCGGTCGACCGTCGTGTCGGACGGGGCGCAGGCGCTCGAGGTGCTCGATCACTCGGCAGACGATCCTTTTCCGCTGGCGTTGCTCGATGTGATGATGCCGAACATGGACGGCTACGAGCTGGCCGAGCGGATTCGTCAGCGTCCCGAGCTGGCCGGCATGCGTATCCTGATGCTCTCCTCGAGCGCACGCTCCGGCGATGCCGCGATGCGCCGCCGACTGGGTATCGCGCGGCTGCTGTTGAAGCCGGTCAAGCAGTCGGCGTTGCTGAATGCCGTCAGCGAGGCACTCGGCGTTCCGACCGCGACCGGCAAGGTACCTGTGGCTCCTCGTGAGCGTCCCCGGGATTCAGCCACCCGGCGGGTCCTACTGGTCGAGGATGGCCTGACCAACCAGAAGGTGGCGATCGACCTGCTGACCCAGCGTGGGCATGTCGTCGAGCTGGCCCAGAACGGTGTCGAGGCGCTAGAGGCCATACGCCACGGCGATTTCGATGTGGTGCTGATGGACATCCATATGCCGGTGATGGACGGCCTCACCGCCTCCTGGGCGATCCGCGAGCGTGAGCGTGACACGGACGAGCATGTGCCGATCATCGCCATGACCGCGAGTGCCACCAAGGAAGACCGCGAACGCTGCCTCGCTGCCGGCATGGACGACTATGTCACCAAGCCGTTCCGTGCCGCCGAGCTCTTCGACGCCGTCGAGGGCAGGCGGGAAGGCTTCGCCGCCGGCGAGGAACTGCAGCGAACCCTAGCGGACGCCGGCATGCCGGTCACTTCCGACTCCCCACACATGCCGGTCACTTCCGACTCCCCACAAGAGGGGGGAGAACCCTGCCTCGACTGGGAGGGCGCACTGCACAATCTGGAGGGCAACCGCCAGCTGTTGGACGAGATGGCCGAGCTGTTCTGTCAGGAGTCGCCCGGACTGATGGTGGAGATCGAGACCGCCATTACCGAACGGGACGCGGTGGCGCTGCGCCGAGCGGCGCATACGCTGAAGGGCGCGGCGTTGGTCGTCGGCGCCCGGTCGGTGGGCGACGCCGCCGCGGAGCTCGAGACCATGGCGCGCAGCGGCGAACTCGGTGGTGCCGCCAAGGCCTTCGATACCCTGAAGGAGCGATTGACCGAACTGGAGCCGGTGCTCGAGGCGGTGCGCCGTGGCGGAAAGCCCTAGGTGACAGACCACTACCCACTACCGCCCCAGCGGGCCATGCATGCCAGGGCCAGTCGCGAGAGCCGCACCACGTGGCGCGCGGCCGGGGGGCGCCCGCTGAATAGCACATAGATGTCGCGCATCAGCACGTCATAACGCATGTTCAGTCCCCCAGTGGTTGGCGGTGATCGCCACCCCGTGTGAGCTGTACTGGCGGGCGATACGGGCGGACTCGACCATCTCCGGGGTATAGCCGGTCGCCGACAGCACCACGACCACGTCTTCGGGGTCGAGGGTCGAGGCCACCATGCGTGGCAGCAGTGCCTGAAGGCAAGCACTAATCGCGTAACCCAGACGTACCAGGCGAAATTGCATTTCTTGTGCCAGCATACTGGAACCTCCGCCGGGCGCGGTCGATTGGGTGAAGCGGCGGTCGGCGGTGCACGACGGTGGTTCAGGGGTGTACAGGAGGTGGATATGAGTGAGGTACAGGCCGCGTCGGCTCCTTGGGGCTGCGACAAGGGCACCATCGAGACGAGTCCCGATCTGCTGTCGGGCGTCAGCCTGCCGGCGGCGGTAGTGTTCGAGGCGCCGCTGTCACACAACCTGGAATGGATGCAGCGCTTCGCCACCGACCATGGCGCGCGGCTGGCGCCGCATGGCAAGACCACCATGACGCCGGCACTGTTCCAGCGTCAGCTCGACGCCGGGGCCTGGGGCATCACCCTGGCCACAGCGCCGCAGTGCCGAGCCGCCTTCGCCCATGGCGTGCGGCACCTGTTGATGGCCAACCAGGTGGTCGGTGAGGCCAATATGGCGATCGTCGCCGACCTGATCGAGGCCGGCGCCGACTTCTACTGCGTGGTGGACAGTGTGGCCAATGTGCGCCAACTGGGGCACTACTTCGCGGCACGAGACCTTCGCTTGCAGGTGCTGATCGAGTTGGGCGTGGAGGGTGGCCGTTGCGGCTGTCGCGATCATGATCAGGTCCTGGCGCTGGCGGAACTGATCGACAGCGCCCCGGCCCTGGTGCTGGCGGGCCTGGAAGGCTACGAGGGGGTGGTGCATGGCGACAACCCCGAGACAGCGATTCGCCGTTATGCGTGGCATCTGGTGGAGGTCGCCCAGGCGCTGGACCACGACGGCCTGATCGAGTCGCCGACACCTCTCATCACCGCCTCCGGCTCGGCCTGGTATGACTTGGTCGCCGGGATCTTCCACGAGGCGCATCTGGGCGAGCACTTCGTGCCGGTGCTGCGTCCCGGCTGCTACGTGGTTCACGATCATGGCATCTATCGTCAGGCCCAGCGCGGCGTGCTGGGGCGCCGCCCGGATCTGGAGCGGGGGCTGCTGCCGGCACTGGAAGTCTTCGCCCAGGTGCAGTCGCTGCCCGAGCCGGGACTCGCCATCGTCGCCCTGGGCAAGCGTGACATCGGTTTCGACCATCTGCCCGAGCCATTGCGTCGCTACCGGGAAGGTGGCAGCGCCGAGCACACGCTATCCGTCAGGGGGTGGAAAGTCGCCAGGTTGATGGACCAGCACGCCTTCCTACGGCTGCCCGAGGAGGCAACGGAGAGCCGAAACTCGGAGGTGAGGGTCGGCGATATCGTGGCGTTTGGTGCCTCTCACCCCTGCCTTACCTTCGACAAGTGGCGGAGCATCGCGCTGGTCGATGACAAGCTGCAGGTACTGGCGATGATGCCGACCTGCTTCTGAAACGTGACTACCAGGCGATGCCGTTTTCCTTCAATTGCAAGGCCAGGCGGTATGCCACGCGGTTGAGCTGGGCCGCGTCGACCCCTGGCAGCAGTTTGCGCGCCTCGGCGAACAGTGGCTCGGCCTTCTCGTGTCGCCCCGAATAGATCAACAGCACGAGTTTGCCTTCGATATCCTTGTCGCTATAGAGGCGCTCGGGTTGCCGACCCGTGGCTCGGGGTTGTCGCGTCCGCGAGATTCGCATGATGATTGTCTCTCTTTAGTCGATCACCGCTCGTGGGGCCAGGCGTGCCAGCCGGTCACCGAACAGGTAGGCACCCAACGCGACCAGGATCAAGGCGGCGCCGACGATCATCGACGGACTGGGGCGTTCGCCGTTCAGTCCCATGCCCAGGCTCAGCGCCAGTACAGGGGTGATCAGGGTGACCAGGGCCACGGTGGCGGCGGACAGCCGTGACAGGATCAGGTAGTAGCACAGAAAGCCCAGCAACGAACCGAACAATCCCAGATACAGCACCGACCACAGCCCGCGAGTGGTAAGGGGCACGTGCAGCGGCTCACCGCTGCCGAACCACAGCAGGGCAAAGCACGGCATGCTGAGAAGCAAGGCACCGACGGTCTGGTTTAGCGGCTGAAGGCCCGCGGCCACACGTTGCACGGCGATACCGCTGCCACTGAACAGGGTCACTGCCAAGATCATCATCGCCAGGGCCCCGAGCTGTTGGGTACCGGCGGACAGCGAGTCGGCGAAGATCACGGCCAGACCCACCACCCCCAGGGTGCAACCCAGCCAGTGCCAGCGCTTGAGCTTCACCGCGCCGGGCAGACACTGCAGGATGATGCCCGAGACCAGGGGAGCCAGGCCGAACATCACCGAGATCAGGCCGGAGGGCAGCGTCTGGGAGGCGTGATAGCTCAACGACATGGCGCCGAATACCCCCGGTACCGCCGCCGCATAGCTGGCCAGCGCCCGGCGGTGCCAGCGCAGGCGTCCGCCCAGGGCCTTGAGGATCATCAGGCCGAGCACGGCAGCGATTGCCATGCGCAGCCACACGCTGCCCACCGGGGCGCCGGCTTCGGCGCTCCATTTGATGGCCAGGGGTGTGGTGGCCCATACCAGCACCACGATCAGGTACGCCAGTCCGGTTGGCATGCCGATAACCTCGAAAACGCTGCCACGTTGGAACGATGCTGCTACAAAAGCATTGCCAGGCAGGAAATTGTTTGGACGTTAATCATTACCATGAAAAAAGCCGCCGCGTCGATACGCAGGCGGCGGCTTTTTGTCAGGCGCAAGATCGCCTCTTCAGCCTTCGGCCCGTTCCTTCATCTGCCTGGGATCGCGACCGATCGGATGGGGCTCGTTGCGGGCCTTGGCCAGTTCGATCTGCTTCTGGCGCTCGCGGGCACCGGCGCGGGTCTTCTCGGGCAGCGAGTCCCAGCAGTGGGGACAGCTCACGCCGGGCTCGTAGCGGGAAGAGCGCTGGTCCTCGGTGGAGATCGGCATGCGACAGGCGTGACATTGTTCGTACTCGCCTTCGCTGAGGTCGTGGCGCACCGTGACCCGGTTGTCGAATACGAAGCACTCGCCGCGCCACAGCGACGCTTTCTCGGGCACCTCTTCCAGGTACCTGAGGACTCCCCCCTTGAGGTGGTAGACCTCCTCGAAGCCTTCTCCCAGCATGAAGCTCGAGGCCTTCTCGCAGCGAATGCCGCCGGTGCAGAACATCGCCACCTTCTTGTGCCTGACAGGATCGTAGTGGGCCTTCACGTACTCGGGGAACTCGCGGAACGACTTGGTCTTCGGGTCGATGGCGCCCTCGAAGGTGCCGATGGCGACCTCGTAGTCATTGCGGGTGTCGATCACCAGCACTTCCGGGTCTGCGACCAGATCGTTCCAGTCGCGCGGCTCGACGTAGGTCCCGACCCGGCGATTGGGATCGACGCCCGCCACGCCAAGGCTGACGATCTCCTTCTTCAGCTTGACCTTGGTGCGATAGAAGGGGGGAACATCGCAATACGATTCCTTGTGATCGATATCGGTGAGGCGCGGATCCGCCTGCAGCCAGGCCAGTAGCGCATCGATGCCTTCCCGGCTGCCGGCCACGGTGCCGTTGATGCCTTCCTCGGCCAGCAACAGGGTGCCCTTGACGTCGTTGGCGAGCATGGTCTGGCGCAATGGCTCGCGCAGGGCCTCAAAGTCGTCGAGCGTGACGAACTTGTACAACGCCGCGACCACGATTCGTGGGGAATCGTCGAATGATGTCATGTCTGTCTCCTGGCAGTCGTCCTCGCAAAGGACGGACCGGGTGAAATCGTGGCGGGAATTCTACCGCTAACATGTGGTTCGTGCATCTGTGTCACTTGTGTTGGGAAAGTAATGCTGCCTATATTTGACTTAGTCAAATAAATAATTGACTCAAGCCGAGAGAGGCAGCCGATGACACAAATCACATCCGTAGCGAACGAGCAGATCGACGCCGTCAGAGGGTTCAACCGATTCTATACCCGGCAAATCGGGTTGCTCGAAGAAGGCTTACTCAAGAGCGAGTTCTCCTTGACCGAAGTCCGGGTACTATATGAGCTCGCCCATCGTGAACATTTGACCGCTACCCAACTGCGTCGCGATCTAGGGCTCGATGCGGGATACCTCAGCCGGTTGCTGAAGAAGTTCGAAACACAGGGCTTTCTGACGCGCACGCCCAGCGCAGCCGATGCACGCCAGTCGGAACTGGCTCTGACTCCCCAAGGGCGAAAGACCTTCCAGCCTCTCGATCAAGCATCGCACGATCAAATAGCGGCGCTGCTCGTTCCCTTGTCGATCAGCGAACGGCAGGCGTTGGTCGTGGCGATGCAACAGATACAGCGACTTTTGGGCGGTTCGCCCCCGCCAACCGAACCCTATCTGCTGCGTCCGCATCAACCCGGGGATATCGGCTGGATCATCCATCGGCAGGCCATCCTGTATGCCCATGAGTATGGGTGGGATGAAACCTACGAGGCGCTCATCGCGGAGATCCTGGGGCAGTTCGTCAAGCGCTTTGACCCTCAGTACGAGCGGTCTTGGATTGCCGAGCGTGAAGGGGCGATCGTCGGCTCGGTATTCGTCGTCCGGCAATCCGACGACGTCGCGAAGCTGCGCCTGTTATATGTCGAACCTTCGGCACGCGGATTGGGGATCGGTAAACGGTTAGTCGAGGAATGCATCCGTTTCGCCCGCGCCAAGGGTTATCGAAGGCTAACGCTATGGACCAACGATGTCCTGGTATCGGCGCGTCGCATCTACCAGACGGCTGGCTTCAGGCTAGCCGAGGAAGAGCCGCACCACTCGTTCGGCAAGGATCTCGTCGGTCAGCACTGGGACCTGGAATTGTAGCCCTCGGCAGGGTGCCGAGGGCTACGGAGCCCCCCGAGGCGTCACTCCTCGTAGTTGGTCTCGGAGTAGAGTACCCGCACGCGCAGGGTATGCTCGACATGCTTGAGGGCTTCCAGCGCCTGGCGACCATAGGCCTTGTCGACGTCGATCACCACGTAGCCGACCCGCTCGTTGGTCTGCAGGTACTGGCCGGAGATGTTGATGTCGTTCTCCGAGAGTACGTGGTTGATCTCGGACAGCACGCCGGGCACGTTGTCGTGGATGTGCAGCAGGCGGTGCTTGTCCGGATGCGCCGGCAGTGCCACTTCGGGGAAGTTGACCGAGGTGATGGTGGTGCCGTTGTCGGAGTAGGTGATCAGCTTCTCCGAGACTTCGACGCCGATGTTCTCCTGGGCTTCCAGGGTCGAGCCGCCGATGTGCGGGGTGAGGATGACGTTCTCCAGCCCGCGCAGTGGGCTGACGAACTCCTCGCTGTTGCCCTTGGGCTCCACCGGGAACACGTCGATGGCCGCGCCCAGCAGCCTGCCGCTCTTCAGCGCCTCGGCCAGTTCCTCGATCACCACCACGCTGCCGCGGGAGGCGTTGATCAGGATGCCGCCCTGCTTCATCAGCGCGATCTGCTCCTTGCCGATCATCCACTTGGTGGAGGGCACTTCGGGCACGTGCAGGCTGACCACGTCGGCACGCGCCAGCAGTTCCTCGAGGCTGGCGACCTGGCGCGCGTTGCCCATGCCCAGTTTGGTGACCACGTCGTAGTAGATGACATCGAGACCCAGCGATTCGGCCAGCACCGAGAGCTGCGCACCGATGTTGCCATAGCCGACGATGCCCAGCGTCTTGCCACGGGCCTCGTGGGCGTTCTTGGCCGACTTCAGCCAACCACCCTGGTGGGCGCGTGCGCTCTTCTCGGGAATGCCGCGCAGCAGCATGATCGCCTCGGCGAGTACCAGCTCCGCCACCGAGCGGGTGTTGGAATACGGTGCGTTGAACACCGGGATGCCGCGTTCGAGCGCCGCGCCCAGATCGACCTGGTTGGTGCCGATGCAGAAGCAGCCCACGGCGACGAGCTTCTCGGCGGCGTCGAACACGCGCTGGGTCAGCTGGGTGCGCGAACGAATGCCGAGGAAGTGCACGTCGCGGATCTTGTCGACCAGCGTCGCTTCATCCAGTGAGGTCGCCAGGTGCTCGATGTTGGTGTAACCGGCGTTCAGAAAGTTGTCCACCGCACTCTGGTGGACGCCCTCGAGCAGCAGGATCTTGATCTTGCTCTTGTCCAGGGACGTTTTGGCCATGGTCGAATCAACCCTTTCTGCGGCATGAGCCGCTTGCTATCAGTATGATTTTTAGCCTGTTGGCCTACCGATGTCATGAGCAGCGGCCCGCGGATGAGAGCGTGAAGGGGCTGCCGGGAGGCAATGGCGTGTGACGCCTGGGGCACAACAGGGCCACTATCCTAGCACAACCGGGCCGCAACTCGGCGCCGAGGCAAGATGAAAATGCTGCGCCGCAAGAATGAACGCCTTGCAAGTGACCGCCATTCGGGGCAGACGACCCCCGGGGGAGAGCGTGTATACTGTGGCCTCGATTTCTGACCTGGCACGGGACCTCGATGCTGACTCTCGAACGACCCGCATGATGAGCGAGATGCACCATGGCTGACAAGGACACCACGTTATCCGAACGTGAGGCACCCCAGGATTTCGCAGCCACCCTCGAACGGCTGGAAGCACTGGTGAACCGGCTCGAATCCGGCGAGCTGTCGCTGGAGGACTCGCTGGCGGCATTCGAACAAGGGGTCAATCTGACCCGCGACGCCCAACGCCGCCTCGACGAGGCCGAGCTCAAGGTGCGCGCCCTGGTCGAGCAACCGGATGGCACCCTGGGTGACATGCCCTTCGCGGATTCCGGGACGGGAGATGCCGGTGAACGCTGAGCTAGCGTCTCTGGAAGCGCGACTGGCGAGTGACCGGGCGCGCATCGATGCCTGGCTGGCGCGCCTGTTCAGCGAGCGTTTGCCGGCGGCGCCGCGTCTCGAGGCGGCGATGCGTCACGGCGTGCTGGGGGGTGGCAAGCGCTTGCGTCCGGTGCTGGTGTATGCCACGGGACGGGTGCTGGGGGCGAGCGTCGATAGCCTGGATGCGCCGGCCGCCGCGGTGGAACTGATCCATGCCTATTCACTGGTTCACGACGACTTGCCGGCGATGGACGACGATGACCTGCGTCGTGGCCAACCCACGGTGCACAGGGCCTTCGACGAGGCGACGGCGATACTCGCCGGCGATGCGTTGCAGACGCTGGCCTTCGAGGTGCTGTCGTCTGCCGAGACTCCGCGCCTTGCGGCCTTGATCCGCACCCTGGCCGCCGCCTCCGGCCGCGATGGCATGGCTGCCGGCCAGGCGCTGGACCTGGCGGCGGTCGGCGGTCACCCCGATGCCGAGTCCCTGGCAATGATGCACCGCCACAAGACCGGCGCGCTGATCCGTGCCGCGGTGCGCCTGGGGGCCCTGGTCGCCGTGGCTGAGGATGACCCGCGTCTCGCGGCGCTCGAGGACTATGCGCAGGCCATCGGCCTGGCGTTCCAGATTCAGGACGACATTCTCGATGTCACCGGCGATACCGTCACGCTCGGCAAGGCCTCGGGAGCCGATGCCGCACGCGACAAGCCTACTTATCCGGCCCTGCTCGGCCTCGATGGTGCTCGTGCCAAGGCACTTGGGCTGCTGCATGATGCGCTGGCAGCCCTTGCTCCCTTGGGTGAGGGCGCCACGCCGCTGGCCGATCTGGCTCGGTACATGATCGAGCGCGACCACTGAAAAGACTGATGCCTTCATGAAGCTGTTCGACGAAATACCCGCCGAGCGCCCAGCAACACCGCTGCTCGACACCTTGGAGACACCCGCCGCGCTGCGGGCCATGAGCCAGGGCCAGCTGTTGCAGCTCGCCGACGAGCTGCGTGCCTATCTGCTCTACAGCGTGGGCTGTAGTGGCGGGCACTTCGGTGCCGGTCTGGGCGTGGTGGAACTGACCGTGGCCCTGCACCATGCCCTGGAGACGCCCTACGATCGACTGGCGTGGGACGTGGGCCACCAGGCCTATCCGCACAAGATCCTCACCGGTCGCCGTGAGGCGATGCTGCACATTCGCCAGTACGGTGGCCCGGCGGCTTTTCCACGGCGGGCCGAATCGGAATACGACACCTTCGGCGTCGGCCATTCCAGCACCTCGATCTCGGCGGCGTTGGGCATGGCGCTGGCGGCGCGTACCCGGGGCGAGAAGCGCCGGGTCTGCGCGGTGATCGGCGACGGTGCCCTGACCGCCGGCATGGCCTTCGAGGCCCTGGCGCATGCCGGCCACGTGCACGCCAACCTGCTGGTGATCTTGAACGACAACGAGATGTCGATCTCCGAGAACGTCGGCGGCATGGCCAGCTATCTGGCGCGGATCCTCGCCAGCAAGCCCTATACCGTGATGCGCGAGAACAGCAAGAAGGTGCTTTCGCACCTGCCCGGTGCCCTGGAGTTTGCCAAACGCACCGAAGAGCACATGAAGGGCATGATCAGCCCGGCCACGCTGTTCGAGGAAATGGGCTTCAACTATATCGGCCCCATCGACGGCCACGACCTGCCGACGCTGGTGCATACGCTGCGCAACATGCGCGACCTGGACGGCCCCCAGTTCCTGCACGTCAAGACGCGCAAGGGGCGTGGTTTCCAGCCCGCCGAGTCCGACCCCATCGGCTACCACGCCATCACCAAGCTGGAGAAGGAGCCCTCGCCGCCCCCCCAGGTCGAGACCTCCACGGCCAAACCACGCAACGACTCTGCAGTGCGCCCGAAGCCGCGCAAGTATTGCAACGTCTTCGGCGACTGGGTCTGCGACATGGCGGCGGAGGACGAGCGGTTGATCGGCATCACCCCGGCGATGCGCGAGGGCTCGGACCTGATTCGTTTCTCGCAGGAATACCCCGAGCGCTACTACGATGTGGCCATCGCCGAACAGCACGCGGTGACGCTGGCCGCCGGCATGGCCTGCGAGGCCATGAAGCCGGTGGTGGCGATCTACTCGACGTTCCTGCAGCGCGGCTACGACCAGCTCATCCATGACGTGGCGGTGCAGGGGCTCGACGTGACCTTCGCCATCGACCGTGCCGGCCTGGTCGGTGAGGACGGCCCCACCCATCATGGTGCCTTCGACCTGTCGTACCTGCGCTGTGTGCCGGGACTGGTGGTGTTGGCGCCGGCCGATGAGGCGGAATGCCGCGCCATGCTCAGTGCCGCCTATCGGCATCCTGGCCCGGCGGCGGTGCGCTACCCGCGTGGCAAAGGGCCCGGGGTAGCCATTCCCGATTCGCTCGAGCCGATCGCGATCGGCAAGGCGGAAATCAGGCGGGAAGGCCGAGGAGTCGCTCTGCTGGCCTTCGGCAGCCTCAATACGCCGGCGGCCGAGGTCGCCGAACGTCTGGAGGCGACGCACCTCAACATGCGCTCGATCAAGCCGCTGGACCGCGACGCCGTCCTGGCCGCCGCCCGCGACCACGAGTTGCTGGTGACGCTGGAGGAGAACGTGGTCGCCGGCGGTGCGGGCAGTGCCGTGAACGAGCTGCTGGCGGCACAGGGCGTACAGGCGGCGGTGCTCAACCTGGGCCTGCCCGACGCCTTCGTCGAGCACGGCAAGCCGGCCGAGCTGCTCGCCGAGTGCGGCCTGAATGCCGACGGCATCGAAGCGGCGATTCGCCAGCGCCTCGACCGAGGGCGTTAAACCACGTCACACATTGTTACGGTGGGAAGACCATGTTGATAGCGACAGTGATGGGGGCAGTGCTGGGATACATGATCGGTGGCCCGCTGGGCATGCTGATCGGGGCTGCTCTCGCCTATTGGGGTGTCCGGCGCCTGTTGCGCAAGAGTGTGCTGGGAAAACTGGCCGGGATACAGGCGCAGTTCCTGGATTCCACCTTTGCGGTGATGGGTTGCTTATGCAAGGCGGATGGCCAGGTCACTCAGGACGAGTTGGAGGTTTCCAAGCAGCTATGGGAACGCCTGCAGCTGAACGCCGAGCAGCGTGAGCGAGCCAAGGCGGCGTTCAACCGTGGCAAGGCGCCCGACTTCGATCTGGACGCGGAGCTGGCCATTGTCCGCCGTATCGCTGGGGGCCAGCGCGCGTTACTGCAGGTGTTCCTGCAGGTACAGCTGTCGGCGATCGCCGCCGATGGAGTGTTGCATCCCGCCGAGCATGAGATGCTGGTGCGGGTGGCGCGTGGCCTGGGCTGTTCGGAGGCGGAAATCGAGCAGATCGAAGCCATGCTGCGTGGCGGCGGTGCTCAGGCGCCGGGAGCCGCTTCCGGGCAATCGCTGGAAGATGCCTATCGAGTGCTGGGTGTCGATGCCCATGCCAGCGATGCCGAGATCAAGCGCGCCTATCGCCGCCTGATGAGTCAGAACCATCCTGACAAGCTGGCCGGCAAGGGGTTGCCCGAGAGCATGCGGGAAGTGGCCAAGGAGCGGACCAGCGAGATCAGCAACGCCTACGAGCTGATCAAGAAGACACGCGAACGACAAGCCGCCTAGGCATGGCCACCCGAGCGTGACCGGTATCACGCCGGTACGGTACCCGTCATGATATTCGGGGAATCACCGGCACGCCTCTCGTGCCTGCCAATCACGACAAGGCCCCACTGGGTGGGGCCTATGTCGGTCGGCGTCAAGGGTCACGAATTGCCGGTGGCTTGCCGGCTCGGTTGTGCTTCGTCGCGGTTCTCGGGGAACCGGGTGCGAGGCTCGCCCTCGACGATCAACTGCTGCCGGGCGTCGACCATGGCCGCACTGGCACCGTCGTAGCGGTAATCGGGCACGGCATCCGGGGTGGCCGACCCGGCGTTGGCGGCAGAGACTGTCGGCGCGGCCTGGTTGATCTGAAGCGCCCTTTCGGAGGCGATGCCGGCATGAGCCACGATGGGCAGTGCGGCGAACAGCAGGGTGGCTACGCGAGTCTGGATTTTCATGATGAATGCCTCATGTCGAGTGATGAGGTCATTTTTATTCACTTGCTAATTATTAGCCAAGCAATAGTATCAATGGCGATAATAACCCGCCTCTATCAGGGCGGCCGCGTTTTCCGCTCGGACGGCTATCATCGAGAGAGGGTAGGGGCAGGCGAGACGACGTGACGGGCGGCGTCAGGCGGGATAGGGCAATACGGCGGTGAACACCGCGAAGTAATGGCAGGTGCTGCCGCCCAGTACGAAACCATGCCAGATGGCGTGGTTGTAAGGGATGGCCCTGAGTACGAAGACGATCACGCCCAGCGAGTAAGTGACACCTCCGGCGATCAACAGCGCCAGGCTGGTGGGCGTCAAGACCGCACTCAACTCACCGAAGGCCAGCACCACGAGCCATCCCATCACCAGATAGACGCTGATCCGCAGCACGCCGAAGCGATGCGGCCAGATCAGCTTGAGCACGATGCCGCCCAGGGCCAGGCCCCAGACCACCGCAAACAGCGTCCAGCCCAGCGAGCCGCGCAGGTTGACCAGTAGAAAGGGCGTGTAGGTGCCGGCGATCAGCGCGTAGATGGCGCAGTGATCGAGCATCTGAAACGCACGCTTGAGCCTCGGGTGGCGGACGCCGTGGTAGAGCGTGGAGGCGGTGTAGAGCAGGAGCAGGCTGGTGCCGTAGAGGCTGACGCCGACGATCTTCCAGGGATCGACGTGCGCCGCCACGCTGGCCAGCACGATCAAGGTCGCCATGCCGGCCAGACTCAGTGCCGCACCGACACCATGGCTGATGCTGTGCAGCAGCTCTTCGCGAAGGCTGTAGGGGGGTTCGTCGAGGGGGGCGCGATCCGTCATGCTACGTTCTCCATGACTTGGTAGACCCGCCAACCGGTCCGCTGGTTCCGTGGGTCAGGGCTTGCGCTCGATATCGATGTCGGAGGCCTGGGTGAAGTCGCCGAGCACCATCATGTGGCCGAGCTTGCCGGCCTTGGTGGCCAGGTACTGCTCATTATGAGGGTTGAGGCCCGTGGTGATCGGAAGCCGCTCGGCCACAGTGACACCGTCGCGGGTCAGGGCATCGACCTTGCGCGGGTTGTTGGTCATCAGCCTCAGCGAGGCCACGCCAAGGTGCTCGAGCATCGGCACGCACAGGTCGTAGCGGCGCAGGTCGGCGCCGAAGCCCAGGCGTTCATTGGCCTCCACGGTATCGGCACCCTGGTCCTGCAGGTGGTAGGCGCGGATCTTGTTGAGCAGCCCGATACCGCGCCCTTCCTGGCGCAGATACAGCAACACCCCGCGACCCTCGTCGGCGATACGCTTCAGAGCCTCCTGGAGCTGGTAGCCGCAGTCGCAGCGCATCGAGAACAGCGCATCGCCGGTCAGGCACTCCGAGTGCACCCGCCCCAGCACCGGCTCGCCGTCGGCGATATCACCCAGCGTCAGGGCGATATGGTCCTTGCCGGTGGCCTCGTCCTCGAAGCCATGCATGGTGAAGGTCGCCCAGGGCGTGGGCAGCTTGGAGGCGGCGATGAATCGAATCGTCACAGGGAACCTCGATGATAGACGACGGCGGTGCCGGCGAGTGGAGCGGCCATTCTAGCAGGATCGTCGCCGACGCTCACGGCGCCTCGGATGGTCGATGAATAATGCCAATAAATGGGGCAGACGTCGCCGGGAATCAAGCCGTCGCCGACATGTTTGGGTACAATGCGGGAAAATTCGCAAGTGCTGAGTCGACCATGGAACTCAAGAACGATCGCTTTTTGCGTGCCCTGGCGCGCCAACCGGTAGACCGTACCCCGGTGTGGATGATGCGCCAGGCGGGCCGTTATTTGCCGGAATATCGTGAGGTGCGTGGCCAGGCGGGCAGCTTTATGGATCTGTGCCGCAACGCCGAGCTGGCCTGTGAGGTCACCCTGCAGCCGCTCGAGCGCTACCCGTTGGATGCCGCCATCCTGTTCTCGGATATCCTGACCATCCCCGATGCCATGGGGCTGGGATTGTATTTCGAGACCGGCGAGGGGCCCAAGTTCCACAAGCCGGTGCGCAGCGTCGAGGATGTCGCCAGGCTGGCGGCGCCGGACGCCGAGCGCGATCTCGACTACGTGATGAACGCCGTGCGTACCATTCGTGGCGAATTGAATGGCCGCGTGCCGTTGATCGGCTTCTCCGGCAGCCCCTGGACTCTGGCCACCTATATGGTCGAGGGCGCCTCGAGCAAGGACTTCCGCCATGTGAAGACCATGCTCTACGACACACCGGATGCCATGCACCGGTTGCTCGATCTGTTGGCCCAGGCGGTCACCGACTACCTCAATGCCCAGATTCGCGCCGGCGCCCAGGCGGTACAGATCTTCGATACGTGGGGCGGGGCACTGTCGACGCCGGCCTACCTGGAGTTCTCGCTGCGCTACATGGAGCAGATCGTCGCCGGCCTGATCCGTGAGCACGAGGGACGCCGGGTGCCGGTAATCCTGTTCACCAAGAACGGTGGCCAGTGGCTGGAGCATATCGCCGGCACCGGTGCCGATGCCGTGGGGCTCGACTGGACCACCGAGCTTGCCGACGCGCGGGCCCGGGTCGGTCATCGTGTGGCGCTGCAGGGCAATCTCGATCCCAATGTGTTGTTCGCCAAGCCCTCGGCGATTCATGCCGAGGTGGCGCGCGTCCTCGACAGCTATGGCGAGGGACCGGGGCATGTGTTCAACCTGGGGCACGGTATCAGCCAGTTCACCGAGCCCGCGCATGTCACCGCCTTCCTGGATGCCCTGCATGAGCTCAGCCCGGGCTATCATCGCGAGATCCGGCATGACTGAGACGGGCTGGCTGCGGCACTGGCACGATCGCCGCCGCCTGTGGGCCGTGCTGGCGTTGCTGGCGGCGCTGGCGATCGCCATCAGCAGCCTGACCCCGGGCAGCGAGATGCCCACGGGGCTGCCCTGGGACAAGCTCAACCACTTCGTCGGCTATGGCGGCCTGGCCGGCCTGGTGGGGCTGGCCGGGATGCGTCTGTGGGCCGCCTTCGCCAGCGTGGCGCTCTACGGCGTCGTCATCGAATACGCGCAGATGCTGGTGCCGGAGCGCAGCGGCGGCGATGGCTGGGATATGCTTGCCAATGCCCTGGGGGCCGGGTGTGCGCTGCTGTTGTTGCAGGGGCTGCGCAAGGGCTTTATTCGCGGCCGGTCTTAGGCTATGTTGCGCGGCCGCCGACAAGGCGCCTCCATTCATGACATACGAGGGTCCATGATGACCAAGTCTCTCGACGCGGGCTGGTTCACCGAAGTCTTCGACGGTCACGGCAGCGCCTTCTCTCTCAAGGTGACCGGGAAGCTGCTCGACGTGCACAGCCCCTATCAACACCTCGAGGTCTATGCCACCGAGACATACGGCAACCTGATGGTGCTCGATGGCTGTGTGATGCTCACCGACCGCGACAATTTCCTCTACCACGAAATGATGGCGCACCCGGCGCTGTTCACGCATGCCGACCCCAAGCGCGTGGTGATCATCGGTGGTGGCGACTGCGGCACCCTGCGCGAGGTGCTCAAGCATTCCGGTGTCGAGCATGTCACCCAGATCGACATCGACGAGGAAGTCACCAAGGCGGCCAAGCGCTTCTTTCCGGCGCTGACCGCTGCCAATGACGACCCGCGCGCCGAGCTGCTGTTCGCCGATGGCGTGGAATGGGTCGACGGGGCCGACGATGCCAGTGTCGACCTGATGATCATCGATTCCACCGATCCGGTGGGGCCGGCGGAAGGGCTGTTCAAGACCGACTTCCTCAAGCGTTGCCATCGTATTCTCAAGGATGGCGGACTGCTGGTGCAGCAGAGCGAATCGCCGCTCTATCACACCGGCACCATCATCCGCGAATTGCGTGACGACATGATCGAGGCCGGCTTTTCCAGCGTGGCGACCCTGCCGTTTCCGCAGCCGGTCTATCCCTCCGGTTGGTGGAGTGCGACGCTCGCCGGCAAGGGCTGCGACGTGACTCGCTTCCGTGAAGCCGATGCCGCCAAGGCCGACCTGGCGCTCGACTACTACACCGCAGAAGCCCACCGTGGCGCCCTGGCATTGCCGCCCTTCATGCGTCGTCTGCTGGACTGAGCCGGCGCACCGCCGGCATCGCGATCGCCGATACT
The DNA here is from genome assembly GCF_042646605.1 of Litchfieldella rifensis. Classification (NCBI taxonomy): domain Bacteria; kingdom Pseudomonadati; phylum Pseudomonadota; class Gammaproteobacteria; order Oceanospirillales; family Halomonadaceae; genus Litchfieldella; species Litchfieldella rifensis. The sequence continues at coordinate 150,706 of NZ_JBHRUG010000037.1, read as the reverse complement.
CCTCAACGCCTCGTCACCTCTGCGAAGTGGCGAGGCGTTGGCGTGTCTTGCGCCCTACTACGGCGCAGCGGGCTGCCGATCGTACCGCAATGGAGCCCGATATGTCCCCAGGGGAGGCCGACATCAGCGCTACCAGCGACGAGATCCTGGCTTTTTGCTGCCTCTCCTGCGTTGAATAAATGTTATCGCCACAATATGACGTGAATGGAACACTCTTTGCTAAGGTGCATGGCACATGCGCCAAGCATGCACGATGATTCTTCATAACATCTGAGGGAACGATCCATGTCGTACAACAACAACAAGCTCGTACTGATGACCGCTGTCACGGCCCTGTCGTTGGGCGTGACGGCCGCGGCGCAAGCCACCACCCTCGAAGATACCCAGCAACGCGGTGTGGTGCAGTGTGGCGTCAGTGACGGCTTGCCGGGCTTCTCGGCACCGGACGACCAAGGGGAATGGCAGGGCATCGACGTCGAAGTCTGTCGCGCCGTCGCGGCGGCGGTGTTCGGCGATGCCGAGGCGGTGCGCTATGTGCCGCTCAATGCCGTGGAGCGCTTCACCGCTCTGCAGTCCGGCGAGGTCGACGTGCTGTCGCGCAACACCACCTGGACCGCTACCCGCGATACGACGCTGGGCCTGAACTTCGCCGGCGTGACCTTCTATGACGGTCAGGGCTTCATGGTTTCCAAGGACCTGGGCATCGGCAGCGTGAAGGAGCTCGATGGCGCGGCGATCTGCATACAGGCCGGTACCACCACCGAACTCAACGTGGCCGATTACTTCCGTGCCAATGAGATGCAATTCGAGCCCATCGTCTTCGACACCTCCGAGCAGACCGTCGGTGGCTTCGAGGCCGGTCGTTGCGATGTCCTGACCTCCGATACCTCCCAGTTGGCCGCGCTGCGCATCCAGTTGTCCGATCCCAGCGGTGCCGTGATCCTGCCGGAAGTGATCTCCAAGGAGCCGCTGGGGCCGGTGGTCCGCCAGGGCGACGACCAATGGTTCAACATCGTCAAGTGGTCGCTGTTCGCCATGCTCAATGCCGAGGAACTGGGCATCAGCAGCGACAATGTCGACGACATGCTGAATTCCGAGAACCCCAACATCGCCCGTTTGCTCGGCCAGGACGGCAACTTCGGGGAAGGCATGGGGCTGAAAGCCGACTGGGCCTATAACATCATCAGCCAGGTCGGCAACTACGCCGAAATCTACGATCGCAACGTGGGCATGGATTCCCCGCTCGAGATCGAACGCGGCATCAACGAGTTGTGGAGCAACGGCGGTATCCAGTACGCCCCGCCGGTACGCTAAGCGTCTCGCCTGAGCTCCGGCCGTGGCCGGAGCATGCATGTCGACGCTCAGGGCCGGATGATCCCGGCCCTGAGCGGTCGTTTCGATCCTGTTTGACTCCTGGCGGAGACGCATCCCATGTCTGCTAGACCCAAGGTCCCTGCCCAGGGCCCCAAACCTCCGTTCTGGCGCGACCCCGCCAAGCGGGCCCTGGCCTTCCAGCTACTCCTGGTGGCGGGTGTCGCGGCCTTCCTGCTGACCATCATCGGCAACACCCAGGCCAACCTGGCGGCGCGCGGTATCACCACCGGCTTCGGCTTTCTCTCCAACACCGCCGGCTTCGGCATCGTCCAGACCCTGATCGACTATTCGTCGCAAAGCACCTACGGCCGAACCTTCGTGGTCGGGCTGCTCAATACCCTGCTGGTGGGGGGACTGGGAGTGCTGGCGGCGACCATCATCGGCTTCATCGTCGGCATCGCACGGCTGTCGCCCAACTGGTTGATCGCACGCCTGGCCAATGGCTATATCGAGATCTTTCGCAACATCCCGTTGCTGCTGCAGATCTTCTTCTGGTACTTCGCCGTGCTGCGGACCATGCCGAGTGCCCGCGACAGCCTGTCCTTCGGCGAAGTGATCTTTCTCAACGTGCGCGGGCTCTACCTGCCCCAGCCGTTGTTCGAGTCCGGCTTCGGCCTGATCCCGCTGGCCCTGGCGGTGGCCATCGTCGCCAGTATCGGGCTGATGATCTGGAACAAGCGCCGCCACGAAGCCACCGGCCATCGGCTACCGGCGGGGTGGATCTCGCTGGGGCTGATCGTTGGCTTGCCCTTTGGCGTGCTGGTCGCCACCGGCGTGCCGGTGACCTGGGACATCCCGGAACTGGGGGGCTTCAACTTCCGTGGCGGCATCACCGTGATTCCCGAGTTCCTGGCGCTGTGGCTGGCACTGTCGATCTATACCGCCTCGTTCATCGCCGAGATCGTGCGTTCCGGCATCCAGGCCATCTCCCATGGCCAGACCGAAGCGGCCCAGGCGCTGAGCCTGCCCCAGGGGCTGGTGTTGCGTCTGGTGGTCGTTCCTCAGGCCATGCGCGTGATCATCCCTCCGTTGACCAGCCAGTACTTGAACCTGATCAAGAACTCCTCGCTGGCCACCGCCATCGGCTACCCCGACCTGGTGTCGGTATTCGCGGGTACCACGCTCAACCAGACCGGCCAGGCGATCGAGGTCATTGCCATGACCATGGCGGTGTATCTGTCCATCAGCTTGCTGGTGTCGATGTTCATGAACTGGTTCAACGCCCGCATGGCGCTGGTGGAACGTTAGGAGCCCGGTGATGATTCATAATCGGAAAGTGATCGAGGCGCGCCCGGCGCCGTCCAGTACCATCGGCCCCATCGCCTGGCTGCGCGCCAATCTGTTCAGCGGGCCGATCAACGGCGCCTTTACGCTGCTTGGCCTGTATCTGTTGTATCTGCTGCTGGTGCCGACGCTTCAATGGGCGTTCGTCAATGCCGACTGGATCGGTACCAGTCGCGAAGACTGTTCGCGCGAAGGGGCCTGCTGGGTGTTCATCAACGCCCGCATCGGCCAGTTCATCTACGGGTTGTATCCGCGTGACGAGATCTGGCGAGTCAACGTGATCTTCGCTGTTTTCGCAGTATTGGTCGCCTGGCTGGCGATCCCCCGGCTGCCGTCCAAGCGCTGGGTAGCGGTGGCGACCCTGGTGGTGTTCCCGGTATTCGTCTACTTCCTGCTCTATGGCGGCCACTTCGGGCTACGCATGGTCGAAACCCATCGCTGGGGCGGCCTGATGCTGACCCTGGTGCTGGCCGTGGTGGGCATGGTGGGGGCCTTGCCGATCGGGGTCCTGCTGGCGCTGGGACGGCGTTCGCACATGCCCATCGTCAGAAGTTTCAGTGTGGTATTCATCGAGTTCTGGCGTGGCGTTCCGTTGATCACGGTGCTGTTCATGGCTTCGGTGATGCTGCCGCTGTTCATGCCCACCGGGGTCAGTGTCGATCGCCTGGTTCGGGCCCTGATCGGCATCACGCTGTTCCAGAGCGCCTATATGGCCGAGGTGGTCCGCGGCGGGTTGCAGGCGATCCCGCGGGGACAGGAGGAAGCCGCCGCGGCACTGGGCATGGGTTACTGGAAACGCATGGGCCTGATCGTCCTGCCGCAGGCATTGAAGATGATGATCCCGGGGATCGTCAATACCTTCATCTCGCTGTTCAAGGACACCACCCTGGTGATGATCATCGGCCTGTTCGACCTGCTGGGCATCGTTCAGGCGGCCCTGTCGGATTCGCGTTGGCTGGGATTCTCGCTGGAAGGCTATGTGTTCGCGGCATTCATGTTCTGGATCTTCTGTTTCAGCATGTCGCGTTACAGTCAGCACCTCGAACGCAAGCTACATACCGGTCACAAGCGCTGAGCCTCGGCACCTAACAACAGGGACAACAATGATGAGTGAACAAGCTTCCACCGCAGCGGCCAGCGCCGAGACCTCGATGGTCGAGATGCGCGACGTCAACAAGTGGTACGGGGATTTCCACGTCCTGCGCGATATCAACCTTACCGTCCAGCGCGGCGAGCGCATCGTCATCTGTGGCCCGTCGGGCTCGGGCAAGTCGACGCTGATTCGTTGCATCAATCACCTCGAAGAGCACCAGCAGGGCGAGATCGTGGTCGGCGGCATGCCGTTGACCCAGGACGTCAAGCGCATCGAGCAGATTCGCCGGCGGGTGGGCATGGTGTTTCAGCACTTCAACCTGTTCCCGCATCTGACGGTGCTGGAAAATTGCTGTCTGGCGCCGATGTGGGTGCAGAAGAAGCCGCGCCGCGAGGCCGAGCAACGCGCCATGCAGTATCTCGAACGGGTACAGATCGCCGAGCAGGCGAAAAAGTACCCCGGGCAGTTATCGGGCGGGCAGCAGCAGCGCGTGGCGATCGCCCGCTCGCTATGCATGCACCCGGAAGTCATGCTGTTCGACGAGCCCACCTCGGCGCTGGACCCGGAGATGATCAAGGAAGTGCTCGATGTCATGGTCGAGTTGGCCCGGGAAGGCATGACCATGCTCTGCGTCACCCATGAGATGGGCTTCGCCAAGACCGTGGCCGATCGGGTGATCTTCATGGATCAGGGCCAGATCATCGAGGAAAACGCCCCGGAGCCGTTCTTCAACCACCCCCAGTCGGAACGCACCCAGCTGTTCCTCAGTCAGATCCTCGGTCACTGATCGGCGGACGTGGCGAGAGACGACGCCTCGGCTTCAGGGCCGGGGCGTCGTTGCATGATAGCGTTACAGTCGTGGTTCATGGCGAGCCGGTGGTTCGGGAGTGCCGCTGGCGGCGAGATCCAGGGTGGGCTCATCGAGGCCGCGGCGCCGCGACGGCGCCGGCTGGCTGACGCGGGCACTGCCCAGTACCGTATCCTCGGCATCCACGCTGCGCGCGGCACTGGTCCAGGCGTGGCCTTCATCGTGGATCGCGGGCCGACGATCGAAGGAACGGGTCACTACGGCGCTCGGGGCGAACCCGGGACGCTGCTCCGCCAGATGATGGGGCAACAGCCATAGCTCGGCCAATAGCCGGGTAGCGACAATGGCCAACAGCAGCAGACTGCCACCAAGGACCAGCTCAGGCCAGGCGCTGGCCCAGTCTTGCGAGCTCAGCCAGGGGGTGCGGCTCGCCAGCCAGCCTCCGCCGGCGACCAACAGACCGACTTGGATGACCAGGTGACAGAACAATAGGGTGCGTCGCGGCAGAGGGCGACGCGGAAACAGGAACTGACGCATGTATAGGGACCTCCCAGTGAATCGGCGCACGCGGTGCTGGCCGGTTGCGCTGGCCTCCGTGCCGGCGCAGTCGATGCTAACCCAGTTGGCGGAAAAACTGCAGTGGTCTCTCATCCGATGGCGATATTGACCACCCGCGCGACCCTTGCCAATCTCGATAAGGTAAGTGTCGCGGTGTCAGCAACCCAAGGAGCGTAAGTCTATGACGACCTATATTGTGGTGGCGGATTCGGCCCGGGCGCGCGTCTTCACTCGTGATGCCTTGCAACTGGTGGAGCAGGACAGCCTGGTGCATGCCGAAGGGCGTTTGCATGAAGGTGACCTGGTGACGGATGGCCGCGGAGATGTGCATGAGTCGACCGCCACCACCGCACGTGCCTCGGGCGGCGAGAATGTTGCTTCCAACCACCATGCCGAGATGTTTGCCAAGGAAGTGGCCGAACGTGTCTATCGAGCGCGCGTCGACAACCACTTGCAGAAGTTGATTCTGGTGGCGCCACCGCGTTTTCTGGGGCTCCTGCGTGACAAGCTCGATGCCCCCTCCGGCAAGTTGATCATCCATACCTTGCCCAAGGATCTTTCCAAGGCCAGCCAGGCCGAGATTCAGGAAGCCGTCAGCGACCTGCGCTGATCTCTCTCGCGCATCGACTAAAGCCTGGGACGCAATTGCCGATAGGACCGACCAGTGGCGGCGCGTGGCACCCGCGTGCCGTCTTCTCTGGCAAACCACCCTATCAGCGAGCACGCCCATGGCTTCTTCCCTGCGCATACGAATCCTGATCGCCACCGTGGTGGTGGTCGCTCTGGCCCTGGCCATCAGTGGCGCGGCCAACTACCTCACCGTCAAGTCGCACAATGACGAGCAGGTGGCCCGGCAGCTTGCCTCCGTGACGCAAGGCCATGCCTTGGCGATCAGTGAATGGATCACCGCGCGTACCAGCATGATCGAAGCGGCGCGTACCCCGGTGACCAGGGATGCCCCCGTCACGGCGTTGGTCCAGTTGGCCGAGTCCGGAGGCTTTCTCTCGACCTACCTGGGCAAGCCCGACGGCAGCCTGACCACCTCCGATGGCTGGGTTCCCCCCGACGATTACGATCCGCGCCAGCGCGGCTGGTATCTCGATGCCACCGAGCGCGGTGCCAGCATCGTGTCGATGCCCTATGTGGATGCCAATACGGGGCGCGTCGTAGTGACCTTCGCTACGCCGGTCGAACGCGACGGCAAGCTGGTCGGTGTGCTCGGCGGCGATGTGGTCATCGACACCATCGTTGCCGATGTCGCGGCGATTCAGCCGACGCCCTCGAGTTTCGCCTTCCTGAGTGTCGGCGGTGAAACGCTGATTGCCCACCCCGACGCCGCTCTCACCCTCGAGCCCGTGACGCGGCTGAGCGACGACCTGACGCCGGAGGCGATCGCAGCGCTGGGTAGCGACGGTGGCTGGCGACCCGTCGACATCGCTGGGCACGACAAGCGACTCGCCGTCATGCCCATCGAGGGCAGCGACTGGGAACTGGGGGTGGCACTCGATGCAGACGAGGCCAACGCTGGATTGCGGGCGATCATCCACTCCTCGCTGATCACACTGTTGGTGGCGGCGGGGATGGCTACGGTGTTGCTCGGTCTGTGGCTCAAGCGTTCCCTGGGCGGTCTGGTGCGAGCTCGCGACGCCTTGGAGAACATCGCCAGTGGCAGCGGCGACCTGACCCGTCGCCTGCCGGAAGACGGTAGCGATGAAGTGGCGCAGATCGCGTCAGCGTTCAACCGCTTCGTGGCCAAGATGGAAGCGGTGATGATGACCATCCGCGACAGCAGCGAGACGGTGCGCATCGCCGCCACCGAGATCGCCAGCGGCGGCCAGGATCTGTCGCGACGTACCGAGAATGCCGCCTCCAGCCTGCAGCAGACCTCGGCCTCGATGGAGGAGATCACCAGCACCGTGGAACACACCGCCGAATCGTCCCGGCAGGCGGATAGGCTTTCCCAGTCGGCCTCCGCCGTCGCGACACGCGGTGGCGAAGTCGTCTCCCGGGTGGTCAGTACGATGCAGGACATCACCGACTCCTCGCGGCAGATCGCCGAGATCGTCACGGTGATGGATGGCATCGCCTTTCAGACCAATCTGCTGGCGCTGAACGCTTCGGTGGAAGCGGCGCGCGCCGGTGAGCAGGGCCGTGGCTTTGCGGTGGTCGCCGGTGAGGTACGGCAACTGGCCGGCCGTAGTGCCGACGCCGCGCGCGAGATCAAGGCGCTGATCGATACCTCGGTGGCCAGGACCGAAGACGGGGCCGCCCTGGTGCGCACCGCCGGCGACACCATGGACGAGATCGTCGACAGTGTTACCCGGGTCGCCGACGTCCTCGGCGAGATCACCACGGCCACCGCCGAGCAGAGCGATGGCATCGGCCAGGTCAATGTCGCGGTCTCCGAACTCGACCGCATGATCCAGCAGAATGCGGCGCTGGTCGAGGAATCCACCACGGCGGCCGAACAGCTCAAGGACCAGGCGGATCGGCTGACCGAAGCGGTTGGTGGCTTTACCCTCGCCGAACGGCACGAGTCCCTCTCACCGCAACTGTCGGCGCCAGTGTCATCCGCGCGGGAGAAGCCATCGGCCAGGCGGCTCGAGTCGGCCTGACGGCGACGATAGGCTCCAAGAATGCTACTGCCGATCCTATCGAAGCCTGGCCATTGCCGGGCTTCCCGGTGTCAGGGAATATAGGGCAGGTCGATCTCGTCGCTACGCGTGATGCCCTCGGTCATCTTGCGGCACAGGCGCAGGAACTCGCGGATGCCGGTGGTCAGGTACTTGTGGCGGTGCCAGATGAAGGTGAACTGGCGCCTCAGGTCCAACTCCGGGGTGGGGATCGGCACCAGGCTGCCGCGACGGAAGGCGTCGCGCAGCGCTAGTCGCGACACGCAGCCGATACCCAGCCCCGATTCCACGGCACGCTTGATGCCCTCGGTATGTTCCAGTTCGAGGAGGGTATTGAAGCGTGCCCGTCGATGGCGCGTGGCGTGTTCCAGGGTCAGTCGTGTCCCCGATCCCGGTTCGCGCATGATCCAGTCGGCTCGCAGCAGGCGGTCCATGTCCAGTTCCCCGGCATTGGCCAGTGGGTGGTGCGGTGAGCAGAACACCACCAGTTCGTCCTCCACCCAGGGTTGCATGACCACATCCTCATGCTGGCAGTCGCCTTCGATCAGACCCAGGTCGAGTTCGTGTTGCACGATGCGCTCTATGATGGCACTGGTATTTCTTACCTGCAGGCGGACCCGGCTATCGGGATGGCGCTGCATGAAGTCACTGATCAGTAATGTGGCCAGGTAGTTGCCAATGGTCAGCGTCGCACCCACATCGAGCGAGCCGATGCCGCGCTGGCCGCGCAGCAGTTCCTCGATCTCCTCGGCGCGATCGAGCAGGGCCACCGCCTTGGGCAGGATCTGGAAGCCCAGGGCGTTGAGCTTGAGTCGCTTGCCGATGCGGTCGAGCAGTTGGCAGTCGAACTGACGCTCGAGCTCGGCCAGCGCGGTGCTCGCCGCCGACTGGGACAACGCCAGCGAACGGGCGGCATGCGATACGCTCTCGTGCTGGGCGACGGCGACGAAGACTTCCAATTGACGCAGACTATAGCGCATGATGTGACTCCCGATGGACTGCTTATCCATAGTATAGATAAGGGTTATCCATATAATCCATTTAACAGATATAAAATGGGCGCTTAGAATTGCTGCCATAGGTAGAGCGGCGACGTTATTCGCCAATGGAATATCAAGGAGCCCGTCGTGAGCAAGTTTGCCCTGGAAGAAGTCCTCAGCGTTCATCACTGGAACGACACCCTGTTCAGCTTTCGTACCACCCGTGAGCGTAGCCTGCGCTTCAAGAACGGCCAGTTCGTGATGATCGGTCTCGAGGTGAACGGCAAGCCGCTGATGCGCGCCTACTCCATCGCCAGTCCCAATTACGAGGACCACCTCGAGTTCTTCAGCATCAAGGTGCCGGATGGTCCGTTGACCTCGCGCTTGCAGCACCTCAAGGTCGGCGACCAGGTCATGGTCAGCCGCAAGCCCACCGGCACCCTGGTCACCGACGACCTGCTGCCGGGACGCAACCTTTACCTGCTCTCTACCGGTACCGGCCTGGCGCCCTTCATGAGCCTGATCCAGGATCCCGAAGCCTACGAACGCTACGACAAGATCGTGCTGATCCATGGCGTGCGCAACGTCAGTGAGCTCGCCTATGCAGACTTCATCACCACGGAACTGCCGGCTCACGAGTACCTGGGCGAGGAGATCGCCGAGAAACTGGTCTACTATCCCACGGTCACCCGTGAGGAATTCCATACCATGGGGCGCCTGACCGACCATATCCGTGACGGCAAGCTGTTCGAGGACACCGGCCTGCCGATGATCGACCCCAAGCAGGACCGCGCCATGATCTGTGGTAGTCCGGCGATGCTCGACGACACCAGCGCCCTGCTCGACGACCTCGGCTTCCAGATCTCGCCGCGCATGGGCGAGCCCGGTGACTACGTCATCGAGCGCGCCTTTGTCGAGAAATAAGCAAGGATAGCCGTAAGCTCTAAGCCTTAAGCTATAAGAAAACCCCGGCGGTAAAATATATCGGCGGGGTTTTCTATAACTAGCTGATATAAACTGTTTTTCTTACAGCTTACAGCTTACAGCTTACAGCTTACATCTTTCAGACCGCGTCCTTGCCGGTCTCGCCGGTGCGGATGCGGATGACCTGCTCGAGTGGCGAGACGAAGATCTTGCCGTCGCCGATCTTGCCAGTATTGGCGACCTGGGTGATGGCGTCGATGACCTGTTCGGCCATGTCGTCGTCCACCGCCACTTCGAGCTTGACCTTGGGCAGGAAGTCGACCACGTATTCGGCACCGCGGTACAGCTCGGTGTGCCCCTTCTGTCGCCCGAAGCCCTTGACCTCGGTGACGGTGATGCCCTGAACGCCGATCTCGGAAAGCGATTCCCGAACGTCGTCGAGCTTGAACGGCTTGATGATGGCAGTCACCAGTTTCATGGTCCTTCTCCTTGCATCTGTTGTGCAGGTGGCGCACCGAGCCCCCACAGGATCTTTCGTCTAGCATCGCCGAGTGGTGTTGGCTGTCAAGCATACACCGCTCGAGGGGGGATTAAAAAAGGCCCCCGAAGGGGGCCAGGGGAGCACGCCAGCTCACTCGGTATGCCGCTACTTGCTTGCGACGTTGAACTCGGGGTAAGCCTCCAGGCCACACTCGGTCAGGTCGACCCCCTCGTATTCCTCCTCTTCGCTGACCCGGATGCCCATGGCCGCCTTGATGATCAGCCATACCACGAGGCTGGCAAGGAAAACCCAGGCGAAGATGCCGATGATGCCGAGGATCTGGGCGCCGAAGGAGGCATCCCCATTACTCATCGGTACCACCAGGACACCCCAGATACCGGCCACACCGTGCACCGAGATGGCGCCGACCGGATCGTCGATCCTGAGCTTGTCGAGCGCCACGATGGAAGCCACGACGATGGCGCCACCGATAGCGCCGATGACCGCGGCGCCCAGCGCAGGGGGAGACAGCGGGTCGGCGGTGATGGCGACCAGGCCGGCCAGGGCGCCATTGAGGGCCATGGTCAGGTCGGCCTTGCGGAACCACAGCTTGGCCAGCACGAGGGCGGCGATCACGCCACCGGCCGCCGCGGCATTGGTATTGACGAACACCTGGGCGACATTGTTGGCGGATACGGCGTCGGACATCTTCAGCTCCGAACCACCGTTGAAGCCGAACCAGCCCATCCACAGGATGAACATCCCCAGCGTCGCCAGCGGCATGTTGGCACCCGGGATGGCATAGATCGAGCCGTCCTTGCCGTACTTGCCCTTGCGCGGGCCGAGTATCAGCACACCGGCCAGAGCGGCCGCAGCACCCGCCAGGTGCACGATGCCGGAACCGGCATAGTCGGAATAGCCGACCTCGGACAGCCAGCCGCCGCCCCAGGTCCAGTAGCCGGAGACCGGATAGATGACCGCGGTCATGACCACGGCAAAGGCGAGGAACGCCCACAGCTTCATGCGCTCGGCCACGGCACCGGAGACGATGGACATGGCGGTAGCCACGAACACGACCTGGAAGAAGTAGTCGGAGCGCATGGAGTAATAGGGCGCGTCGTCACCGCCCGCAGTAATGGCGTCCAGGCTGTTCTCGACGCCGATCAGAAAGCCCAGGCTGGGCAGGACGCCACCGCCGGCACTGGAATACATGATGTAGTAGCCGATCAGCAGATACATGGTACAAGCGATGGCGAATAGCGCCACGTTCTTGGTCAGGATCTCGGCGGTGTTCTTGGAACGCACCAACCCGGCCTCGAGCATCGCGAAGCCGGCGGCCATCCACATCACCAGCACACCGCAGATCAAGAAGTAGAAAGTGTCGAGCGCATAAGTCAGCTCTGAAAGCTCTGTCATTCGATAATCTCCTGAGCCAGCGTTATTTTTTAGGGACTCGCGTTGGCGTAGATTCCTGCGTACATGGTCGGATCAAGGATGGATCAGACGGCATCGGCACCGCGTTCGCCGGTACGGATCCGGATCACATCTTCCAGCGGGGTGACGAAGAGCTTGCCGTCACCGATCTTGCCGCTGTTGGCCGCCGTGCGGATGGCATCGAGAACGGTTTCCAGGCGGTCGGCGTCGACGGCGACCTCGACCTTGACCTTGGGCAGGAAGTCGACGACATACTCGGCGCCGCGATACAACTCGGTGTGCCCCTTCTGGCGCCCGAAGCCCTTGACCTCGGTCACGGTGATGCCCTGGACGCCGTTGTCGGCCAGCGCCTCGCGGACATCGTCAAGCTTGAACGGCTTGATAATGGCGGTGATGAGTTTCATCCCAATTCTCCCGTCAATGGCGTGCGGTAATGGCTTGCGCCTACCTGGCATCAAGCGCAAAACATGCCACGATATTGTTATTCAATTAATATCAAATAGTTATAATGCATTTCGCGCGGCGGCATAGGTGGCGTGCATCCCACTCGGCAAGGTAATGCACTGATTTGGTGCTCTTGCACTTCGTGGGCGCATCATTTCGGCGCATGCGCTGGGCGGGATCCTTGCGTATCCTGTGGGGATCACATTCCTGGAGCGAGGAACGACCCATGGTGAACAGCGACCGCCTCAGCCGGCTGGCCCAACAGCTCGGTGAACGTCTACAGGACGCCTCGCATGCCCCGGAGGAACTGCAGCGTGGCGTGCACCAGGCCATGCGTGGCGCCTTCGACCGTCTGGAGCTGGTGTCGCGGGAGGATTTCGATATCCTGATGGATGTCCTGCAACGTACCCGGTCACGGGTCGAAGCCCTGGAGAAGCAGGTGGCGGCACTCGAAGCGGCACTGGATACCGCCCAATCGTCGGTCGAGGCACCGCTGGGCGAACGCCGTGACGATACCTCACCGCCCGAGGACGCCGGCGCCGGAGAGGCGTCTCGACCGCCCGGCAGGAGCGGCGACTGATTCCGGTCCCGTCGCTAGCGGGACCGGGCGGCACCGATATTCGACGCCGAAGGCCATGGCGTTCATTCAAGGACGATGACGATGTGCAAGGAACGCCCATGACGTTGGCCATTATCAACACACGTGCCAGCGTGGGGCTGGATGCGCCCGAGGTGCTGGTCGAGGTGCACCTGGCCAACGGCCTGCCGGGGCTGACCCTGGTCGGGCTGCCGGAAACCGCGGTCAAGGAAAGCCGTGAGCGGGTGCGTAGCGCCCTGATCAATGCCGGTTTCGAGTTTCCCAATACGCGCCGCATCACCCTCAACCTGGCGCCCGCCGACCTGCCCAAGGAGGGCGGGCGTTTCGATCTGCCGATCGCCTTGGGAATCCTGGTGGCCTCCGGCCAGGTGCCGGCCGCGGCGTTGGCGGGAGTCGAATGCCTGGGTGAGCTGGCGCTCGATGGCCGCCTGCGCCCGGTACCGGGTGTGCTGCCGGTGGCACTGGCGGCACGTCGTGCGGGACGACGTCTGCTGGTGCCGCGGGCCAATGCCGATGAAGCGGCCCTGGCGGGAGGGCTCGAGGTACTACCCGCCGACCATCTGCTGGAGGTGGTGGCGCACCTGCTGGGCCAGCAACGCATTGCAGCGCACCATCTCGAGGCGCCCGTCGCCCTGCCCGACCCCTCTGCCGACCTGCGCGAGGTACGCGGCCAGCACCAGGCGCGGCGTGCCCTGGAAGTGGCAGCGGCGGGAGGGCACAACCTGCTGTTCGCCGGCCCGCCGGGAACCGGCAAGACCATGCTCGCCAGCCGCCTGCCCGGCATCCTGCCGTCACTGACCGAGGATGAGGCCCTGCAAGTGGCGGCAATTCGCTCGGTGTGTGGCCTGGCGTTGCGTGAACAGTGGGGGCAACGCCCCTTTCGTGCCCCGCATCATACCGCCAGCGCCGTGGCCCTGGTCGGAGGTGGCTCGAAGCCGCGTCCCGGCGAGATTTCCCTGGCTCATCAAGGCGTGCTGTTTCTCGATGAGTTACCGGAATTCAGCCGCAGTGTGCTGGAAGTGATGCGTGAGCCCATGGAGTCGGGATGCATTTCCATCTCGCGGGCCAGCCACCAGCGCCGGTATCCAGCCCGTTTCCAACTGGTGGCGGCGATGAACCCTTGCCCTTGCGGGCACCTGGGCGATCCGCGAAGCCGCTGCCAATGCACGGCGGCGCAGATCCAGCGTTACCAGGCACGGCTGTCCGGTCCCTTGCTCGACCGTATCGATCTGCAGGTGGAAGTGCCGGCCCTGCCCCCCGAGCAGTTGACCGCCGAGCACAGTGGCGAAAGCTCGGCCGCGGTGCGTGCCCGCGTGGTGGCGGCCCGCGAGCGCCAGTATGCTCGCGGTGGCCTGAATGCCCACTTGCCGGGGCGTGAACTGGAGGCCGCCTGTGCGCTGGAGGCGGCGGAGCGCACCTGGCTGGCCGAGGTGCTCGGCCGTCTCAATCTCTCGGCACGCGCCTATCACCGCGTGCTGCGTGTGGCGCTGACCCTGGCCGACCTGGCCGGGGAGGGGCGTCCCGCCAAGCCGCAGTTGATGGAAGCCATCGGCTATCGCCAGTTGGACCGGCTACTCAAGCGTCCCTGACTGCGCGGGAACGCACTCGAGCGGCAAGCACCGTCATGGCTCGTTCTCTTGAGCAGGCGATATCCCTCTCGCGGGCGCTGGAACCCAGGGCCGCTCCTGTTGGCTAAGCTGTCGATAGGAGGATACGGGGGCCACTTCGTCGTGCCCTGGGGTCCACACCAGCCAAGACAGCCAAGGGGGGCCGATGCATAAGCCGGAGACCGATCTCGCTGCGATGGATGCTGCTGCCCTGATCGACGCTTATCGACATGGCCGTCTCTCGCCCGTGGAGGCGGTCGCGAACGCCCTGGAGCGCATCGATTGCTACAACCCCGTCGTCAACGCCTTCTGTCACGTGGATCACGAGGGTGCACTCGCCGCTGCCCACGAGGCCGAGGCCCGCTGGCAGCGTGGCCTGCCGCGGGGGCCGGTGGACGGGCTGCCGGTGACGATGAAGGACCTGACCCGGGTGCGTGGCATGCCGGCGCGCGAGGGGACCTTGATCTCCGACCCCGCCCCCTGCGACGAGGATGCACCGCCGGCACGGCGGCTACGGGATGGGGGAGCCGTCATCCTGGGCAAGACCACCACGCCCGAGTACGGTTGGAAGGGGGTTACCGACAGCCCGTTGACCGGGGTGACCTACAACCCCTGGGATACCCGGCTCACGCCGGGTGGCTCGTCGGGCGGCGCCGCCGCGGCCTGTGCGCTGAACCTGGGAGTGCTGCACCAGGGAGGCGATTCCGGCGGCTCGATACGCATACCCGCCTCCTTCACCGGGACCTTCGGTTTCAAGTCGACATTCGGCCTGGTACCGCAATGGCCGCCCTGTGCCTTGCCGTCGATGTCGCATATCGGTCCGATCACCCGCAGCGTCGACGACGCGATACGCATGCTCAACGTCATCGGCCGCTACGAGTCCCGCGACAGCTACGCCATCGATGCGGCACCGGCGGACTGGGGGAAAACCACCCGCCAGACCCTCGAGGGAATGCGTATCGGCCTGATCACCGCAGCGCGTCGTGTCGGGGTCGACCCGCAGGTCACCGCGGCCGTCGAACGGGCGGCAAAGACGCTGACCGAGCTGGGCGCCGAGGTGGTGCCCAGCGATCTCGATCTGCACGAAGCCGGCGAAGCCTTCAAGGTTCTGTGGTTCACGACGACCTGGCGACTGTGCTATCAGATGACCGAAGCCGAGCGTCACCTGATCAGCTCGGGACTGCTGGAAAACGCTTGGCGTGGCGAAGAGTTCAGTGCCAATGACGTGCTCGTCGCCGAAGAGGCCAGGGCCACCCTGACCTCACGATTCGAGGCGCACTTTCGCGATGAATTCGACCTGCTGTTGATGCCCAGCGTGGCTGTCCTGCCGTTTGCCGCGGGCCAGGAGGTGCCGGAAGGCAAGGGGATGAACGACTGGATGGATTGGACCCCGTTCAGCTATCCCTTCAACCTGACACGCCAGCCGGCCGCATCGGTGCCCTGCGGGTTCAGTACCGAGGGGCTGCCGATCGGTTGTCAACTGGTGGGCGCGCGCTTTCAGGATCGTGCCGTGCTGCGTGCCAGTCGTGCCTATATGCGTGCCGTGCCGCCACGTTTTCCCATTGCCCCGTGCGCTGACGAGCAAGAAACGGCCTGATGTCCCTGTCACCCGGCAGCCTGCCGCTGACCTTTGCCATCGGACTGTTCCTTCTCGGCACGGCGGTGGTCGGCGTAGTGGGTACGCGCTTGACCCGCGTCGTCGACGACCTGGCCGATCGCACCGGAATCGGCGAGGCGATCGCCGGTGCCATGCTGCTGGGCATGGCCACCTCGCTGTCGGGCATTGTGTTGTCGGTGTCCGCGGCCTGGGCCAACCGGCCGGAACTGGCCATGAGCAATGCGCTGGGCGGCATTGCCGTCCAGACCCTGTTCCTGACCGTTGCCGACGTGACGTACCGGCGAGCCAATCTGGAGCATGCCGCCGCCTCCCTCGGCAACCTGATGCAGGGAGCATTGTTGTTGTGCTTGCTGGGGCTGCTGCTGGTGGGGCGCTTCTCGCCGGAAATCACGGTATGGCACATTCATCCGGTGACGCCGTTGCTGTTTGTCGGCTATCTGTTTGGCCTGCGGCTGGTCAACAAGGTGCAGGCCAATCCCATGTGGCGCCCCGCGCGAACCCGGGAAACCCGTCTCGACGAGCCCGATGCAGCGGCCATGCAGCGCTCACTGAGTCTGCTGTGGCTGGCGTTCGTGATCATGGCCGCTGTGCTGGGGCTCGCGGGCTGGGTTCTCGAGCGCAGCGCCACGGCCATCGCCGTGAACAGTGGGCTCAGCCAGACCGCGGTGGGAGTGTTGCTGACCTCGGTGGCGACCTCGTTGCCCGAGCTGGTCACGACGCTGGCGGCGGTACGCCGGGGGGCGCTGACCCTGGCAGTGGCCGGGATCATCGGTGGCAATGCCTTCGATGTCCTGTTCGCCGCTGCCTCGGATGTTGCCTATCGTGGCGGCTCGATCTACCACGCGGTACCCGACTCGGTCGTGTTGTGGATCGCCCTGTCATTGCTGATGACCGGCGTCATGCTGGCCGGGCTGATTCGCCGCGAGGAGCAAGGGCCCGGACGTATCGGCTTCGAGAGTGTGACGATCATCGGCTGTTACCTGGCCGGGGTGGTCATGGTCATGCTGGGCGGGGAAGGCGGATAAGCCTAGTCGGTACTCCGCAACGCCCTCTCCAGTGCATCCAACCGGCCCGGCGCCAGGGCATCCTCCACGGCGCTGATACGCAGCACGTGGCCGAGGGCGGGATGGGGCGGCCGGTGGATCAGGCTGCCGGCCTCGAGCAACTCGCCGTGAACCCGCTTGGCCAGTTCCGCCTCGGGCAGTCGCACGGCGACGAAATTGGTGGCGCTCTCGGGCACGTCCGCACCGAGGTCGCGCAGCCACTGGCTCAGACGTTGACGGCGCCCGATGACCGCCTGGACGTGCTCGGCGGTTTCCTGTGGATGGTCGAGCAGGGTTTCGGCAGCGGCTTCGGCCAGCGATGACACCGCGTAGTGGATACGCACCTTGTTGAGCATCTCGATGTCATGCGCTTCGGCAATCGCATAGCCGATCCGCAGCCCGGCCAGGCCATGGGCCTTGGAAAAGGTACGCAGACGAATCACCCGAGACCATGCCTCGCCGGCACTGGGCGAGGCGGCGTCATGGCGGAAGTCATGGTAGGCCTCGTCGAGTAGCAGGGTACAATCCTTGGGCAAGGCGTCGCGTAGCGCCCTCACGGCCCGATCGTCGTGAAAATGGCCGCTGGGATTGTCGGGGTTGGCCAGATAGACCAGGCGCGCTCCTTCATAGTGCGCCGCTTGCGCCAGAGCGTCGAGGTCGGGTGCCAGGGTGCGGGTGGCATCGTGATAGTCGACTTCGACGATCCGGCAGCCCTGCCCGGCGGCGAAATAGCCGAAGGTCGGATAGGTACCGGCGCTTGTGATGACGCAACTGCCAGCGGGAGAGGTCGCCCGCAGCGCCAACGCCATCAGGCTATCGGCACCGGCATCGATCAGCAGCGACTCGAGCGGCGTGTCGAGCTGTTCGCTCAGGCGGGTACGGACCCCCATGGCTTCGGCATCGCCGTAGCCGCGCGCCAGGTCTGCCAATTCGCGGCCGAAGCGTGCACCGAGTGCCTGGTGGGGCATGTCCAGCCCTTCATTGGAACCGAGCCGGTGGGGGATCTTGCGACCCAGACGACGCTCCAGTGCCCTGAGGCCGGGGAAAGGATTGGTCGGGCCGTCGCGATAGAGATGATCGGCAAAACGCGGCATGACGAAGGGCTCCTGCCGGTGGATGGGTATGGCGCCATTGTCCCCGCCTTGGCGCCGCAGTCCAAGTCGACATCGGCTCACAGTGCGCTGGCATCGATGGCGCCACTGATGTGTTGTTGCCAGCGTGGTGCCCCGTCACCCGGGCGGCGCAGCGATAGCGTCAACCGGTAGGGCAACAGCTCCCGATCCGAGAGACGCAGGCGCGGGCCATCGGCGGCAAGCCGGCATTCCAGCAACCACTGGTTAGCCGGCGCCTCGGCACTGTCCATGGCCGGTGTCCAGTCGAGGAGTTGCGGGCCCTCTTGTTGGGCGAGCAGGGCGCGGCTCAGATTCTCGTGGAAGCGTTCGGTACCGATGCCCAACTGCTCGTCGACCTCCGGCGGGGCCAGTAACACCACCACATCAGCCGTGGGGAGATCCCACACCGGATCGGCGAGCACCAGGCGTGCGGCGCGATCGCTCAGGCCGACCAACGCCTGGCGCATCATCGTGGGCTGATCCGGAGCACTGGCACAGCCGCCGAGCATGATGGCGATCAGCCACCATAACCAGCGGCGCTTCATGGATGCTTGGCTACCTTGGCGGGAGACGCACTAGCGCTGCGTGGAGCGCCTTCGAAACCGGCGATGAAGGCCTCGAGCTCTGCGAACAGTTCCTGGCGGATCGCTTCGGCCTCGTTGACGAGATGATGGCGAGCCTCGGGATGGCGATGGATGCGTGCCCGGGGGAACTTGCGTTCGAGGACGCCCAGGTTCCATTCCCAGTCCACCGTCAGGTCCTGTTCGCCTTGCAGGATCAACACCGGCAGATCGCTCTGTGGCAGCGCCAGCAGGCGCGGCATCCAGCGACGCATGGCGGTGATCCAGGTGACCGTCAGCCGCTCCGGCTGCAGTGGATCGCCTTCGCGGAGAAAAGTCGTGAAGTCACTGTCCGACGAATTGGCGCGATACTTGCGTGGCAAGGAACGAATGAAGGGACTGGCCAGCAAGTGCAGCCAACTCGATTGCTGCCAGCGCCAGGGGCGTACCAGGGGGGCCAGTAGCGCCAGGCCAGCCCAGCAACTGTGCTCACCTTGGGTCAGGGCATCGGTGGCCAGGATGGCGGCACCGGTGCTCTGGCCGATCCCGAGCCAGGGGTGGGGGGCCAGGTCGCGCAGCACGAGATGTTGCTGCAGGGCCGCCAGGCAGGTGCCGTAGTCGGCGAAGTCGTTGATGGAGGCGCGTGGGCCGCTGGACAGGCCATGGCCGGGGAGGTCCCACAGTACCACCTGCCAGCCACGGTCCAGCAACCACTGCAGCAGATGGCGATAGAGCCCGAGGTGATCGAAGTAACCGTGCACCACGAAGACAGTCCCATGGGGGACGCCGGGGCTCCAGACCTGGGTCCAGAGGCGAAAGTTGCCGGCCTCGATGAAGCCGACATGCAGGCCGACATGCTCCGCCAGCAGCGGGGCCAGTTGATAGTGGCTGAGGTAGTGATCGAGATGATCGGTCCATGGCTCGGCACCCGGAACATTGGCTGGCGCGATGGGCCCAAGGGCCTGCAATGGTGCGAAGTCGGTCATCAATCCCTCCCTGTACCCTGTCATGCTAGCGCCTTGCCATGCCTTGGGCCATAACCAAACGGTGAGATTTCATCATTTGGTCGAGCCCTGAAGACCCGGAGGATTATTTCGGGTAGCATATGGAACTCATTTCCACAAATAATAATGATCAAAAAAACAGCAAACGACCCATGGCCGGCGTCTAGACTTGCCGGCTTCAGCGCATCAGGAGACCCTCATGACCGATCGTGTCACCCGCCACCGTCTCCAGGTGGCCCCAGAGTTGGACCGTTTCATCACTGAGCAGGCCTTGCCCGGCAGCGGGGTGGATGCTGCGACCTTCTGGTCCGGTGTGGATGCCCTCTTTCATGATCTGACCCCGAAAAACCGAGAACTGCTCGCCGAGCGGGAACGCCTGCAGGGTGAACTCGACGCCTGGCATCGGGAAAACCCCGGCCCGATCCGCGACATGGCCGCCTATCGGGCCTTCCTGAAGAAGATCGGCTATCTCGTGGACGCCCCTTCCAAGGTGGCGGCGACCACCGCCACTGTCGATCGTGAGGTGGCCGTACAAGCGGGGCCACAACTCGTGGTGCCGGTCAGCAACGCTCGCTACGCCTTGAATGCCGCCAACGCGCGTTGGGGCAGTCTCTACGATGCCCTCTATGGCACCGATGCCATCAGCGAAACGGACGGCGCCGAAAAAGGCACCCACTACAACCCCAAGCGTGGCGCAAAGGTCATTGCCTATGCGCGTGGCGTGCTCGACCTGGCCGCCCCGCTGGCGACCGGTTCGCACCGCGACGCCGTGGGCTATGCCCTGCGCGATGGCCATCTGGTGGTGACCCTCGACGGGGGGCGCGAAACCGGCCTCAAGGATGCCGGCAAGCTGGTCGGCTTCCAGGGCGATGCCGCCAAGCCGACGGCGGTGCTGCTGGTCAACCACGGCCTGCACCTGGAAATCCAGTTCGATGACCAGCATCCGATCGGCAAGACCGACCCGGCCAGGATCAAGGACCTGGTGGTCGAGGCGGCGATGACCACCATCATGGACTGTGAAGATTCGGTGGCGGCGGTGGATGCCGAGGACAAGGTCGGCGTGTATCGCAACTGGCTGGGTCTGATGCGCGGCGACCTGGAAGAACAGGTCGACAAGGGGGGCGAGACGATCACCCGGCGCCTGCACGACGATCGCGCTTATACCACCCCGGCAGGCGGCAGCCTGACCCTGCCCGGTCGTTCGCTGATGTTCGTGCGCAATGTCGGTCATCTGATGACCACCCCGGCGGTGCTCGATGCCGATGGCAACGAGCTGCCCGAAGGCATCCTCGACGCTGTGGTCACCGGCCTGGTGGCGCTGCACGACCTCAACAAGGGCGATGGACAGCCCCGCAACTCGCGGACCGGCTCGGTGTATATCGTGAAGCCGAAGATGCACGGCCCCAGGGAGGTGGCGCTGTCCAACGAGCTGTTCGGTCGCGTCGAGGACATCCTGGGCATGGCCCGCGATACCCTGAAGATGGGCATCATGGACGAGGAACGGCGTACCACCGTCAACCTCAAGGCCTGTATCGCCGAGGCCGCTTCGCGGGTGGTGTTCATCAACACCGGTTTCCTCGATCGCACCGGCGACGAGATGCATACCGCCATGGAAGCCGGCCCCATGATCCGCAAGGGCGATATGAAGGGGGCGACCTGGATCAACGCCTACGAGCGCAACAACGTGCAGGTCGGTCTGGCCTGTGGCCTGCGCGGTCGCGCTCAGATCGGCAAGGGCATGTGGGCCATGCCCGACCTGATGGCGGCGATGCTCGAACAGAAGGTCGGCCATCCCAAGGCCGGCGCCAACACCGCCTGGGTGCCGTCGCCCACTGCCGCGACACTGCACGCCCTGCATTACCATCAAGTGGATGTGGATGCTGTCCAGCGCGAGCTCGAGGCCCAGGGCGAACCCGATCTCCTCGACGATCTGCTCACGGTGCCGGTGGCCGAGGCGCCCACCTGGTCGGATGAGGAGATCCAGCAGGAGCTCGATAACAACTGCCAGGGCATCCTCGGCTATGTCGTGCGCTGGGTCGAGCACGGCGTGGGATGTTCCAAGGTGCCGGACATCCACGACGTGGGGCTGATGGAAGACCGCGCGACATTGCGCATCTCCAGCCAGCACTTGGCCAACTGGCTGCACCATGGCGTGGTCAGCGCCGACCGGGTTCGCGAAACCCTGCAGCGCATGGCCAAGGTGGTCGACGAGCAGAATGCCAAGGACCCTAGCTACACGCCCATGTCCGCGGACTTCGCCGCTTCCTCGGCCTTCCAGGCCGCCAGCGACCTGATCTTCAAGGGGCGCGCGCAACCCTCCGGCTATACCGAGCCGCTGCTGCACCACTGGCGCGCAGTGCATAAGGCCAAGTAGGCTCGGCTGCGGGCTGCGAGTCATGAAAAACGCCCCTGCCGGGAAGACCGGCAGGGGCGTTCTTGTTGGTGGCGTTTCACTGTGCTGGCAAGCTGTCGTTCCAGTGTCCGAACCGTTCGGCGTTTTCTGCGGTGACCAGGCGGGTGGGAAGGCGGATCACCCGGCTTTCCTGCCGTCCGGCCTTGGCCAGGTGCTCGAGGCTCTCGTGGATGACCGTCTGGGCCAGACGGCGAGGGAACTGCGCCGCGGTGGCTGCCAGTATGGGCGGGGTTTCCTGCAAGGCCGCCACGCCTTCGGGGGAGCCGTCGACCGAGACGAGGAACAGGTTCGTTCGCCCGGCCAGGTGAGCGGCATTGACCGCGCCCATGGCCGAGGGGTCATTGATGGCAAAGACGGCGTCCAGGTCCGGGTAGGCATTGACGAGATAGGTCATGGCTTCCAAGCCACCGCTGTAGGTGCCGCCGCCGTTGTAGTCGTCGCTGAGTAGCTGGATCTGGCCATGGTTGTTCAGGACCGCACGACAGCCGGCCACCCGGTCGGTCACCGATGACACCGGCGCCCCGTTGATGATCGCCACGCGGCCGGCGTACCCCAGCCGTTCGGCCATGTAGGCGCAGGCGACTTCCCCCGCCTGGACGTTATCGGTGGTCACGGTCACATCCGCCCCCCGGGCATTGATATCGACCGCCGCCACGATGATGCCGGCCTGCTGGGCACGGCGGACGGCCGGGGCGATGGCCTCGCTATCCGCGGCGGCCAGGACAATGATGTCCATTCGCGCGTCCACGAAGGCGTCGATCTGGCTCACTTGGCGGTCGAGATCATAGGCACTGGAGCGTACCAGCAGCGTTACCTCGCCGGGATGGATCGACCGGGCCGAAGTGCCGACGGCATCCGCCAGGATGGCAAAGAACGGGTTGCCGAGGTCCGCCACGCTGACACCGATCTTCAACGGCTCGGCGTGGAGTTGGGCGGCGTACACTGACAACAGGACGAGAAGAAGCTTGCGCATGCTGGTTTCCTGATCGGGAAGCCGAACCACAACGGTGTCCACTGTGGCGCCAGGCGGTCACGCGATGGTAGGACTTGCCTCCATGGCGCCGGTCATGATGGCAACGGCATCGGACATGGTATGCGTGTCCGGCCGGATCACCGCGATGCGACGCCCCAGGCGGTGCACGTGAATCCGGTCGGCCACCTCGAAGACATGAGGCATATTATGGCTGATCAGGACGATAGGCATGCCCTTGTCACGCAATTGCCGGATCAGGTTCAACACCCGGCGCGATTCCTTGACGCCCAGTGCCGCCGTTGGCTCGTCCAGAATCACCACCTGGCTGCCGAAGGCCGCCGAGCGGGCGACCGCCACCCCCTGGCGCTGCCCACCGGAGAGCGTCTCCACGGCCTGGTTGATGTTCTGAATGGTCAGCAGCCCCAGGTCCGACAGCTTCTCCCGTGCCTGGCGCTGCATGGCCCCCTTGTCGAGCATGCGGAAGACGGATCCCAGGAGGCCTGGCTTGCGCAGTTCCCGGCCCAGGAAGAGGTTGTCGGCGATGCCCAGTGCCGGCGCCACGGCCAACGTCTGGTAGACCGTCTCGATTCCCGCTGTCCGGGCGTCCATCGGACTGCTGAACCGCACGGGCTCGCCGTGCATGCGGATCTCCCCGGCATCGGGCACCACTGCACCCGACAGGGCCTTGATCAGCGACGACTTGCCCGCGCCATTGTCACCGATCACCGCCAGTACCTCGCCGGGATAGAGGTCGAAGTCCGCCCGGTCGAGTGCGGTCACCCGGCCATATCGCTTGACCAGCCCGGTTGCCTGCAGAATAGGGGATGGTGCGTTCATGCCGATACCCTCCGAATCCACTGGTCGGTGGTCACCGCCACGATGATGAGCATACCGACGGTAAACTCCTGCCACAGCACATCCACCCCGGCCAGTGCCAGCCCGTTGCGGAATACGCCGACGATCAGGGCGCCGATCAGGGTGCCGAAGATCGACCCGCGCCCGCCGAACAGGGACGTGCCGCCGATCACCACGGCGGTGATGCTGTCCAGGTTGGCGGTATAGCCTGCCTGTGGACTTACCGAGCCGGTACGTCCAATCAGCAGCCAGGCGCCGATCGCGCAGATGATGCCGGCAACGATGTAGACCGATAGCAACACCCGACGCGTGCGGATGCCGGCTAGTTCGGCGGCGTCCTTGTCATCGCCGGTGGCATAGACATGGCGGCCCCAGGCGGTCCAGTTCAGTGCATACCAGACGGCGCAGAACAGCAGCACCATGATGATCGAGCCGTAGGTGAAGCGGGCGCCGAACAGTTCGAAGGCGGTTCCGCCCCATTGCAGCAACGGTGCCGTGGACTCGATGTCCTGCGAGCGAATGGCTTCGCTTTTCGAATACCACAGGTTCAGGGCGAAAAAGATATTCCAGGTGCCGAGGGTGGCGATGAAGGGTGGCAGCTTCAGCCGCGTCACCAAGGTGCCGTTGAGCAGGCCGCAGGTGGCGCCGGTCAGTAGGCCGAGGGCCAGTGCCAGTGACGGTGGCAGGCCGAAATCGATGGCCATGCGCCCCATGACCACCGATGAGAGCACCATGATGGCGCCGACGGAAAGGTCGATGCCCATGGTCAGGATGATCAGTGTCTGTGCGATGCCCAGCGTGGCGATGATGGTGACCTGTTGCAGCACCAGCGACAGGTTGAACGGGGCCAGGAAGCGTTCGCCCACCAGCAGCATGAAGGCCAGGACGGACACGACCAGCACCAGCGCCGGTGCTGCCGTCGGGTTGGCATGGAAGAAACGATGTAGGCGCCGGCCCAGGGAGAGTGCCTCTTCCTCGAACCGGGCCACCTGGCCGGCCGAGGTCTCCGCTGCTTGCTCATGGGCGGCAACGTTGCGTGGGCCTGATTGATTGGGATGTGTCATAACTCACCTGTTGGTAGGTCGGTACCCCAGTAGGGCACCGACAGACAACGACTGCTCAGCCCCAGCACTTATCCAGGCCATCGCTGGATGAAACCGAAGGTATCTCCGCTACCGGGGAGTCGGTGATCAGCTCCACACCGGTGTCCACGAAATCGAGTCCCTGCGACAGGCGTGGCTTCTCCCCGCTATTGGCATACTCGACGATCGCCTCGACCCCCATGGACGCCATCCGCAAGGGGAACTGCATCGACGTGGCGCCGATGATGCCGTCCTCGACGTTGCGCACCCCAGGGCACCCTCCGTCGACCGAGACGATGGTGACCGCGTCCTCGCGACCCGCCGCTTTCAAGGCCTCATAGGCGCCGGCGGCGGCCGGCTCATTGATGGTGTAGACCAGGTTCACGCCGGGATCCTTCTGCAGCAGGTTCTCCATGGCCCGCCGGCCACCTTCCTCGGAGCCTTGGGTCACGTCGTTGCCGACGATGCGGGGATCGGCCTCGTCGCCGATGTCGTCGGGATCGTTCAGTTCGATGCCGAAGCCCTGCAGGAAGCCCTGGTTGCGGGCGACGTCGACGGTGATCTCGCTGGCGCTCAGGTCCAGCAGCGCGATCCTGGCATTGTCGGCCTCCTCGCCCATTCTTGCCCGCGCCCACTGGCCGATCAGTTCGCCGGCCTTGAAGTTGTCGGTGGCTAGAGTGGCATCGGCGGCATCGGCTGGACTCAAGGGGGTATCCAGTGCGATGACCATGACACCGGCCTCACGGGCCCGTTCGATGGTGGGAACGATCGCCACTGGATCGTTGGGGGTGATCAGGATGCCCTTGGCCCCGGAAGACACCAGGTTTTCGATGGCCTGTACCTGGGAGTCGTTATCGCCGTCGAACCGGCCCGCAAAGGTGCGCAGTTCGGCACCCAGCATCTCGGCTTGTACCTGGGCGCCTTCCCGCATCTTGACGAAGAAGGGGTTGGTATTGGTCTTGGTGATGAGTCCCACCAACACGTCGTCGGCAGCTGCCAGGGGGGCGATAAGCATTGCCGTCACCCCTAGTGCCAGACCGGATAGGGATTTCTTCATGGTATGCTCCTGAACGTTGTTGTTGTCCCAGTGACACGAGCCACCCTGGCACCGCAGTGCTAATGAACGATTTCATCGCCGCGGCTTGGCTCGAAACATTTGTAATATTTGCTGCGGGCGACCTTAGCGGTCGGTGGAAGGGCCGGCAAAGAACGCTTGCCACTGCTCGGAGCGGATCGGTTTCTGCAGGAAGGTGTCCCCCATCGATAGGCCATACTCACGCTCCAGCGCCTCGCGCGGCATGCCCGATGCCAGCACTACCGGGATCGCGGGCCAGTGGTGACGCACCTGCTCGCGCAGGTCGACGCCGCTGAGGGGCCCGTTGAGATTGACGTCGGTGAGAACGAGACCAGTCACCTCGGCATTGTGCTGCAACCAGTCGAGCGCCTGCTGCGCATGGCGGAAGGCCTCGACGGGCCGTTGGTAGGTGGCGATGAGTTCCACCGTTACCCGCCTGACCTCGGCGTCGTCCTCCACCACTACCACGGTCTTGCCGTTCGGTACCGCCAAGGGCAGGACGGACGGGACTGCGCGTTCGGGACGTTCCGTGGCGCTACTGGTCGGCCAGCGCAAGCGTACCGTCGTGCCCTGGCCGGGTTCGGACTCCATGCTGAACTCGCCCCCGCTCTGGGTGACGAACCCGTAGACGGAGCTCAACCCCAATCCGCTGCCCTGCCCCATGGGCTTGGTGGTGAAGAAGGGTTCCAGGACCCGCGCTTTCAGCTCGGCCGGTATCCCTTGGCCGGTATCGCTCACGGTGATCGTTACTGCGGGTGCCAACCCCATGCTTTGGCCGGTGGTGATGGCCAACTGGCCGCCCTCCGGCATGGCCGCACTGCTGTTCAATGCCAGGTTCAGCACGGCGTTTTCCAATTGCGATGGGTCGATGTACAGCTTCGTGCCTGGCGCTTGACGCCGGATCAGTAACCGGGTGTGCGCCGATACGCTGTATTCCAGCAGTTCCTCGAGCCCGCCGATCAGGGTATCGATCTCGACCCATTCCGGCTGCAAGTGTTGCTTGCGGCTGAACGCCAGCAGGCGCTGTACCAGTTGCGTGCCGCGCTCGCTGACATCCAGGGCGCGCTCGGTGTATCTGCGCGCCTTGTCGGACAGGCTCGCCTGCTGTTCGAGAAGTTGCAGATTGCCGAGAATGGCGGCCAGCAGGTTGTTGAAATCGTGTGCCACCCCGCCGGTCAGTTGCCCCAGCACCTCCATCTTCTGGGCCTGTTGCAGTTGCTGCTCGACCGTGCGGCGGTCGGTGAGGTCGCTGTAGAGGGTCACGAAGCCGCCGCCGGGCATGGGCTGGCTGCGAAACTCGATCACGCGGCCATCGTCGTAATGACGCTCGAAACTCTGGTAGGCCTGGTGGCGACGCACGTTGAGCGTGCTCATGTCGACCGAGCGATTGGCCAGCGTCAGGTTACGGTGAGGATGGCGGGCCATCTGGTGCTGTACCTCGGCCAGGGACATCCCGGGCTCGATGGTTCCCGGCGCCAGGCCGAACATGTCCAGATAACGGCGATTCCAGGCGATCAGCCGGTCGTCGGCAGAGAATACGCTGAGACCATCCTGGATTTCGTTGAAGACCGTTTCCAGCAGGTGTTTCTGAGCTCTCAGATCATGCCCGGCCTGTTCGATGCGCCCGGCATGATCGCGGAAAACCTCGTAGGCCCTGGCCAGTGTCCCGATCTCATCGTGACGGGTCACGGCGATGCGCTTGGGCGCCTGGCCGCCCTGCGCCAGTTGCGTCATGTCCTGGGTGACGACCCCCAGGTCACGTACCGTCTTCAGGTTGCTCATGTAGTGCAGGATCACCCCCAGGATCAGCAGGCAGGTCATCAGCATCATGCCGAACAGCACGCGATTGACCTGTGCATGGACGGTCTGCTGCTGGGCCACGACCTGGCGTTGCAAGTCGCCGGCAAAGCCATTGACCTCCCGGGTCAGATGGTCGGATTTGGCGCGCAGACTGGCCAGCAGGAAGGCTTTTTGCTGACCGACTTGTGCCAGTTGGGCGGCACTGCTCCCTGCCAGTTGTCGTAACCGCTGGTAGGCCGGCGCGTGCGGCATCGATGAGGGGGGCGGCGCCGTCAGTGTGGTCCATCGCTCGACCCACTGGTCGGGGTCGCTGAGGCCCTGATAGAGCGCCTGCAGGAGCTGCCAGTCAGTAACGGTGCGACCGTCTTCCGTCCCTGCGATCCGCCGGGCAATCTGGTTGACTTCGAACTGGGCGGTCAGCAGATCCTCGCGAATGAAAAGCTCGGTTTCCACCAGGTCTGTCAGGCGGTCGACGTCGGTCCGCAGCGCCTGAAGCCGGGATTGCAGCGTCAAGCGAAAGGGACGGTCGCGGAGGGAGGCGGCCACTACTACCAGCGACTCGAATCGCTGCGTCAGCCGGTCGCGCTCGGTCTGCAATAGAAAGGGCTTGGCGGCCGAGGCAACGTAAGGGGCCAGGGCGGCCAACTGCGCCACTTCTTCGGATAGGGTCAGGGCGGTCCGAATCTCCGGCAAGGTGCGGGCCTCGAACTCGCTGACGGCATTGCGGGTCTGGGTGAGGCCGAACCAGGCAACCAGTACCAGGCCGATCGCCAACAGCGTGGCCAGGACCAGCGCCACCAGGGCGCGTCGCTGCAGGGTCCAGCGTCCCATCTCAGCGCTTGCGCACCTGGGCTTGAAATACGTAGCCCAGGCCGCGTTCGGTCAGGATGTAACGGGGTTGCTTGGGGTTGGCTTCGAGCTTGCGGCGCAACCGCAGGATCAGCACATCGATGCTGCGGTCGAAGGAGTCGCTGTCGGTCCCGCGGGTGCGCTCCAGCAGGCTGTCGCGGCTCAATACGTGGTTGGCCGATGTCACCAGGCTTTCCAACAGATTGAACTCGCCGAAGGTGAGGTTGACCGGCTGGTTGGCCGGGTTGTAGAGCACGCGCCGGGTCAAATCGAGTCGCCAGTCGTCGAACCAGAGGCAGGCATGGTCCTGATCATCGACGCTTTGCAGGGGCACGCTGAGTTGCTTGGAGCGACGCAGCAGGGCATGCACCCGCGCCATCAGCTCACGCAGATTGAAAGGTTTCATCAGGAAGTCGTCTGCCGCCACCTCCAGGCCCAGGATGCGGTCGGTTTCATCGCCCTTGCCGGTCAGCATCATGATCGGTACCGGGCTGGCTGCCCGTATATCGCGGGCCACCTGCAAGCCATTCTCACCGGCCAGTTTCAGGTCGAGCACGATCAGGTCCGCCGGGTCCCGGGCGATCAGTTCGTGCAGCGCCTGGCCGCTGCGCAGGGCGCTGACCCGGTAGCCTTCATCCTGCAGCGCATCCTGCAGGACATCCAGCATGTCGACTTCGTCGTCCACCACGGCAATATGGTATCTGCCGGTCTGGTGGGTCACGGGGATTGGATTTGTCATTGTCTCTCCCGCCATGGCAGAGGCGTACCGCCCATTTCGAATAAAACCCTTGCATCGACATGTTAATATAAGATTTCAATCATTCTGGCGCGCTCGACTATCGAACGATCCGGGTGACTGTGCGGAATCCGCGCCTTGCGCTATCTTGGGCGCAACGCCATCGTCTCGCGCCGCAGGAGAGCCCCATGACCGTGATGACCGCCGCCGCCATCGAGGAATTCCTCGACGAGGTCTTTCCGCATCGTCAAGGCACCATCGAGGGCATCGACAGCATGCGCGCGACCATGAGCCTGGCCATCGAAGACGAGCACCTGCGTCCCGGGGCCTGCGTGTCCGGGCCGAGCATGATGGGGCTGGCGGATGTCTGCCTGTACGTGGCGATACTCGCCGAGGTCGGCCCCGAACCCATGGCGGTGACCACCGACATGAACTGTCATTTCCTGCGCCGCGCCCGCGGCGATCGCGACCTGATCGCCAATGCCCGCATCGTCAAGCTGGGGCGGCGCCTGGTGGTGGGCGAAGTGCAGCTTTTCTCCGCCGGCGACGAGTCCCCGGTCGCCATCGTCACCGCCACCTACGCCCTGCCGGACAGCGACTGAGCGCGCCAGGTGCACCCCCCCAGCGCCAGCCAGCCGAGCATCAGCAGGACTCCCCCGATCGGGGTCACTAGGCCCAGGGCACGCGTGCCGGTCAGCACCAGCGCATAGAGCGAGCCCGAGAACAGCACGATGCCCAGCGCCCACAGTGCCAGTACCAGGCCTTGCCCCTGCACCTCACGGACCTGTTGCCAGACGAGGATGCCGAGGCAGGCCAGGGTATGCCAGGCCTGGTAGCGTACGGCGGTTTCGAAGGCATTGAGCGAGGCAGGGGGAATGCGCCCTTCCAGGCCGTGCGCGCCGAAGGCGCCGGCGGCGACGGTGACGAAACCGCTCAGGGCAACGGCAATCCAGACAAGGCGATGAGGCATGGTGTGAGTCTCCCGGCATGTGGTGAGCTGGCAATTCCTGCAAGCATCGCGTATCCGGGTGTCGTTGTCGCTCATGCAGTTGCTTCGCGATTGCCGATAAGGATGCCTGACGGCGCGTTTAGCGTTAAAATATGGGCCCGTCCAGAGACGGGCCCGCTTGTGAGGATATTCGGAGACAGCCATGCAGATTCAGCTCAACGGCGAGATGACGACGCTCGACGGCGACATCACGCTTCATGGCCTCATCGAATCGCTTGGGCTGGCCGGTCGACGCATCGCTGTCGAGGTCAACGAGGAAATCGTGCCACGCAGTCAGCATGCCGTCACCCGGCTTGCCGATGGCGACTGCGTAGAAATCGTACATGCCATTGGCGGTGGCTAATCGCCAATGGCTAGCCGCGGATGGTTAACCGCGCTGAGGAGACGAGATGTCTGAACCGTTCCAGGATCGGCCGCTGAACGTGGCGGGCCGTGAATTCACGTCACGCCTGTTGGTGGGAACCGGCAAGTACAAGGACTTCGACGAGACGGCGCGGGCCATCGATGCCAGCGGCGCCGAGATCGTCACCTTCGCCGTGCGGCGCACCAATCTGGGGCAGAGCGCGGACGAACCCAATCTGCTCGATGCCGTGTCGCCCCAGCGTTATACCCTGCTGCCCAATACCGCTGGCTGCTATACCGCCAAGGATGCGGTACGGACCTGCAAACTGGCCCGCGAGCTGCTCGACGGCCATAACCTGGTCAAGCTCGAGGTGCTGGGCGATGCCGCTACCCTCTACCCCAATGTGGTGGAGACGCTCGCCGCTGCCGATGCGCTGATCAAGGACGGCTTCGACGTGATGGTCTATACCAGCGACGACCCGATCGTTGCCAAGGAGCTGGAGAAGCGTGGCTGTTGCGCGGTGATGCCGCTGGGCTCGCTGATCGGCTCCGGTCATGGTCTGCAGAACCCGTATAACCTGCGCCTGATCGTCGAGCAGGCCGAAGTGCCGGTGCTGGTGGATGCCGGGATCGGCACTGCCTCGGACGCGGCCATGGCCATGGAACTGGGCTATGACGCCGTACTGGTGAATTCTGCCATCGCGCATGCTCGCCAGCCGGTGCTGATGGCCCAGGCCATGAGGAAGGCGGTGGAAGCCGGTCGCGAGGCCTTCCTGGCCGGACGCATGCCGCGTCGCCAGAGTGCCGAGCCGTCCTCGCCCTTCGCCGGCCGTATCAACGGTTGAGCCCTCTGACCAGGATGCCTGCTGCGAGCCGTATGAACGACCAACGCCACGATACGCCCGATAGGTCCACCCCCCCTATTGCTCCTTCCCAGGCGCCGCTGCATCGCCGCGGCATCAAGAGCTATGTGCTGCGGGCGGGACGCATGACCGCCGCCCAGACGCGCGGCCTGGAGGAGGTCTGGCCGCGCCTGGGGCTGACGCTCGACGACGGGCGTCAGGACCTGGATGCCCTGTTCGGGCGCCATGCCCCCCGAGTGGTGGAAGTCGGCTTCGGCATGGGGGCCTCGTTGATCGAGCAGGCCGAAACGCATCCCGACACCGATTTCATCGGCATCGAGGTGCATGCCCCGGGGGTCGGCAAGTTGCTCGACGAGGCCGACAAGCGTGGCCTGTCCAACCTGCGCGTCTATCGCGAGGATGCGCTGCGAGTGCTCGACGAATGCTTGCCCGAGGCCTCGATCGACACCCTCCAGCTATTCTTTCCCGACCCCTGGCCGAAGAAGAAGCACCATAAGCGGCGCATCCTGCAACCGGCCTTCGCCGAACTGGTGCGCACCCGCCTCAAGATCGGTGGCATCCTGCACATGGCCACCGACTGGGAGGCCTATGCCGAACACATGGCCGAGGTCATGTCCGCTGCTCCGGGGTATCGCAACATTGCGGCGTCCGACTCGGCGCCCTATGTGCCACGTCCGGCGTTTCGTCCCCTGACCAAGTTCGAGGCGCGTGGCGCGCGACTCGGCCATGGCGTCTGGGACCTGATCTTCGAGCGCTGCGAATAGCCAGCCGACACCCCGAGTGGGGGGCGTCGAGGCCGTCTCGCCAAAAAAACGCCACCCGGGTGGGTGGCGTCAAGACCGTGACTAGCTTGATGAGGAGAAACCATGGCAGAGAACCTGACATCCTCTGCGATGGAGTGCGGCACTTGGCGAGTGCCACGGCTATCAAGATAATCATTCTCATTTGCGCCGTCAAGGTTAACGAGAATATTTTTTATTTGCATTCCAATATCAGCCGGTTAGCGTCAGCCACAGGGGCAGCGTCAGCATCGCCAGCAGCGTCTGCCCGGTGATCAGGGCAGCCATCAGTTCGGCATCCCCGCCTAGCTGGCGCGCCAGGATATAGGCGGACGTGGCGGTAGGCAGAGCGGCGAACAGCAAGGCGATATCGCGGCTGACGGGATCGAGCCCCAGGGTCGCGGTCAGGCCCAGCACCAAAGCCGGCATCAGCAGTAGCTTGATCAGGTTGGTCGTCCACACGCCTCGGTCGAGGCGTGTCAGGGCGCGGGGCCGCAGGGCCACGCCGACCGCGATCAGGCCCAGGGGAAGCGCCGCCCGGCCCAGTAGCGAGACGGTATCCTCGCTCCAGCCGGGCAGGCCGATGCCACTGAGATTCAGGGCGATCCCGGCGACACAAGCCAGGATCAGGGGGTTGCGAGACAGGGCGGCGAGACTGCGTCCGAGGCTTGCGGGCCCCAGGGTACCGGCGGCGATGAAGCTCGCCACGCACAGCACATTGACCACGGGGACCATCAAGGCCACCGCCACGGCGGCCACGGTGGCGCCGGCATGGCCGTGCAGGGCACTGGCACCGGCCACGCCGACATAGGTGTTGAAGCGCAGCGCGCCCTGGAACACCGACGTGAAGGCCGGTGCTGCCAGCCGCAGTCGTGAACGCAGTGACCACAGCGCCATGGCGAAGAGCAGCATGGCGCCGAGCAGGGCAATGGCCACGCGGAGCACCGGCACCCGGCTGACATCGGCGGTCGCCAGTGTCGAGAGCAGCATGGCGGGGAACAACAGGAAGTAGACGAGGCGCTCGAGTTGGGGCCAGAAATCGCCACCGGGCAGGCGTCGCCAGCCGAGCACTGCGCCGAGTAGAATCAGTAGAAACAGCGGTCCCAGGGCGTTATCGACGCCAGCCATATCGTCTCCTTGCGTGATGGTCGGGCTGCGACATCCGTCCGCAGCCATGGTGCGGGCAATAGCTGGTAAGCTTACCGTTTCCCTGCCGTTTCTGGAGTGCTTCTTTCGCCGCCATGACACTTCCATTGCCTCACCAGGATGACGACGCGCCGCGCTCGCCACTGCTCAACCTGCTGATCGTGGTCACGCTGGTGACGATCGTGGTGGCGTTGTGGTATCTCGTTGATTATTACCTGCGTGGCAGTCGGGAGGACGTGACCTGGTATCCGCCGGCCAAGTCCTGTGACTTGCATCGTGGGCCTTGCGAAGCCAGCCTGGGGTTGGGTACGCGCCTCGTCCTCGAGCTCGACGGCGAATTGCAGGCACTGCAAGTGCTGCCCATCGAGGTGCGGGTCGAGGGTGTCGACGCCGAAGCGGTTGCGGTCGAGTTCGTGGGGCGCGATATGTCCATGGGGCTCAATCGCTTCCCTCTGCAGCCGGTGGGAGAAGGGCACTTTCGTGGTGATGGCCAGATCGGTGTCTGTACCGAGGCGGTCATGCCTTGGCGAGCGCAGGTGGTCATCGAGACACCCCAGGGGCGTCAGGGAAGTTGGTTCGATTTCGAGGTGAGGCGGCCGTGGTGAAGCGACACAGTATCTGGATGGGTCTTGGAGTGGTGTTGTTGGTGGCCGTGGCCATTGGGGCCTGGGCGTTCCAGCAGTATCGGACCTCTAGCGGCGATGGGCTGGAGGGGGGCGAGGTGGCCCTGCCTTCGACACAAGGGGATTTCTCGCTGGCTCAGCTCGAGGACGATCAGCTTGCGGTGCTGTTCTTCGGCTATACCTACTGCCCGGATGTCTGTCCCATGACCATGGCCGTGATGCGTCAGGCGCTGCAGCGTTTGGATGAGGACGTCGCGGAGCGGGTCATGCCGGTCATGATCACCGTCGACCCCGAGCGCGATACCCTCGAACGCCTGGAAGAGTATGTCGGCTATTTCGGGGAATCCTTCATCGGTGCCCGGGGCAGCCAGGAGCAGCTCGAGGATATCGCCGACCGTTACGGTATTTTCTGGCGCAAGGTCGAGATGGACAATTCCGAGATGGAATACACCGTCGATCATAGCTCGTCGCTGTATCTGGTCGATCGTGAGGGCCGGATTCGTCAGCGGGTGCTGTATTCGCCCAACCCGCACAGCCTGGTCGTGGCGCTGGAGAGTGAGTTGGGAAGGCGCTGATGCCTCAGGCAATGACCGGGATGGAGAGCTCAGTGGCGTTCGGGGCCTTGCGGTGGTGCCAGGCCGGCGAGTTGCTCGATCATGGTCATGATGGCACGTACCTGGCGGCCATCGCGGGTGTCGTGGGTCGGGGCGAGTCGCCAGGTGCTTTCCGCATATCCCCACCAGTCCCAGCAACCGCGGGGATTGGGTAGGCTGGATTTGGCCTGGGGGTAGAGCACCACCAGCGCGTTGGCGGCGGCCCACTCGTTCAGCCCGCTGTGCCGCACGAACGTCTCGTCGATACGCTCGCGTCCCATCTCGCAGCCATGCAGCGCTACCACCAGGCCACACTCGGCCCCCTCCTCACAAGCCTTGGGCACGAACAGATACCCCCGCTCGTCGAAGCCGCGGCCACCCTCGAAGGGGGCCTGGTCGAATGTCCACAGCATGCCGCGAGGCGACTCCTGCGGGGCCTCGAGCCCGCCGTATAACCACGTCAGCGCCTCACCGGCGCCATCCATGTCGCAGTCCAGGAGGTAGGGGCCACCGCCCTCGCCGCAGTCGGCCAAGCGAACCTCCCCCTCCCGGTCACTCACCGGCCAGCCATGGTTCGCGCCCTCCTCCAGTACGAGTTTCAACTGGGCATCACCGTCGGCGAGCCAGGTGCGGTACTGTTCGGCGAGCCACACGCCGAGCGTCGGGTCGACGGTAGTGTCGGCCTCGCCATGCCACACATAGACCCGTTGATCGGCGAGCTCCCGGGCTGGCCCGACCAGGCCATCGGCCTGATAGTCGTCTCGCCGCTCGGCCAGGGCGGCCAGGTCGGGAGGACCAAGCCGGGTCAGCATGCACTGTCCCAGGGCACGGCTCAGGTCACCCCGGGAGCAGCCCCAGGGGCCAGCAGCGAACACTCCCAGACCGTGGAAACGCGCGGGAAAGGCGACCGCCAGTTGCGTCGCCATGTAGCCTCCGGATGATACGCCCATCACGCTGATCGCCTCGGGGTCGATCGTCAGCACGGGCAGCGGGGAGAGCGGTGGGTCATCGGCCACCGCGGGGCTTGCAAGGCCCAGCGCGATGGCGATGATCAGGATTGCCGACCTCATGCCGCCGGCATCATTCGGTGACGTCGAGCAACTCGACCTTGAAGGTCAGGGTCTCGTTGGGACCGATGGGGCCCTGGCCGCGGGGACCGTAAGCCAACTCGGAAGGAATGTAGAGCATCCAGGTGTCGCCGACGCTCATCAGTTGCAACGCCTCCTGCCAGCCTTCGATGACCTGGTTGACGCGGAAGCTGACCGGCTCGCCACGCTCATAGGAGCTGTCGAACACGGTGCCGTCGAGCAGGCTGCCCTCATAGTGCACTTCGACCTGTGATTCGGCGCTTGGCGATGCGCCGTCACCCTCTGCCAGCACCTTGTACTGCAGGCCGGAATCAGTGACTTCAACCTCGTCCTTGGCGGCGTTGTCGGCAAGGAAGGCCTCGCCGGCTTCGCGGTTGGCGGCGGCTTGTTCTTCGGCCTGCGCCTGGCGCTCGGCCATGGCCTGTTGCTGGAAGCGAGTCAGGGCCTCGGCCATCTCCTCTTCGCTCATGGCCAGCTCATTGCCGGCATAGACATCCTCGATCGCCTGGGTAAAGGCCTCGAGGTCGAGGTCGGTGACGTCCTCCGCCAGGCTTTGCCCCAGGGTGACGCCCAGGCTGTAACTGAGCTTTTCCTCGTCGCTTTCCGGGGCGGCCAGAGCCAGCGGAGCGGCGGCAAGCAAGGAAAGGGCCGTCGCGGTCACCAGTGTCTTCATGTAGTGTCCTCAAATAGAATTCGAAATCCCAACCTTCGGACTCTATCAGGACTCGAAGGGTTCCGCATCCGGTGTCGGCATCAGACCACCAGCGTCGGACACTTGGCCATGCTGGCGACGCGCTGGGAGACGCTGCCCAGGATGGAAGCCGACTTTTCGCCATTGGTGCCCTGCGAGCCGATCACGATCAGGTCGGCATCGCGTTTCCTGGCAAAGCGCACGATGGTGCTCGAGGGGCGCCCGCCCTTGACGAAGGCGCGCACCTTGCTGGCGCCAAGCTCCATGGCCTGCTGCTTGGCCTGCACGGCGATCTCGGTGGCATACTCCTTGAGCGCATCGTCGGGAATGTCGAGCCGCTTGGGGCGTACCATCGACAGCGATGCTTCGAGCAGGCTGTGATGCTTGAACACGCACAAGATATACAGCTCGGCGTCGGTCAGTTTCTGCAGCTCGACGGCCTTCTCCAACGCCGCCAGGGCACCTTTCGAACCATCGACTGGCACCAGAATCTTCTTGAACATGACACAGCCCCTTCATGCGGATTTAGTCGGCGAAGGCCAGGTCCCTGAGGAACAGGGCGATCTGTGGGAACATGATCAGCAGGGCCGCGGCCAGGATCAACATGAAGACGAACGGTGGAGTGCCCTTGATTACATCGAAATAGGGTCGCTTGAAGATGGCGATGGCGGTGAAGATATCGCAGCCGAAGGGCGGCGTCGCCGAGCCGATCGCCACCTGCAGCGTGATCAGAACGCCCACCAGCACGGGGTCGAGCCCGGTGCTTGCCACGGCCGGGGCGAAAATGGGGGTCAGCACCAGGATCACCACAATGGGGTCGACGAACATGCAGGCCACGAAGAAGGATACGCAAATGGCGATCAGCACGCCGATGGGCCCGGCCTCCTGGACGCCTACGGCGGTCAGGATCTGCTGAGGGATCTGGGCGAAGGAGATGATCCACGAAAAGCCGTTGCCGACGGCGACCAGGATGAAGACCACGGCGGTGATCAGGCCGGTGGACTTGGCGATGGCATAGATGTCCGGCAGTTTCAGCGAGCGGAACACCACGAATTCCAGGATGATCGCATAGAGCACGCAGGCCGCGGCGGCTTCGGTGGGACTGAAGATGCCGCCGTAGATGCCGCCGACGATGATCACCGGGAAGCCCAGCGGCCATAGCGCCTGCTGCACGGCGGTCAAGCGCTCGCGCCATGAGGACTTGGCCTCGGTAGGCACGTCCTTGATGATGGAGTAGATCACGCAATAGACCGAGAACATGAACAGGATCATCAGCCCCGGGCCGATCCCGGCGATGAACAGTTCGCCGATGGAGGTACCCGAGATGACCCCATAGATGATCATGCCGATACTCGGCGGGATCAGAAAGGCGATGTCACTGGAGTTGATGATCAGCGCCAGGGTGAAGGAGTCGGTATAGCCGGCCTTGAGCATCTTGGGACGCAACGGTGAGCCGACCGCCACCACTGTGGCCTGGGTCGAACCGGAGACGGCCCCGAACAGCGTGCAGGAAGCCGCCGTGCTGACCGCCAGGCCGCCCTTGATGTGGCCGATGAAGGCCATGACCATGGCGATCAGGCGATTTGCCGACTGGCCACGGGTCATGATGTCGGCGGCCAGGATGAACATCGGCACTGCGATCAGGGAGACGGGACGAATGCCGGCCATCATCTGCTGGATCAGGGTGTCCATCTGGCCGAGGCCATTGAACATCAGGTAGAAGCCGATGGCCGCCGCCGTGACCAGCGGAATCATCATCGGGAAGCCCAGCAGCAGCAGGACTATCATGGTGGAGACCATTATCGTTGTCATCGAACCTTCCTCCAGGTCGCTAGCCCTGCATCAGACTTCCGTTTCCGTATCCTTGTACCCGTCGACGACCGCGGTCGAGAGATAGACGTCTCTCGAGGTCAGGTTCTTGATCGCGGTCAGCAGATATTGAATGCCGGTGATCAGGAAACCGACCGGTACCCAGACATAGATGATGAAGATGGGAAAGCCTAGGGCGGGCAGAATACGCCCTCGGGAATACAGGTCGAGAATATAAACGATCGAATAATAGAGAAGGAAGAACATCATCAGGGAAGTGAACAGCGAGATGAAGATCATCAACGCCTTGCGTCCCCCCACCGGCAGCGCGTCATAGAGGGCCGACATGCGAATGTGGCGGCCATGGCGGGCGGCATAGCCGATCCCGGCGAAGGTGATCATGATGATCAGGATGCGGTTGATCTCGCCGGAGAAAAAGATGCTTTGGCCGAATACGAAGCGCCCGATGACATTGGCGACGGTATTGAAGGCCATCAACAGCACCCCGAGCGCGAGGATGACCGCCTCGATATGGCTGATGGCGGTATCGATAGTCCCCAGGAAGCCCGGCAGACCAGAGCGGTAGTGTTTTTCTGCTTCTTCGTCGGACATGAAACCGCACTCCTCTCAGCGAACCATTCATTCAGCGAGCCCCTGTCGGGCAGCCGATACACCCTAGCTCCAAGGCTAATAGAAACGCGCCAGCGAGTAGCGCAAGCCCTCAACGCTTGGTGGACGCTATGCGCTGATGACGAACGCAAAAGGGGCAGCGATGGCTGCCCCCTTCTTGCTGGAAGGCGAAAGCGGTTATCCCTCGTCTTGGGTGACCGCCTTGAGATCGGCCTTGAACTGCTCGAGCAGTTCCTTGCCGTTCTCGCCGGTCATGTTGAGAAATGCCTGCTCGACCTGGGGCGCACGCTCCTTGAAGGCCTGGGTCTGCTCTTCGTTCAGGCGCGTGAAGGTGCACTTGTCGCAGTTCTCCTTGATCTTCTGCAGCGACTCCTCGGCCAGACCCTGGATATGCTCGATGGTATGGTCATAGGCGGCATTGGCAGCATCGCGCAGTAGTTGCTGGTCCTCCTCGGCCAGGCCATCGAAGAACTCCTTGTTGGCCATCATGGCGGTGGTGAACCAGCCGTGGTGGGTAAAGGTCAGGTGGGGCGACACTTCATACAGGCCGCCGGACTCGATCCAGAAGAGCGGGTTCTCCTGGCCGTCGATGACGCCGGTCTGCAGCCCGCCGTAGACCTCGCCCCACGGCAGCGGTGTGGGGGTGGCACCGAAGGCTTTGTAGGTCTCCGACAGCAGCGGGTTGGTCATGACGCGGATCTTCTTGTTCTGGAGACCCTGGGGGCTGGTGAATGGCTCGTTCGTGGTGACCACCATTTCCCCTTCCGGGTACATCTTCAACAGTTCCAGACCGTGCTCGGCATAGAGCTTGGGGAACATCTCGTTGATGGCCTTGCTCTCGTCGAAGAACTCGAGCACGGTTTCCATGTCGGTGGGCATCAGATAGGGAATGAAGAAGATCTGGGCCGCGGGAATCAAGGCGCCGGTAAAGCCGGGCGACTGGTTGACGAACTGCAGGATGCCGCTCTGGGTCTGCTCCATGATGTCTTCGGATTCGCCCAGTTCACCGAAGCGATAGATCTGCACCGTGTGGTCGGAATTTCCCTCGACATGTTCCTTGAAGGCGACGGCGAAGACATCCTGGACGTCACCCTCGTATTCTTCGTGGGCGTAGCGCCAGTTATCGGAATAGGCCGCGGCGGACATACCCAGCATCAGAGCGCTCACGCTCGCGGTGGTCAATAGCTTTTGCACCTTCATTATTATGTTCCCCTTAGCCAGATGGTGGCGATGGATTGGAGCCTGCGTTTGGCTGAATTACAGGAAAATCAATAGTCTCTACTTAATTGAGGCTAGCGTGGCTGCGTGGGGGGGTCAAGGCGGGTTTCTAGGGTTTTCAAGGCCGAAAGGTGGGGTTTTTTCTGTAGGCCCAACCGTGACGCCAAGCGTTTTTCCAGGGGCGGATCCTCGGCGCCGAGCGGACGAATGCCCTGGCCGCGTTCGGCCAGGGTCTGCAGGCGGACGAGGGTTTCGCGTTCGGCTAGCAGCTCGGCGCGCTGGATCGTCTCGCGCAGCTCGGCGAGGCCCGGGTTGGTGAGGGCTCGCTTCTTGAGGGCTCGGCGTTGGCGGCGCAGGGGGAGTGTCATCTCGGTCTGCCAGGCGCGGACGTCGTCGAGGGCACTGTCGACATCGTCATCGAGCGTCAGGCCATGAACCTGCAGCCAGCAGACCCACAACAGTTCGCAGACATCCACGCCGGCATCGTCCTGCAGGTACAGGCAGGCCGTCATCACCTCGGGCTGGGCGTAGAGCGCCAGGGCATGGTCCCATAGCGGCACCGCCCACGACCGGGCGGCGCCGAACGCCGATGCGGGAGGCAAGTAGGTCCGCAAATGACGGCACAATTGGGTAGAATCCATGCTCATCGAATGGCTGTCGCCTCCCCTGCCGATGGGTGCGCGATGGCGCGAAACTTCTGTCACTCCGGAGTCAGGCATGATCGCACTGCGTCAACTCAGTCTGCAACGCGGCACTCAGCGGCTGATCGAGGCAGCCGACCTGACGCTGCACGCTGGCCACAAGGCGGGCATCGTCGGCCCCAACGGTGCCGGCAAATCGAGTCTTTTCAAGCTGCTGCTCGGCGAACTCGCCCCGGATCAGGGGCAGGTGGAGATGTCCGGTGGCCAGCGCATCGCCCACATGGACCAGGAGGTAGCCGCGCTGGAGCGCGCCATCGTCGACTATGTGCTCGACGGTGACCGGGCCCTGCGCGACACCGAGCGTGCGCTGCTGGAAGCCCAGGCCAGCGGCAACGCCCATCGCGAGGCCGAACTGCACGGGTGCATCGAGGCGCTCGACGGTTACAGTGCGCAGGCGCGGGCGGCGCAGCTTCTGGTCGGGCTGGGGTTCACCCAGGCCGATCTCGAGCGGCCGCTGTCGGACTTCTCCGGTGGCTGGCGCATGCGTGTCAACCTGGCGCGCACCCTGTTCATGCCCTCCGATGTACTGCTGCTCGACGAGCCCACCAACCACCTGGATCTCGATGCCCTGCTGTGGCTGGAACAGTGGCTGATCCGCTATCCGGGCACCCTGCTGCTGATCTCCCACGATCGCGATTTCCTCGACGCGGTGTGCGACCATATCGTGCACTTCGATCGTGGCCGGCTGGTGACTTACCGCGGTAACTATACGGCCTTCGAGCGTGCTCGCGCCGAGAAGCTGGCCCAGCAGCAGGCCGAGGCCGTCAAGCAGCAGGCCCGGCGTGAGGAGATCGAGCGCTTCGTGGCGCGCTTTCGTGCCAAGGCGACCAAGGCGCGCCAGGCGCAGAGCCGGCTGAAGATGCTCGAGCGCATGGAAACCATCGCCGTGGCCCATGTCGACTCGCCGTTTCATTTCACGCTGCCGGCCGCCGACAAGACCTCGAATCCGCTGCTGGTACTCGACGAGGCGCGCCTCGGCTATCGTGGCGAGCAAGGCGAGATCGTCCAGCTCGACGACGTCAAACTGACCCTGTTGCCCGGGCAACGCATCGGCCTGCTGGGGCCCAACGGCGCCGGCAAGTCGACGCTGATCAAGTCGCTGACCGGCGAACTGCCGCTGTTGGCCGGCAAGCGGGTGCCCGGGGAGAACCTGGCGATCGGCTACTTCGCCCAGCATCAGGTGGAGGGACTGGAGCTGACGGCGACGCCGTTCCTGCATGTCCAGCGTCTGTCGCCGACGGCCAGCGAACAGGAGATTCGCAACTTCCTCGGTGGCTTCGGCTTTCACGGCGACGACGTCTTTGGCACGGTGGGGCGCTTTTCCGGCGGCGAGAAGGCCCGCTTGGCGCTGGCGTTGGTTGCCTGGCAGAAACCCAACCTGCTGCTGCTCGACGAGCCCACCAACCACCTGGATCTGGAGATGCGCGAGGCGTTGACCGAGGCGCTGGCCGGTTTCGAGGGCACGGTGATCATCGTCTCCCACGACAGGCACTTGCTGCGGGCGACGGTCGATGAGTTCTGGCGCGTCGCCGATCATCGCGTGGCACCCTTCGACGGTGACCTCGACGATTATCGTGCCTGGCTCAAGGCACGCCTGGAAGGCGAACGCCGCGAGGCACGCCAGGACAAGGTCCAGCGCCAGGAAGCGGGGAGCGGTTCCCGAGAGGATCGCAAGGCAGTCCGGCGTGCCGCCGCCGAACTGCGCGACAAGCTGCGCCCGCTGAAGCGTGATCGTGACCGCGCCGAGGCCGAGATGACCAGGGTCGAAGCGGCGCTGGAGGAGGTGGAGACGTGCCTGGGCGATGCCGAGCTCTACACCGACCCGTCGCGCAAGGACGAGCTGACTGCGGCGCTGGCCCGCCAGGGCGAACTCAAGTCGCGCCTCGCGACGCTCGAACAGCAGTGGCTGGCCGCCGAGGAAGCGCTGGAAAGCATGGAAGCGGAACTAGGGGAGTGAAGCCTGGCGGCAGTGGCCACGAGACTGGGTCAATAGCCGGAAGCTTGAAGCCGGAAGAAAACCCTTGAGGGCATTGGGGCAGAGGCAAACTTGGCTTCGAGCTTCGAGCTTCGAGCTTCGAGCTTCGAGCTTCGAGCTTTCAGCTTTCCAGCAGAAAGGTCACCGGGCCGTCGTTGACCAGCGAGATCTGCATGTTGGCGGCGAATTCGCCGCTGGCCACGTGCGGCCAGGCGTGGCGGGCGCGTTCGACGAGATAGTGGAACAGACGCTCGCCCTCGGCAGGAGGTGCGGCGCTGGAGAAACTGGGCCGTAGCCCCTTGCGGGTATCGG
This sequence comes from Litchfieldella rifensis, assembly GCF_042646605.1. Taxonomy (NCBI): domain Bacteria; kingdom Pseudomonadati; phylum Pseudomonadota; class Gammaproteobacteria; order Oceanospirillales; family Halomonadaceae; genus Litchfieldella; species Litchfieldella rifensis. Next base: position 107,589 of record NZ_JBHRUG010000037.1, on the reverse strand, counting down.
CGGCCAGGGTGAACTGCGAGACCAGCAGCAAGCCGCCGTTGACCTGTTGCAGGTCGAGATTCATCTTGTCGGCAGCGTCGCCGAACACGCGGTAATGCAGCAGCTTGTGCAGCAGCTTGTCGGCGCGCGCCTCGTTATCGCCTTTTTCCACCCCGACCAGCGCCAGCAGTCCCTGGTCGATGGCGCCGACGGTGCGTTCCTCGACCTCGACGCTGGCCCGTTTCACTCGTTGAATCAATGCGCGCATGATGCTCTCGTCCCGACGATGAACCAGGCCGAGAAGGTAACATGAAGCAGGCGAGGCGGGACCCTTACCAGGCGCGACACACCATGATGTCGCAGTGGGGTTCGGCCAGTAGACGCTCGGTGAGTTGCCCCTGGCGCCCCAGTTGCCCGCGACTGCCGAGGGCCAGCAGGTCCGGCGGCTGACGGCGCAGACGGTTCATCAGCACCTCCAGGGGATCGCCCTGTTCGAGCTCCAGGCTGAGTTCGGGGACGTCCTCGAAGTCGGCCATCATCTGCTCGATCTCGCGTTCGAGCTGGGTACGCAGGCGCCCGACTTCGCGGTCCCGCCAGCGGGCGTAGTCGCTGTCCGAGCCGAGCTCGCGTTCGCCGGGGATATCCCAGGCATGCAACAGGGTCAGCCTGGCCTCGGGGAAGCGTTTGAGCGTCTCGCGCAGGGTGTGACGGCAGGCCAACGAGAAGTCCACCGGCACCAGGATGTCGTTCCAGTCCTGCGTGGCCAGATGGCTGACCGAGAGCACCGGACAGGGCGCGCCGCGTAGCACCCGCGCCAGGGTGGTGCCGCCCACCAGGTCTGGCTGGCCGCGCTTGCGATGGGCGCCGAGCACGATCAGGTCGACCTCGCGTTCGTGAGCCTCGCGAATGATCTCGGCGTAGGGAGCGCCGGCCACGGTCTGGATCAGCGAGGCAGGGGACGACAGGGCGTAATCCTCGCGGATATCGGTCATCATGCTTTCCATTTCGGCCACCACTGCCTGCTCCAGGTCCTGCAGGGCTTGGCGCGGTAGGTGAGGATCGAGCACGTGCACCACGTCCAGGCGCGCACCGCTCTCGTTGGCCAGGCGGATGGCGCGTGCGAAGGCCGCGCGGTTCTCGGCGGACAGATCGCAAGCGAACAGCAGGGTCTTGGTCATGGCATCTCCCTCCTTGCACCGCAAGCCCGGAGGCATCGGAATCGCGGTCAGGCAGCCTACAGCATGGTGTCCCCCGGGGAGTCCTGCAAGGTGGATCTATGGCGGGTCGGCTACCACCAGGCATGGAAATGATGCACCGGGCCATGCCCTTGTCCCACCTCGAGCCGGGCACTGGCTTCCAGGGCCGCATTCAGCCAGCGCTTGGCCTGGTCCACGGCAGCGGGAAGGTCGTCGTGGCGTGCCAGGCAGGCGGCGATCGCCGAGGACAGCGAGCAACCGGTGCCATGCAGGTTGTGCGTGGCGATGCGCGGACCGTCCAGCCAGTGAGCCTGCCCGGCGCTGATCAGCAGGTCCGGGCAGCGCTCGGCGTGCAGATGCCCGCCCTTGAGCAGCACGTGGTCGGCGCCCAGCGCGGCCAGTGCCGGGAGCAGAGCCTCCATGGCCTCGGGGCTGTCGGGCGTCGTGGTGTCGAGCAGTACCGCCGCTTCCGGCAGGTTGGGGGTGACCAGATCAGCCAGCGGCACCAGGATATCGCGTACCGCACGGATCCCGGCATCGTCGACCAGAATATCGCCGCTCTTGGCGACCATCACCGGATCGAGCACGATCCAGCGTGGGCGGTGCCTCTCCAGGGCCTCGCGGATCACCTCGGCCACCTCGCGACTGGCGACCATGCCGATCTTGACGGCATCGATGGCCACGTCGTCGAACAACGTCTCGAGCTGGGCGGCGATGAATTCGGCGGGCACCGGGTGGACACCGGTCACGCCACGGGTGTTCTGGGCGGTCAGGGCGGTGATCACGCTGGTACCATAGGCTCCCAGCGCCGAGAACGCCTTGAGGTCGGCCTGGATGCCGGCGCCGCCGCTGGGGTCGGAGCCGGCGATGGTCAGGGCATTGGGAATGGATCGGGAGGTGGTCATCGCTGTCACGTCATGGTGGTTCGGGAATGCCCCTAGCCTACTGCAGGTGAGGGGGCCGCGGCCATGTTGAGCCTGCTCGTGGTGGCGCTGATCAGCGCCACGCTACTGCCGGGGGGCTCGGAGGTATGGCTGGCCCGACTATGGTGCCTCGGCGAGCCGGTGCCGATGCTGTGGCTGGTGGCGACCGCCGGCAATACCCTGGGTAGCCTGGTCAACGTGGGGCTGGGGCGCTATGCGCGCCACTTCCAGGATCGACGCTGGTTCCCGGCCTCGCGTCAGGGGTTGGCGCGGGCCGAACACTGGTATCGCCGCTTCGGCGAGTGGAGCCTGCTGCTGTCCTGGGTACCGTTGATCGGCGACCCGCTCACCGTCCTGGCCGGGGTATTACGGCTGCCCTGGTGGCGAGCCATCGTGCTGATCACCCTGGCCAAGGGCATGCGCTATGGGGTGGTGCTCTATCTGGCGAACGCCTGGCTGCTGCCTCTGTGCCAGGCATGATGCCGCCGCTTCTGACAAATCCCCGCGGATCTCCTACGCTCAAGATTAGTCGTCTCTGTCGGAAGCCTGCAGACGACGCCAGGCGAGACGCCTCGCCAGGCTTGGGCCGATGGTTGACGAGGAATGCATGCACCAGAACGCCACCGCATTGATAGCACAGTACTGGGCGATGGGCTTGTTCGTGCTTGGCGTCATCGCACTGTGCGTCTTCATGATCGGGGTCGCCAGCCTGCTGGGTGGACAGAGCCGGGGGCGCAGCAAGCTGCTGCCGTTCGAATCCGGCGTGGTCGGTGCCGGCAGCGCGCGGCAGCGCTTCTCCGTCAAGTTCTACCTGGTCGCGATGTTGTTCGTGATCTTCGATATCGAGGCCGTGTTCCTGTTCGGCTGGGCTGTCGCGGTACGTGAAGTGGGCTGGACTGGCTTCTGGGGAGCGGCGGTCTTCATCTTCATCCTGCTCGCCGGTCTGATCTACGATAGTCGTGTCGGTGCCCTGGATTGGGCGCCCCAGCGCAAGCGCCGCGCTGGCGATACCTGATGAGTTAGCGCAACGAGACGTGACATGTACCGTACTGGAGGAGTCGCATGCCTTACACCCTGACGCGTGCCGACGACGCCATGGCGGCCGATGCCGCGACGAAGGAATCCCGCTATCCCCTCGAGGAGCGGCGGCGCGTCGACGACCCGATGAGGCAGCAGCTTCACCGCAACATCTTTACCGGCAAGCTCGAGGACGTGCTCAATAGCGTGGTCAACTGGGGACGCAAGAATTCGTTGTGGCCCTATAACTTCGGCCTGTCGTGCTGCTACGTGGAGATGACCACGGCATTCACCTCACCGCACGATATCGCCCGCTTCGGTTCGGAGGTGATCCGCGCCTCGCCGCGACAGGCCGATGTCATGGTCATCTCCGGCACCTGCTTCATCAAGATGGCACCGGTGATCCAGCAGCTCTACGACCAGATGCTCGAGCCCAAGTGGGTGATCTCGATGGGCTCCTGCGCCAATTCCGGCGGCATGTACGACATCTACTCGGTGGTGCAGGGCGTCGACAAGTTCCTGCCGGTGGATGTCTACGTGCCGGGTTGTCCGCCGCGTCCGGAGGCTTTCCTCGAAGGCTTGCTCCTGTTGCAGGACGCGATCCAGGAAGAGCGCCGGCCGTTGTCCTGGGTGGTCGGGGATCAGGGCGTCTATCACGCCGAGATGCCGTCGCGGCGCGAGACACTCAGAGAGCGGCGTATCCACGCCACCGAACTGCGCTCACCTGATGGCATCTAGATCCGGGACGCATGTCGTGTTGTCTTGCATCGTCAAGCGGGGGATGGAATGCCACCGATAAGCCAGGCCACGTCGACAGCCGGATCGTCCCGCGATGCCTCGGAGGACCCGATTGCCGTGGCCCTCTCGCAGCGCTTCGGCGAACACGCCGTGCAGGAACAGGTCACCCTGACCGGGATGCCGGTCGTATGGGTCGCACGTCATATCCTCATCGAGGCACTGGCATTCCTGCATGACATGCCCGAGCCCTTCGAGATGCTCTACGACTTGTCGGCGATCGACGAGCGTCTGCGGCAGCACCGTCGGGGTCAGCCCGAGGCCGACTTCACGGTCTTCTATCACCTCCTGTCGGTCGTGCGGAATCGCGACGTGATGCTCAAGGTCGCGCTCGACGAGCGCGACCTTGAGCTGCCCAGCTGCATCGCCGTGTATCCCAACGCCAACTGGTACGAACGCGAGGTGTGGGACATGTTCGGCATCGACTTTCACGGCCACCCGCATCTCACCCGGATCCTGATGCCGCCGACCTGGAACGGCCATCCGCTGCGCAAGGACTACCCGGCCCGTGCCACCGAATTCGATCCCTACACCCTGACCGTGGAAGGCCAGGAGGAAGAGCAGCAGGCGATGCAGTTCGACCCCGAGGCTTGGGGCATGCGCCGCGAGAGCGACGATGCCGAGTTCATGTTCCTCAATCTCGGCCCCAACCATCCGTCGGTCCATGGCGTCTTTCGCCTGGTACTGCAGCTCGACGGTGAGGAGATCCTCGACTGCGTGCCGGACATCGGCTACCACCACCGCGGCGCCGAGAAGATGGGCGAGCGCCAGTCATGGCACAGCTACATTCCCTATACCGATCGCGTCGACTATACCGGCGGGGTGATGAACAACCTGCCCTATGTGCTGGCGGTGGAAAAACTCGCCGGCATCGAGGTGCCGGCGCGGGTCGAGACCATCCGCGTGATGCTGGCCGAGCTGTTCCGTATCAGCAGCCACCTGCTGTTCCTCGGCACTTACCTGCAGGATCTGGGCGCGATGACGCCGGTCTTCTACACCTTCTCCGACCGCCAGAAGGCCTACGAAGTGATCGAGGCGATCACCGGCTTTCGCATGCACCCGGCCTGGTATCGTATCGGCGGGGTGGCCCAGGACCTGCCCAATGGGTGGGATCGCTTGATGCGGGGCTTCCTCGACTGGATGCCCAGTCGGCTCCGGGAATACGAGCGGGCGATGATGGACAACGCCGTCGTCCGCGATCGCACCCGCGACATCGCCGCCTATACCACCCAGGAGGCGCTTGCCTGGGGCGTCACCGGGCCTTGCCTGCGAGCCACCGGTCTCGATTTCGACCTGCGCAAGAAGCGTCCTTACTCCGGCTATGAGCACTTCGACTTCGAGGTGCCGGTGGGAAGGCATGGCGATGCCTTCGACCGCGGCCAGGTGCGCATCGAGGAGATGCGCCAGAGCCTGCGCATCATCCGGCAGTGCGTCGATCACATGCCCGCCGGCGATTACAAGGCCGATCATCCGCTGACCACGCCACCACCGCGCGAGCGCATGCTCGAGCATATCGAGACGCTGATCACCCACTTCCTTCAGGTCTCCTGGGGGCCGGTGGTGCCGCCCAACGAGTCGCTCGCGATGATCGAAGCCACCAAGGGCATCAACAGCTACTACCTGACCAGTGACGGCAATACCACGAGCTATCGTACCCGGATCCGCACGCCGAGCTTTCCGCACCTGCAGCAGATTCCCGCAGTGATGCGCGGTGGCTTCGTACCGGATCTGATCGCCCACCTGGGCAGCATCGATTTCGTCATGGCGGATGTGGACCGTTGAGATGACAGAACCTGCAGCTACCACCATTGCCACCGACGGTGACGGCTTCGTCCTCGACCCCGAGGACCGCCGTGCCATCGAGCAGGAACGCACCCACTTCGAGCAGCCGCAGGCGGCATGCATCGAGGCGCTGAAGATCGTCCAGCACCGCCATGGCTGGGTACCGGACGGCGCGATCCTGGCCGTTGCCGAGGCCCTGGGCATCGCTCCCGCCGAGGTGGAGGGAGTGGCGACCTTCTACAGTCTGATCTTTCGTCAGCCGGTGGGGCGTCATGTGATCCTGGTCTGCGACAGCAGCTCCTGCTTCCTGAGCGATTACGAGGCGTTGCGCGATGCGCTGTCCGCCCATCTGGGCGTCGGCTTCGGTCAGACCACCGAGGATGGGCGCTTCACCCTGCTGCCGGTGTGCTGCCTGGGCGCCTGCGACCGGGGGCCGGCACTGATGATCGATGACCATACCTACGGCCCTGTCACCCCGCAGGATGTGGTCACCTTGCTGGAGGGCTACCCATGACGGCAAGCCGCTCGGCCCTGCGATATCACTCTCAGCTTCGCCAGGCGGCGAGCGAGCGCCAACCCGAGACGCACCCGCTGACCTGGCGGCTGCGCGACGATGGCGCGGTGATCGACCTCGACGAGTACGTCGCCAAGGACGGCTACGCCGCCGTGCGCCAGGTATTGAGTCACCAGTCGCCGGAGGAGGTGATCGAGACCCTGAAAACGGCCAATGTGCGCGGCCGTGGTGGTGGTGGCTTCTCGGCAGGCGTGAAATGGAGCCTGACGCTCAAGGGCGAGGACCTGCCGCGTGGCTATGTGCTTTGCAATGCCGATGAAATGGAGCCGGGTACCTTCAAGGATCGGCTGCTGCTCGAGCAGCTGCCGCATCTGCTGATCGAGGGCATGATCCTCGGCGGCTACGCCAACAACGCACGCTTCGGCTACATCTTCCTGCGCCGTGAATACGTCGAGGCGGCGCGTGTACTGACTCGGGCACTCGAAGAAGCGCGTGCCGCGGGTTGGCTGGGCCGCGATATCGCCGGTAGCGGCTTCGACTTCGACCTGGCGCTGCATACCGGGGCCGGGCGCTACATCTGCGGCGAGGAGACCGCCCTGATCAACTCGCTGGAGGGGCGGCGCGCCAATCCGCGTAGCAAGCCGCCGTTTCCCGGCCAGTCCGGTGCCTGGGGCAAGCCCAGCGTGGTCAACAACGTCGAGACGCTATGCGCCGTGCCGGCGGTACTGCGTCATGGGGCGCAGTGGTACCAGGATCTCTCCGGCGAGCGCAGCAACGACGGAGGCACCAAGCTCTACGGCATCTCGGGTCGCGTCAAGCGTACCGGGCTATGGGAGCTGCCGATGGGCACCCGCGGTGGAGAACTGCTGGATCGTGCCGGTGGCATGCGCGATGGCTTGAAGCTCAAGGCTTGGCTGCCGGGCGGTGGCAGCACCGGCTTTCTGTTGCCCGAGCACCTCGATCTGGCATTGGATTTCGACACCATCGCCAAGGCCGGAAGTCGCCTGGGCACGGGCCTGCTTACCGTCGTGGCCAACAACCAGAGCATGGTTTCGCTGGTTCGCAACCTGGAGGCCTTCTTCGCCCGCGAATCCTGTGGCTGGTGCACGCCGTGTCGCGATGGCCTGCCATGGGCAGAGAAATTGCTGGGCGCACTGGAGCGCGGCGAGGGTGAGCCGGGCGATATCGAGCTGCTCGAGCGGCTGGCCGCCGACCAGGGGCCGGGCAAGACCTTCTGTGCCCATGCGCCCGGGGCGGCGATGCCGCTGACGTCGGCGATCGAGTATTTTCGTGAGGAGTTTGCGGAGGGCATCGCACCCCCGGGGTGGGACACACGCTTGGATCCGGTGCCTGTCGATGAGAGTCGGGGGGCGGACGAAGGGACGAGGTAACGCCATGGCGACGATACACGTGGACGGCCAGGCCTATGAGGTCGACGAGACGGACAACCTGCTCCAGGCGTGTCTGTCGCTGGGTTTCGATCTGCCCTACTTTTGCTGGCACCCGGCCATGGGCAGCGTCGGTGCCTGCCGCCAATGTGCGGTCAAGCAGTATCACGGCGCCTACGACACCCACGGCGGGTTGGTGATGGCATGCATGGTGCCGGCCGCCGACGATACCCGACTCTCGATCGATGACGAAGAGGCGCGCGAGTTCCGGCGCAGCGTCATCGAGTGGTTGATGGTCAACCATCCGCATGACTGTCCGGTGTGCGAGGAAGGTGGGCATTGTCACCTCCAGGACATGACGGTGATGACCGGCCACGCCCGGCGCCGCTACCGCTTTCACAAGCGCACCCATCGCAACCAGTACCTGGGCCCGTTCATCGGCCACGAGATGAATCGCTGCATCACCTGCTACCGCTGCGTGCGTTTCTATCGCGATTACGCCGGCGGCGAGGATCTCGGCGCGTTCGGCGCCAACGACAACGTCTATTTCGGTCGTCATCGGGAGGGCGTGCTGGAAAGCGAGTTCGCCGGCAACCTGACCGAGGTCTGCCCCACCGGGGTGTTCACCGACCACCCTCATGGCGAGCGCTATACCCGCAAATGGGACATGCAGTTCGCGCCGAGCGTCTGCCACCAGTGCGCGGTGGGCTGCAACACCAGCCCCGGCGAGCGCTACGGCGACATCCGCCGCATCGAGAATCGCTACCATGGCGAGATCAACCGCTTCTTCCTGTGCGACCGCGGGCGCTTCGGTTATGGCTACGTCAACCGCGACGACCGACCGCGCCGACCCGAGTGGCGCCACGCGGTGGGCGAGCCCGGCGTTACTCTGGAGGTCGATGCGGCCCTGGATCGTGGTGCCGATGCCCTGCGCAGCGCACAGCGGGTCCTCGGCATCGGTTCGCCGCGCGCTAGCCTGGAAAGCAACCACCAGTTGCGCGAACTGGTCGGTGAAGACAATTTCTCCACCGGTATCGTCGAGCGCGAGCAGGCCTGCCTGGCACGCATGACCCGGCTCAATCGGGTAAGCGGGCTGGCCACGCCGACGCTGCGCGAGGTCGAAGCGCATGACGCCATCCTGGTGCTCGGCGAGGACCCGATCCAGAGTGCGGCACTGTTGGGGCTGGCGCTGCGCCAGGCGGTGCTGGCCCGGCGCGAGGCTCTGGCCGAGGCACGGGACATCCCGGCCTGGCATGCCAATGCGGTGATGACCCTGGCCCAGGATGCACGCTATCCCTTGTTCATCGCCTACCCCGCCGCCACCGGCCTGGATGGCATCGCCGAGCGCTGCTTGAGGCTGGCGCCGGACGACATCGCCCGCCTGGGTTTCGCCGTGGCTCATGCCATCGACGACACGGCCCCTGCTGTCGACGGGCTAGACGATGTCACGCGCGAGGCGGCCGGGCGCATTGCCGAGGCACTGCTCGCAGCGCAGCGTCCACTGGTGGTCAGCGGTGGGTCGCTGGAGTCTCCGGCGATCCTCGATGCCGCCGGTAACATCGCCCGGGCACTGGCCGGCAGGAAGCGCCGGGGTGGCCTGACCCTGGTGCGCCGTGAAGCCAACAGCACCGGCGTGGAGATGCTCGGCGGTCGTCCCTTGGAGTGGGCGCTCGACAAACTGGCCCACGGCACCGCCGATGCCCTGGTGGTCCTCGAGAACGACCTCTATCAGCGGTTACCCCGCGAACGCGTTGATAGGGCGCTGGACGCCGCGGCGGTGGTGGTGGTGCTCGACCATCAGCGCACCGCGACCTGGGAGCGTGCCCACCTGGGCTTGCCGGCGGCGAGCTTCGCCGAAGGCGACGGCACTTTGGTCAGTCTCGAGGGTCGGGCCCAGCGTTTCTTCCAGGTCTATGAGCCGCGTTATCATCGCCCCGAAGCACGGATTCACGAGAGCTGGCGCTGGTTGCATGCACTGGATACCTGCCTCGCGCGTCACGAGGCCCGCGACGTCACGCTCGATATGGTGACCCGCGATTGCGCGCGCTGTCACCCCGGCTTGGCCGGCATCGTCGACGCTGCCCCCGGTGCCGACTATCGGGTCAGGGGGCTCAAACTGGCTCGCGACCCGCACCGCTATAGCGGCCGCACGGCCATGCGCGCCCATCTCGATGTCAGTGAGCCCCGCCCGCCCCAGGATCCGGACTCACCCTTCGCCTTCTCGATGGAAGGCTATTACGGCTTCGACCGGCCGCGACGCGAGGTGGCTTTCGCCTGGGCGCCGGGCTGGAACTCGCCCCAGGCCTGGAACAAGTTCACCGACGAGGTGGGGGGGCACCTGCGTGCCGGCGACCCGGGCGTCAGGCTGCTGGAACCCGAGCCGAGCGACGCTGGCTATAGCGACGCGATACCCCCGGGCTTCGTGCCGCGCGACGGCGAGTGGCGAGTCGTGGTCCTGGCCCGCTTGTTCGGCGGCGAGGAAACCTCGTCGCGGGCCGCACCGATCGAGGCGCGCGCGGCAGCGCCGACACTGGTGCTGGCAGAGGAGGATGCCCGGCGGCTCGGCGTGGCGGAGGGCGAGTCCCTGGTGCTGGAAACGACGCACGCCCGGCTGGTGCTGCCGCTGGGCGTCGAGTCGACGTTACCCTCGGGGGTGGTCGGCGTGCCGGCAGGACTCGATCCGACGCTGGCCTCGGGAGACTGGGCGCAGCTCTCCGCTGCTGCCGCTGACCGGGAGGATCGTCCATGAGCTTGCTGACGCCGACGGTCGTGACGATTCTCGAGGCGATGCTCCAGGCATTGGCGATCCTGCTCGGCGCGGTGCTGCTGGGGGCGGTCATGACGATAGTCGAGCGCCGCCTGCTGGGGCTGTGGCAGGATCGCTACGGCCCCAATCGCGTCGGGCCCTTCGGCTCGCTGCAACTGGTCGCCGACATGATCAAGATCCTGTTCAAGGAGGACTGGATTCCGCCGTTCGCCGACCGCCCCGTGTTCGTGCTGGCGCCGGCCATCGCCATGGCCGCGTTGCTGCTGTCGTTCATCATCGTGCCGCTCACGCCGTCATGGGGGGTGGCGGACCTGCATATCGGCATACTGTTCTTCCTGGCCATGGCCGGCATCAGCGTCTACGCGGTGCTGTTCGGCGGCTGGGCGAGCGGCAACAAGTACGCCCTGCTGGGCGCCATGCGTGTCTCGGCCCAGACGCTTTCCTACGAAGTGTTCATGGGGCTGGCGCTGATGGGCGTGGTGGCGATGGCCGGCTCGTTCAATATGCGCGAGATCGTCGCCGCCCAACAGGGGATATGGTTCATCGTGCCGCAGTTCTTCGGCTTCTGTACCTTTCTGGTCGCCGCTGTCGCGGTGACCCATCGCGCTCCTCTCGATCAGCCCGAGGCCGAACAGGAGCTGGCCGACGGCTACCATATCGAGTACTCGAGCATGAAGTTCGGCATGTTCTTCATTGGTGAATACATCGGCATCCTGCTGGTCTCGGCGCTGATCGTGACGCTGTTCTTCGGTGGCTGGCTCGGCCCCTGGCTTCCCCCCTTCCTGTGGTTCGCGCTCAAGACCGGTGCCTTCGCGGTGCTGTTCGTGCTGCTGCGCGCCGCGCTGCCGCGACCGCGCTACGACCGCGTGATGCACTTCGGCTGGAAGGTCTGCCTGCCGCTGACCCTGATCAACCTGCTCCTGACCGGCGCAGCGATTCTGCTGATTGCGCCGTCGGGCAACTGACGAGGAGGCAAGGATGTTCAAGTCGCTGCTCTCCGGTACCTGGTCTCAACTGCGCACACTGGGCATGGTGTTCCGGCATGCCTGGCACAAGCGCGAGACGGTCAACTACCCCGACGAGGCGGTCTACCTGCCGCCGCGCTATCGTGGCCGCATCGTGCTGACCCGCGATCCCGACGGTGTGGAGCGCTGCGTGGCCTGCAACCTGTGTGCGGTGGCCTGCCCGGTGGACTGTATCGCGCTGGGAAAGGGCGAAGCGGAGGACGGCCGCTGGTACCCGGAATTCTTCCGCATCAACTTCTCGCGCTGCATCTACTGCGGCATGTGCGAGGAAGCCTGCCCGACCTCGGCGATCCAGCTTACGCCCGATTTCGAGATGAGCGAGTACCGTCGCCAGGAAATGGTCTACGAAAAGCAGGACCTGCTGATCGATGGCCCCGGCAAGGATCACGAGTACCGCTTCTACGCGGTGGCCGGGTTGGCGATCGCCGGCAAGGACAAGGGCCAGGCGAAGGACGAAAAGGCGCCGATCGATGTCAAGACGCTGCTGCCATAGGTGGCCGGTGAGTCGTTAGAGGACAGGGACATGGAAATTGCATTCTACCTGAGTGGCCTGGTCGCCGTGCTGGCGACCCTTGGAGTCATCGTCAATCCCCATCCGGTACACGCGCTGCTGTACCTGATCGTCTCGCTGATCGCCGTGGCCATGGTGTTCTTCGCGCTCGGTGCGCCATTCGCCGGGGCACTGGAGATCATTATCTACGCCGGAGCGATCATGGTGCTGTTCGTGTTCGTGGTGATGATGCTCAATCTGAGCGAAGGAACGACCGCCCGCGAGCGGGCCTGGCTCGGGCCGCGCATCTGGCTGGGGCCGGCCGTCCTCGCCGCGGTGCTGCTGCTGGTGCTTATCGTCACCCTGTGGCGCGGCGACCTCGGCCTGGTCATCGAGGGCGAGACGCTGACCGCCAAGGCCGTGGGTACGGCACTGTTCGGCCCCTGGCTGGTCGTCGTCGAGCTGGCAGCGATGCTACTGCTGGCAGCACTGGTCACCGCCTCGCACGTGGGGCGATCGACACCGACAACGAATCAGGCGGCGCGTGCCAGGAGGGATGGCTCATGAGTGGCGTGCCGATGGAGCATGGGCTGGCGCTGGCCACCATCCTGTTCACGCTGGGCCTGGCGGGGTTGATGGTTCGCCGCAACATGGTGTTCGTGCTGATGAGCCTGGAGGTCATGCTTAACGCGGCGGGGCTGGCGTTCATCGTCGCCGGGACGGCCTGGGGGCAAGCCGAGGGCCAGGTGATGTTCCTGCTGGTGATCACCCTGGCCGCCGCCGAGGCCAGCGTGGGGCTGGCGCTGTTGATTCAGCTCCATCGTCGCTTCCGGACGCTCGATCTCGACGCCGCCAGCAGGATGCGCGGATGATGGGACTGCCGATGACCTGGCTACTGCCGTTGACCTTCCTGCTGCCGCTGGCGGGCAGCCTGGCGTTGGCCTTGTCGTTCGGGCGCCTGAGCGAGCGCGTCAGCGCCTGGATCGGCGTGGCCAGTGTCGGCCTGGCGGCCCTGGTCACGCTGCCGATCGCCTGGCGCTTCCTCGCAGCACCCGAAGCGAGCGGCGTCACGCTGTGGACCTGGATCGCCGTCGGCGATTTCCGTCCGACCATCGGCCTGCTACTCGATGGCCTGTCGCTGACCATGCTCGGCATCATCACCGGCGTGGGTTTCCTGATCCACCTGTTCGCTGCCTGGTACATGCGTGGCGACGAGGGTATCACCCGTTTTTATGCCTACATGAACCTGTTCGTGGCCAGCATGGTCCTGCTGGTGCTGGGCGATAACCTGTTGCTGCTGTTCCTGGGTTGGGAAGGCGTGGGGCTGTGCAGTTACCTGCTGATCGGCCACTACTATCATGTCGCCGCCAACGGTTGGGCGGCGTACAAGGCGTTCCTCGTCACGCGCCTCGGCGATACCTTCATGGCTATCGGCCTGTTTCTGCTGTTCCACGAACTGGGCACGCTGAACATTGCCGAGGTCCTCGAGCGTGCCCCCGAGGTCTGGGCCCGTGGCGAGATCACGGTCGAGTTGGCCGCACTGCTGCTGTTGGGCGGGGCGTTGGGCAAGTCGGCGCAGTTACCGCTGCATACCTGGCTGGCCGACGCCATGGCCGGCCCGACGCCGGTGTCGGCGCTGATCCATGCCGCGACCATGGTCACCGCCGGGGTCTATCTGATCGCGCGGATGCACGGCGTCTTCCTGCTCGCCCCGGATGTGCTCTTCCTGACCGGCATCATCGGTGCACTGACGCTACTGATGGCCGGTTTCGCCGCGCTGGCCCAGACCGACATCAAGCGTGTGCTGGCCTATTCGACCATGAGCCAGATCGGCTACATGTTCCTGGCGCTGGGAGCGGGGGCCTTCGAAGCGGCGATCTTCCACCTGATGACCCATGCCTTCTTCAAGGCGCTGCTGTTCCTGTCCGCCGGCGCGGTGATCGTCAGCTGTCATCACGAGCAGGACATGCGTCGGCTGGGCGGGTTGTGGCGACGCTTGCCGCTGGCCTATGCCGGCTTCGTCGTCGGTGGGGCGGCGCTGGCGGCGCTGCCGCTGGTCACCGCCGGTTTCTACAGCAAGGACGAAATCCTGTGGCAGGCGCTGGCGGCCGATCGCGGCGGGCTGCTGCTGGCCGGATTGCTCGGTGCCCTGCTGACCTCGCTGTATATCCTGCGCCTGATCGTCGCCACCTTTCATGGCGCCCCGGGCAGCGATAACGCCCGCCATCCCGAAGCGGGGCGCGGACTGGCTCACGGCCTGCCGCTGATCGTGCTGGCGCTGCTGTCGACCTTCCTCGGTGGCTGGTGGCGGCCCCCGTTGGACGACGTGTTGCCGGCGAGCCCCGGCGCCGGTCAGCATGCCGGGCACACGGTGCTGGAGATCGTGGCCTCCGCCACTGCCCTGGCCGGCTTGGCGCTTGGCGCCTGGCTATTCCTTTATCGGCGTGAGTGGCTGGCACAGCAGGTCTCACAGGGTTGGGGAGCCCGGTTATGGTGGCTCTGGCACCACGCCTGGGGCTTCGATGCCCTTTACGATCGATTGCTGGCACGCCCGTTCCGTGGCGGCGTGCGACGCCTGCGTGACGACTTCCTCGACGCGCTGTGCAACCTTGCCGCTCGGGCGGCGTGGTGGCTGCATCTGGGACTGGCCCGCACCCAGAGCGGCAAGCTGCGCCTCTATGCCACCACGATGGTGGTCGGCGCGACCCTGGTACTGCTGATGCTGTCCCTGGGGCCATGAGGTTCGCCTTCGACTCGAACCAGGAAGGAGAGAGGAGTTCGCGATGACGAGATGCCCACGACAGGAAAGGTGCTGTCCATGATACTGATCTGGTTGATCCTGATCCCTTTCTTCGGGGGCCTGCTGTGCTGGCAGGCGGAACGCTGGGGGGAATCGGTGCCGCGCTGGATCGCCCTGGGTACCATGGTGCTGGTACTGCTGATCACCCTGGGGCTGTGGTGGCATGGCGACTATCGACTGCCCCCCGGCGCCGGCGGGGAAGCCTCGCGCTGGGCGATGGAGTGGCGGGGCGAGTGGATTCCGCGCTTCGGCATCGAGGTGCATCTGGCACTGGACGGACTGTCACTGATACTGATCGCGCTGACCGGTCTGCTCGGGGTACTGGCAGTGCTGTGCTCGTGGCACGAGATCGTGCGCCGGGTGGGCTTCTTCCATCTCAACCTGCTGTGGATCCTGGTGGGCGTGGTCGGGGTCTTCCTGGCCATCGACCTGTTCCTGTTCTTCCTGTTCTGGGAAATGATGCTGGTGCCGATGTACTTCCTGATCGCGCTATGGGGTCATAGCGGTTCGGCAGGCAGGACGCGCATCAGGGCAGCGACCAAGTTCTTCATCTACACCCAGGCCAGTGGCCTGGTGATGCTGGTGGCGATCCTCGGCTTGGTCTTCGCCCATCAAGCCACTACCGGCGAATATTCGTTCAGCTACGAGGTGCTGCGCGAAACGCCGCTCTCCGACGATATGGCGATGTGGCTGATGCTCGGCTTCTTCGTCGCCTTCGCGGTCAAATTGCCGGTGGTACCGCTGCACGGCTGGCTGCCCGATGCCCATGGCCAGGCACCCACCGCCGGCAGCGTGGATCTGGCCGGGATCCTGCTCAAGACCGGCGCCTACGGCCTGCTGCGCTTTGCCCTGCCGTTGTTTCCCGAGGCCTCGCAGGCCTTCGCGCCGGTGGCCATGGGGTTGGGAGTGATCGGCATTTTCTATGGCGCGTTGCTGGCCTGCGGCCAGCAGGACATCAAGCGACTGATCGCCTATACCAGCATTTCGCACATGGGCTTCGTGCTGATCGGCATCTATGCAGGCACCGAGCTGGCGCTGCAAGGTGTGGTCATGCTGATGGTCGCCCATGCCTTCTCCACCTCGGGTCTGTTCATCCTCAGCGGCCAACTCTACGAGCGCCTGCATACCCGTGATATGCGCGAGATGGGGGGGTTGTGGGGTCGGCTTCCCGGCTTGCCCGGTTTCACGCTGTGCTTCGCCATCGCCTCGCTGGGCATGCCGGGAACGGCCAACTTCGTCGGCGAATTCATGATCCTGTTCGGTAGCTTCGCGGTGGTGCCCTGGGTGGTGGTGATCGCCAGTGGCGGCCTGGTACTGGCGGCCATCTATTCTCTGCTGCTGATGCAACGGGTGTACTTCGGTCCCGCCCAGGGGGAAGGGCGTTTCGCCCCCCTCGACCGGCGTGAGGCCATCATGATGCTCGGCTTGCTGGCGCTGGTGCTGTGGTTCGGGCTCTATCCCCAGCCACTACTGGAGACCAGCGGTGCCGCCATCGGTGAGGTAGGGCACCGGTTCGGTGCCTTCGAGCCGGCGGCCGGTTGGCCGTCGACCCTTGCTGGGGCGGAGGGGCGCTGATGCTGACCGCGACCCACTTGGTGGCCCTGATGCCGGTCATCCTGGTCTGCGCCACGGCGCTGGTGGTGATGCTGGGCATCGCCTGGCGGCGTCACCATACGGGGACGGCGCTGACCGCCGCCGCCGGTCTCAATCTGGCGCTGATATCGCTGCTGCTGGTCTGGCCGATGGCACCACTCGCCATGCCGCTGCTGGTCATCGATGGCCTGGCCCTGTTCGCGGGGGTGCTGATCCTGGTCTCCGCGCTGGCCTGTGTCACCCTGGCGCATGCCTATCTGGAGGGGCATGACGGCCCCCGCGAGGAGTTCTATCTGCTGCTGCTGTGCGCGGCGGCGGGCGGCATGGTACTGGTGGCCAGCCGTCATCTGGCGACCCTGTTCTTCGGCCTGGAGCTATTGTCGATGCCGCTCTACGGCATGCTCGCCTATGCCTTCCATGAGCGCCAGTCGCTGGAGGCCGGGATCAAGTACCTGGTGCTGTCGGCGGCGGCCACCGCCTTTCTACTGTTCGGCATGGCCCTGCTCTATGCCCAGAGTGGACGGCTGGATCTGGCCGGGCTGGCGTCGGTGCTCACCACCCGCCCTGGCGCCTGGGGTCTGGCCGGGGCCGGGCTGCTGCTGGTCGGCCTGGGCTTCAAGCTGTCCCTCGTACCGTTCCACCTGTGGACGCCGGATGTCTACGAGGGCGGACCGGGGCCTGCCGCCACCTTCCTGGCCTCGGCCAGCAAGGTGGCGGTATTCGTCGTGCTGCTGCGCGTGGTGCTGGAGGTGCCGGCTTTCCACACGGTGAGTGGTGTGCTGACGGCGCTGGCCCTGATCAGCATGCTGGTGGGCAACCTGCTGGCCCTGGCCCAGTCGAATCTCAAGCGTCTGCTCGGCTATTCGTCGATCGCCCACTTCGGCTACCTGCTGGTTGCGCTGGTGGTCGGCGAAGGACTGGCCACGGAGAGCGGCGGGGTTTACCTGGTCACCTATGTGGTGACCACGCTGGGGGCCTTCGGCGTGGTCACCCTGTTGTCCAGCCCTCACCGCGGCGGCGAGGAGGCCGCGGCGCTACACCATTACCGCGGCCTGTTCTGGCGGCGACCCTATCTCACCGCGGTGCTCACCGTGACCCTGCTGTCACTGGCCGGTATCCCCTTCACCGCCGGTTTCATCGGCAAGTTCTACATCATCGCGCTGGGCGTCGAAGCCGAACGCTGGTGGCTGGTGGGCGGCGTCGTCCTGGGCAGCGCCATCGGGCTCTACTATTACCTGCGGGTGATGGTCACCCTGTATCTGGTCGAACCGGGCATGCGCCGCCATGATGCGCCGCACGACTGGGGCGTACGTGCCGGCGGGGTGGTGGTCCTCGGCCTGGCGCTGCTGGTGCTGGTGTTGGGGATATACCCTGCACCGATGATCGAGTGGGTGAGACTGGCGGAGTTCATCACGACCGGGTAAAGAGCCGGCCCCGGAGGGCCGGCATGGTGCTCAGAGCACCGACGGCAGCCAGGTGGCGAGCCCCGGGAACAACGACAGGGCGCCGAGCATGGCGAGCTGCAGCACGATGAAGGGAATCACCCCCTTGTAGATCGCCGCAGTCGATACCGAGTCCGGTGTCACGCCACGCAGGTAGAACAGCGCGAAGCCGAAGGGCGGCGTGAGAAAGGAGGTCTGCAGGTTGACGGCGATCATGATGCCCAGCCAGATCGGGTCGATGCCCATGGCCAACAGCACCGGACCGACGATCGGCACCACCACGAAGGTGATCTCGATGAAATCGAGGATGAAACCGAGCAGGAAGATCACCAGCATCACCACCAGGGTCGCGCCGACCACGCCGCCGGGCATGCCTTCGAACAGTTCGGTGACCAATTCCTCGCCGCCGTAGGCGCGGAAGACCAGCGAAAACAGCGTCGCGCCGATCAGGATCAGGAACACCATGCTGGTGACATGGGTGGTGGTCTGTACCACGGCCTTGAGCGTGGGGCCATCGAGAGTCCGCTTGGCCAGCGCCAGTACCAGGGCGCCGAAGGCGCCGACCGCGGCGGCCTCCGTGGGAGTGGCGAAGCCGCCGAGGATCGACCCCAGTACCGCGACGATCAGGATCAGTGGCGGTAGCAGACTCTTGAGCAGCAGCGGCCACAGGCTGCCCTGGTGGTTCATGTCCTGCATCAGCTGTTGGCGATCGGCGGGCGGCGCCAGTGCCGGCTTGGCCCAGGCGGTGAGCGCGATGAACACGATATAGGCCACCACCAGGACCAGGCCGGGTACCAGGGCGCCGATGAACAGGTCGCCCACCGACAAGGTCTTGGGGCTCCACACGCCCATGTCCAGTTGGGCCTGCTGATAGGCGGTGGACAGGACGTCGCCGAGCAGCACCAGGGCGATCGAGGGGGGGATGATCTGTCCCAGGGTGCCGGTAGCGCAAATGGTGCCGGTGGCGAGTGCCGGCGAATAGCCACGCTTGAGCATGGTCGGCAACGACAGCAGGCCCATGGTCACCACAGTGGCGCCGACGATGCCGGTGGATGCCGCCAGCAGCATGCCGACCAGGGTCACCGAGATGCCCAGGCCGCCGCGCAGCGAGCCGAACAGCAGGGCCATGGCATCGAGCAGGGTCTCGGCGACCCGCGACTTTTCCAGCAGAACCCCCATCAGCACGAACAGTGGTACCGCCAGCAGCGTCTGGTTGGTCATGATGCCGTAGAGACGGTTGGGCATGGCCGACATGAAGCCTGCATCGAACGCCACGGCGATCCCCATGGTCTCGAGCGCCAGCCCGAGGCCGGCGAAGGCCAGCGCGGTGCCGGCCAGCGACAACGCCACCGGATATCCCAGCATCAGGACAAGGCAGATGGTGGCGAACAGCAGAAACGGCATATGGTCGAGTACGATTTCCACTGCTACAACACCTCCTCGTGCTCGGGAGGAGGGGCCGGCAGGCGGCCGCGCAGGATCAGAACCTGGCGCATCACCTGCGCGGCCCCTTGTAGCAGCAGCAGTGTCATCATCAGCGGGATCAGGGACTTGAGCAGAAACACGATGGGCAGATTGGCGTCCGACGTGCGCTCCAGGATTGCCCAACTGCTGATCACGTATTGCCAGCTGATGATGGCGATAAACAGCACGACCGGGGCCAGCAGCAACAGGGTGCCGCCGAGGTCGATCCAGGCTCGGCCACGTGCCGACAGCTTGCGATAGAAGATATCCACCCGCACATGACCGTCGTGCTTGAGGGTGTAGGCCGCCCCGAGCATGAACACCATGGCATGCATGGCCATCACCGACTCCTGCATGACGTTACTGTGTATGCTGAACGCATAGCGCAGCACGACGATGGCGAATTGCACCAGCATCATGATCAGGACCAGCCAGGCGATGCTGCGGCCGATGATGTCGGTAAAGGCATCGAGCCGGGTGAGCAGCGTCGGCTCGCGAGTCGCGCGATTCATGGGGCCTCTCGAGGAAAACAGTGGAGCGCAATCATCGCCGATCGAGCGTCAATCGTCATCCCCCGCGCTCGATGGCGGCTCCTGGAAGCGAGCCATCAGTGCTTGTCGGGATGCAAAAGCCCCGACAGTGTCTTGTGGCAGGCGCTGGGCAAGAGCACGTCGACGGCGATCGGCAAGTGGTCGGAGAACAACTGATCGAGCACGCGCACGTCACGGGCCACCAGCGAGTCGGACAGCAGGATATGATCGAGTGCGCGGCGCGGCTGCCAGGACGGGTAGCTCAACAGTGGACGTACCGGATGCAGGGGCAATGACGCGCAGAAGCGTGAATGGGAATGGAGTTGCTCCAGCGTGCAGTTGAGATCGCCCATCACCACCACATGACGCAGCGGGGTGATGATCTCGCTCAGGTAGTCGAGTTGGCGGATGCGGGCGCGGTGGCTCAGTGCCAGGTGGGCGACGAACAGGTGCAGGGCATCCTCGTCGTCGCCGTAACGGGCATGGATGGCACCGCGCCCCGGCAAGGTGCCGGGGAGACGATGCTCTTCGATGCGCGAAGGGTGCATGCGCGACAGCAGGCCGTTGCTGTGCTGGGCGACACGGCCCAGGTTACGGTTGAGCTGCTGGAAGTGGTGGGGAAAGCCGGCCCGGCTGGCCAGGTATTCCACCTGGTTGATGTTGCCGGAGCGAAAACTGCCCCCATCGACCTCCTGCAGGCCGACGATGTCGAACTGGCTCAGCACCTCGCCCATCATGTCCAGGCGGCGCATCCGCTTGGGATGCGGCAACAGGTGTTGCCAGCTGCGCGTCAGGTAGTGGTGATAGGCCGACGTCTGGATGCCGACCTGCAGATTGAAGGTCAGCAAGCGCAGATGACCGGGGGTCGGCAGCGGCGATCTTCCGTCGGCCCGGCCCAACTTACGGGTTCCTGTCGTCACGAACCTTCTCGATCAGAGCGGCAGCGATCTTCGGCATGTTCTCGAGACTGCCGGCGCTCGATGGGCTGATCACGTAACGGCCATCGACGATGAGTGCCGGAACCCCCATCAGCTCAAAGGCGCGCATGCGGGCATGGGCCTGGTTGACCTGACTTTTGACGCCGAAGGATGTCAGCGCCTGGCGGGCCTCCTCCTCGCTGACGCCATAGTCGCTGAAGAACTCGGCGATATCGTCGATGTCGGTGAGATCGCGACCGTCCTGGTGGATGGCGTCGAAGAAATCGTCATGCATCTCCTCGAGGATACCCAACTCCTGGGCAGCATAGAAGGCGGTGGCATGCTTGTTCCAGTCGCCGCCCATGGTGGCGGGCATGCGCAGGAAGGTCACGTCATCGGGCTGCTCGGCGACCCAGGCGTTGAGCGGGTCCTCCAGGCTGTAGCAGTGGGGGCAGCCATACCAGAAGGCCTCGGTCACTTCGATCTGGCCCTCTTCGACCTGGGTGGGCACTGCCTCATCGAGTACCTGGTAATGTTCGCCCTCGACCAACGATTGGGCCG
This sequence comes from Litchfieldella rifensis, assembly GCF_042646605.1. Classification (NCBI taxonomy): domain Bacteria; kingdom Pseudomonadati; phylum Pseudomonadota; class Gammaproteobacteria; order Oceanospirillales; family Halomonadaceae; genus Litchfieldella; species Litchfieldella rifensis. The sequence goes on along the minus strand of NZ_JBHRUG010000037.1, from coordinate 86,406 downwards.
AGGCCAGGGTCGACAGGCTAAGACCGGCGAGTGCGGCAACCATTATCTTGAACATGCAAAAACACTCCTTGACGGGCTCGATCGGAATACCCGTAGACGGTAACAGGAAACGACGCTGCCGGGCAGTTGCCGAGTGACATGTCGCGCCGTCGGCTTTGAGCGTACCGCACTGGCGATGGTTCCCGGTCTCGGCAAAACGACGGAAGGCGGCCCCAGGCCGCCCTCCGTGACTCCATCGCTCGTTACCGCGGTCAATGCAGGCCGTAGATATAATTGGCCACCGCTTGCATGTCGGCATCGCTCATCTTGGCGGCGATATCACGCATGATGGCATTGGGATCGTTGGTGCGCTCGCCGGCGGCGAACTTCTGCAGGGTCGACACGGTATATTCACGATGCTGCCCGGACAGGGCCGGGTAAGCGGCAGTGCCGATCCCCTCCCCGGTGGGCGTATGGCAGGCGGCGCAGGCGGGAATGCCCTTGGCCATGTCACCGGCGCGGTACAACTCGCGGCCACGGTTCACCAACTCCTCGTCGGGGTCGGCTTCGCCCAGGTTGGGGTCCTGGTTGGCGAAGAAGGCGGCGACGTCCCAGGCATCCTGATCGGAGAAGTCATCGACCTGACCGGCCATCTGCGGCACGACGCGATCGCCATCGCGGATCTGCATGATCTGCTTGGCGAGATAGGAGGCCTGCTGACCCGCCAGGTTCGGGAAGGTGCCGGAGGGGCTGATGCCTTGCTGGCCGTGACAGGCGGCGCAGGTTTGGGCCTTCTCACGGCCCGCCGCGGGGTCGCCTTCCATTTGTGCGTGGGCCACGCCAACGACGCCCATGGTAATTGCCAGGCTTGCCAGTAACTTTCTCATCGCTAATCCACTATGCCGTTTCGTTGTTAACCGGTAACGCCCTGGGCGCCCCAGGTTCTCTAGCGCACCGACGCTGAGCCGCCTTGAAGACCAGCAAGCGACCGACAGGCTGCGGACGGTTCGCCGCTGACAAGAGCACGGTGTACACTAGCGTGCCCCAGGTCGCAGACAAAAGACGCTGCATTATAACGGATCCCTTGAGGAACGTGAATGCAGGCCACTCGCCGCCCCGGGACACTTACGTCGTACGTCAGCCAGGATCCTCGATTGCCATGTCGCGTCTCAACTACCAGACTGCCAGCTTCCTCACCAGTGCGCCGACCCTGGCCCAGTGCCCTGCCGACCTGGGCGCCGAGGTCGCGTTTGCCGGGCGTTCCAATGCCGGCAAGTCCAGTGCGATCAATACCCTGACGCAGCAGAAGGCGCTGGCGCGCACCTCCAAGACGCCGGGGCGCACACAACTGATCAACTTCTTCACCCTGGCCGGCGGCGAGCCCCGCCGCCTGGTCGACCTGCCCGGCTATGGCTTCGCCAAGGTGCCGGAGCAGGTCAAGCTGGAATGGCAGCGTCACCTGGCCGAGTATCTTCGCGAGCGTCAGTCGTTGCGGGGGCTGGTGCTGGTCATGGACGTGCGTCACCCGTTGACCGAGTTCGACGAGATGATGCTGGGTTGGGCCGACGACAAGGCCATGCCGGTGCATATCCTGCTGACCAAGGCCGACAAGCTCAGGAGCGGCGCCGCCAAGAACGCCCTGCAGCAGGTACGCAGCCGCCTGCGGGAATGGGAGGACCTGGTCAGCGTGCAACTATTCTCGGCCCTAAAGCGCCAGGGGCTCGACGAGGCACGCGATCGTCTCGATGGATGGCTGGCAAGCGACTAGGAAGGCGTGAACACGCCTTGGGCTGCCGCTTCCAGCCGCGCCAGGAGGCCCGGTAACTCGCGCACGTGGCGCAGGCGGTAGACACCGGCCGGCAGCGAGCGCTCGGGGTCGTCATGGACATCGATCCAGGCCACGCGCATGCCGAGGCGACTGGCCGGCAGCACATCCTCGCGCCAGGAGTCGCCGACGTGCAGGGCCCGGGATGGTGCACTGCCGAGACGTGCCAAGGCGGCCAGGAAGGGGCGTGCATCAGGCTTGGGCGCGAGCATTTCCCCGGCGGCTATCCTTACCGGGAAGTGAGCCGCCAAGGGCAGCCGCGTCAAATCGGCATTGCCGTTGGTGATCGCCGCCAGGCGATAGCGGCCGCGCAGGTCGTCGAGTAGTGCCTCGACCTCGGGGTAAGGGCTCAGGCGGTGGCGCAGGTCGAGGAAGCGGTCGATGGCCGCCGCCGCCCACATGCGTGCCGCGCTGCGCGGCAGGCCGTACTCCTCCAGCAGCTCGGCCAGCGTCTGTTCGCGAATCCAGGTGAAATCGCCGCGACGCAAGGGATGACGCTGGGCCAGTTCCAGGCGGCGCGCCTGGTAGGCGGCCAGCGGGAAGCGCTCGCCGTAGCGTCCCTCGCGGTCGAGATGAGCCCCATGCCAGGCGGCCAAGGCTTCGTCGAGCCAGGCATAGTGTCCGTTTTCGGCATGTTCCATGACCGGGCGGTTGTCCCACAGGGTGTCATCGAGGTCGAAGGTCAGGGCGTCGAGCGGGGCATGGGTGGACATCGGGCATTCTCAGGGCATGGGATCGTCGTTGGGCGGGGTGCGTCATGCTTGGCTCATAAGCTGTCATATGTGTTCGATGAAAGCAATCGACTGAATACATCATTGAGATGAGCCTGGCTGTGATTCGGCCAGGCTGGCTTATATTATTGGTTGATTTGTTTCAATGTGTCGGCGATGGATTTCCTTTCGATTTCCGCGTAAATTTCTATCTCATCGTTAACAGAAGTTCCCAAGTGCCTTTCGAATTCCGCCTTGTTGGGGTTGCCTTCAAACATGGCGTTGGCTTCTTCTCCAAGGTTTGAGCGGAATATACCGGCGGCGCTGACTGGCAGGAAATCTTCATAGGTGATAGGCGTCGCTGAAACAGTTCCTGTCTGAACCAAATCTTCCAGGCTGTCGGGGTTTTCCACTTTTCCAGTCTTTTCGTTTACATCAAAGGTTGGTTGGTAATAGAAAAATACCAATCCTTTTTTCCTCAGTGATTCTTCATCGTCGGGAAACTCGGAGAAGGCGTCCCTCAGGTTTTTCTGATGTTCGCTGTTGTCCATCTTCCTTCCCTGGGCTTGGGATTTACGTAGCAGATGGTCGTATAGCTCACGCCCTTTTTGAGTGAGCGCGGCCCCTCGTTGTTCAATCTCTCCGAACCGAGCAGTATGACTGCCTTGCTGATCTCCTGAAAAGTTAACTGGCTCATCCAGAGCTTTGAAACTTGTTTGTCGCAACAGGACGGGGCAATTCCTGCGCGGGGGGCCCTCAATGATGGCTTTCGGTGAAATGCCATGTAGGGGCATCAGTCTTTGTACCTCATCAATGTTCAGCGTGCGAGGGGTCAAGTGGTTGATATGAGGGCCTCTGAAGCATACCACATCCGCTATTAGGCGATGCTCGGCATGCAGTGCTTCATAAGTGTCTTTGTCCACTGTCGAATCGCTATGCCAGCGAAAGGTTTCCAATGCCTCGGCAACGAATTCTTCGGTTTGCTCTAGTCTAAGCCCTTTATGCCTCTCGCACGTCTCAATGAGCTCTAGTGCCCGCTTTGTGAATATGTTTCTTGATGACAGAATTTCTGACGCTATTTTTCTGAGTTTTTTGTCCTCGATGAGATCGAGGCGTAGCAGGGAAGTGAATACTCGGAAAGGATTTTTCTGCAGAGACTCTTCGGTGATCGGCCGAAACGCTGTGGCGTGTACCGGTACTCCCGCTTCGGTGAGGTCATAATATCCGACGGGATACATGCCCATCACTGCAAAAAGGCGGCGTAGCAAGGAGAGTTCTTCGGCAGTGCCTACTCGAATGGCACCATGGCGTTCGACCCTTAAGCGGTTAAGCTCACCGCTTTTTTCCATTCTCGAGCGTAGCTGTTCATCATCCTCTAGCTCCGCGTGGTTTACCTGTGCCACCAAGTTAAGAAGATTGGCGTATAGTGGCACCTCTTTTTGATACATTTCAGACATTGCTTTTGAAAACATGTCGCGTATCAAGTCGGGTGATACATGATGGCTGCTTAGCATCTTTTTCCTCATCGATTATATACTATTACTCGGTTTCCAAAGTCTTGTGTGTTGCCAATAGTGCTTGCAACGGATACGATATTTTCGAGTCAGGCAGGCTCCTGGCGATCATGCCTGCAACGTTTCCAAGGCCTGCTCGATTTTGGATAGACCTTCCGACAGGTGCTCTGGCGAGATGGTCAATGGAGGGAGTAATCGCAGGACATTGCGTTTCCTGCCACTGGGCATCAGCAAGACGCCCGCGTGACGGGCCGCACTCAGCAAGGTGGCTAAATGTTCAGCCCCCGTGGCATTGAGAGTATCTTCAAAGACGATGCCCCGCATCGAGCCAATACCCGTCATGGCCCCCAGCATGGGAAAACGATGACTTCTTTTCCAGCGCTCATGAGTTTCCAATAAAAGAGACTCTTGGGTGTGCTTCCACTGAGCGAGGTTGGCGTCACTCATGTGTTCCATAACGACTTTGGCCGCAGCACATGCCACGGCATTGCCAGAATATGTTCCACCCAGTCCTCCTTTCGGAAGCACGTTCATCAGGTTCGTACGCCCGGCCACGGCAGCCAGTGGAAGTCCCGAAGCCATGCTTTTCCCCATCAGCAGCAGGTCGGGTTCGATGCCTAAGTGAGTAAAGGCAAAGCGGGTCCCGGTTCTTCCAAATCCTGATTGAATTTCATCCACGATCAGAACGATGCCTCGCTCGCCGCAGATCTTGCGCAAATGCTTTGCAAAGACATGATCGAGCAAACGAAAACCGCCTTCACCCTGGACGGGCTCGACGATTATGCAGGCGACCTCCTCCGACGGAATCTCGACCTCGAAGAGCCTATCCAGTGCCTGAGTGGCCTCTTGGGTACTGGCCCCATCGTCAGGACTGGGAAAGGGCAGGTGATAGACGGGGCCAGGAAGTGTTCCCAATCCGACCTTGTAAGGACTCACCTTGCCATTCAAGTTGAGCGCTGCGAGTGTTCTACCATGGAAACCGCCATCAAAGGCAATCACGGCCTGCCTGCCGGTGGCAGCCCGGGATATTTTCAAGGCATTTTCCGTGGCTTCGGCACCGGAGTTCGTCAGCATGCAGGAAAGCGAATAGTCAACCGGGATAAATGACTGCAGCGCTTCTGCAACATCCAAGTATCCTCGATGAGGAACAGCATTGAATGCCGAGTGCATGAGTTTGTCTATCTGATTCTTGGCAGCGGCGGTAATGGCGGGGTGGCAGTGACCCAGGTTAAGAACGCCTATGCCGCCAACAAAGTCAATGTAGCGTTTTCCGCTGCTATCCCATGCCTCAGCATTCAGCCCTTTTTCGAGGACGATCGGATGAATTATTCCCAAGGACTGGCTAACGCAGGGGGACATGGTGTTTCTCCAAAAGCAAGGCCATATGACTCATATCAAAGCAGATGCTAACTGTGAGACACAAACGAAAAAAACACCCACAACATTCCAAAATTTCATGGTGGGGTTGCAAAGTGCCATGATACAAAAAAGCCCTCCTCGGAGGGCCTTTTAATGTTCCATGAATTGCTAAATCAATATCTTGAGGCACTGTCCCGCATGGTACAGGGAGAAGCCGGTTTCATAAGCGGCTTTCCATAGCTGTCTTCCTGAAATCGGCCGGGATGGTTGCATTTTCAATGGAAGAAGTCGGTCATCATTATTGACTATGTAATGCGCGAACCCTTTTCCAACTACCGTCCCCGTAGTAATGCCTCGCCCGTTGTAACCGGTGACTGCCAATATGCCTGGCGCAGGTTCGAAAAGCCTAAGCGTGTGATCGGGAGTGAAGGCAATTCTTCCTGTCCATGTACACTCCCATTCCACTTCTCCAAGCTGAGAGAAATAGTGCTTTCTCACACGGTTGGCCCAGCACTTTATGTATGACAAGGGCTTGCCGTCACCACGCCCCAGGCTACCCAGGATCAACCTTCCTTCGCTATCTCGGCGAATGCTGCTTAGTACGGTGCGTGTGTCCCATGCGCCCTGGCGTTCAGGCAGGATATCGGGAAGGGTATCATCCGCTAGCGGGCGGGATGCCACTTGGAAAAAATATCCAGGGAAGAAGTTGTTGCGCACCTGGTTCCAAGCATCTTCGGTGTAGGCATTGGTCGCCAGTACGATCCTTTGGGCCGTGATACTGCCCTTCGGTGTGGTGGCACGCCAGCCATCCTTGGCTCTGTCCACCCGCAGGACTGGGCTCTGTGTGTAAATGTCCGCTCCGGCCGACTGAGCCGCGCGAGCCAACCCTCTTGTGTATGCAGTAGGGTTCAGCGTGCCTGCCCGCCGATCGAGAAGCGCTCCCTCGATACGTTCGGTCCCGGTCAATCTTTGGCAGTCGTCACTGCCGATAAGCTCTACAGGAGCACCGCGACTTTGTAACTGATCACGGCGCCTTGCCAGCTCCTTGGCTCCTTTGGCGTTGTGTGCCAAGTGCAGCGTACCAGTGCGCGTCGCATCACACGCTATATTGTGCTTTTCGATTATGTCGAAAACTTCGCCGGGCGCGTTGCCAAGGATAGCATTTACCCTTTCTCCACTTTCCTTGCCAAGCGTCTTGACAATATCATCCGGTGGAATCCAGAGGCCTGCATTTACCAACCCGACACTGCGCCCCGAGCCACCGCTGGGGATTTCCTTGGCTTCGATGAGCGAAACTGTAATGCCTTGCTCGGCCAAGTGAAGCGCTGTAGATAAACCTGTAATTCCGCCTCCGATGATACAGACGTCGGCATCCTGCTGTGAGTCAAGTATGGAAGAGACGATAGGTGATTCGCGGGATGTGGCTTCCCATAAACAACGTGTTTCCATCAAGATAGCCTCTTTCCAGATGACGATGCCGGTGCCCACTCCTAGGCGAATACCCCCTGGGTACTTTCAAGCCCAGGGGGTATGACAATCAATCAATCGAATTTTATGCCTTGGGCCAGTGGAAGCTCTCGAGAGTAGTTGACCGTGTTCGTTTGACGGCGCATATAGCTCTTCCAGACATCGGATCCGGATTCACGCCCACCACCGGTTTCTTTCTCTCCGCCGAAGGCTCCACCGATCTCGGCGCCACTCGGACCAATGTTGACATTGGCAATGCCACAGTCACTACCGACAGCGGATACGAAGGTTTCGGCTTCTCGCACATCGGTAGTAAACACGCAGGAAGACAGGCCCTGAGGCACGTCGTTGTTCATGGCCAGGGCGTCGTCGAAGTCGCGGTAACCCATGACATATAGGATGGGGGCGAACGTCTCGTGCCTGACCAGCTCGTCCTGTTGCTCGACCTCGACGATGGCAGGGGAGACGTAATAGCCGTCGGGGTAGGACTCGGCCAGCTGACGCTCGCCGCCAACGATTTTGGCACCCTGCTGGCGCGCGCGCTCCAGAGCGGACTGCATCTGCTCGTAGGCCTGGGAGTCGATCAGCGGGCCGACCAGGTAGCCTTCCCTGGGATCGCCAATGGAGATATTGGCGTAGGCCTTCTTGAGGCGATCGACGACCTCGTCACGGATGGATTCGTGAACGATCAAGCGGCGAAGTGTCGTGCAGCGTTGCCCCGCCGTTCCGACCGCAGAGAACAGAATGGCACGCACCGCCATGTCCAGATCGGCGCTGGGTGCCAGGATCATGGCATTGTTGCCACCCAGCTCGAGAATGCTGCGTCCGAAGCGGGCGGCGACACGCGGCGCGACCTCGCGGCCCATACGGGTGCTGCCGGTAGCGCTGATGAGCGGGATGCGAGGGTCATCTACCAGACGCTCGCCGGCATCTCGGTCACCGAGGATCACCTGACTGAGGTCTTTCGGGGCATCGTCGCCGAACTCCTCCATGGCGCGTTCCAGCAGGGCCTGGCAGGCCAGGGCGCAGAGCGGCGTCTTCTCGGAGGGCTTCCACAGCAGGCTGTTGCCACAGACCAGGGCCAGCGCAGCGTTCCATGCCCATGGCGCTACCGGGAAGTTGAATGCGGTGATCAGGCCGATCGGACCCAGGGGGTGCCAGGATTCGCGCATATGGTGACCGGGACGCTCAGAGGCGATGGTCAGCCCAAAGAGCTGCCGTGATTGGCCAACCGCGAGATCGCAGATATCGATCATTTCCTGAACTTCCCCCAACCCTTCCTGGAGGATCTTTCCGCACTCCCAGGTGACCAGTTGGCCCAGATCTTCTTTATGATCGCGTAGCTGCTGTGCAAAGAGCCTTACCAGTTCGCCGCGACGAGGAGCGGGCACTTTCCTCCAGGCTTCGAAGGCCTGCTGGGCTTTGGCAATCCGTTCATCAACAGCCTCAGCGCCTTCCAGCGACACTTGTCCAATAACGCTGCCATCAATGGGAGTTCTAACCGTGTAATTCCCATTCCGGTACAGGTCGTGAGAGACGCCGAGGCGTTTCATGATAGAGTCAATCATTCTTTCTCCTATCGTTCTTGTTGACGCGTGAGGGGTCCGGTTCAGTATCGATGGGGGTCTTGACCGCGGGCAAACGACGTTTAAGATAGACATCATTCCTAATTTTCATGAATCGGGTTTTCTCATGAATCGCAGGCACTTACCCTCACTGTCCTCCATGCAATGCTTCGAGGCGTCTGCTCGCCATTTGAGCTTCACTCGCGCGGCAGAGGAACTGAGCCTGACACAAAGTGCCGTGAGCAAGCAGGTGGCTCAACTGGAAGCCGCGCTTGAGCATAAGCTTTTCAGACGGGTGAGAAAGCGGCTTCAATTGACCCCTGAAGGCTCCTTGTATTTGACGGAGGCGCGCAAGATTCTTGCCCAGGTCGAGATGTCTACCCGGTATATGCTGTCTTACGGCGGGGAAAGCGAGGTGCTTAATGTCACCACGTTGCCTACGTTTGGGGCGCGATGGCTGATACCGAGGCTTAATGGTTTTAGATATTCGCATCCCGGGATATATCTAAATATCACCAATCGTGTGGAACCGTTCGATATGGAGAAGGAGCGGGTGGACGTTGCTTTCTTTTATGGACATGGGGCTTGGCCAAAGACCGAATGTGTCAAGATACTCGATGAAGAGGTCGTGCCTGTGTGCTCGCCCTCAATCGCTCCGCAAACGCCTTTTGATGATCCCTTGCAATTGACGCAACTCGTCTTGTTGCAGAGTGCCACACGGCCAGAAGCTTGGCACGATTGGTTCGAGGCGCAAGGCCATTATACTGAGCATAGCTATCATGGGCCTCGCTTCGATACCTTCTATATGGCGATTCGCGCTGCCCAGGCGGGGTGTGGCGTCGCTTTGATTCCCAGGTTCCTGGTGACCGAGGAACTGGAGGAGAGGAAGCTGATCATTCCCTGGCACTTTTCTCTGAAAAGTCGTGATGCGTACTATATGGCTTGCCCGGAAAACATGGGAGAGGTCACCAAAGTGAAGAGCTTTATGGAGTGGATCACTGCCAGGATCGATGGTTAGGCTTATTTCTTTTTCTTTCGAGTTTCACTGCGCCGCGCCCGCGGGTGGGCGGCATCGTAGCTGGCTGCCAGGTGCTGCCAGTCGAGCCGGGTGTAGATCTGGGTCGTCGACAGGTTGGCATGACCGAGCAATTCCTGAACAGCGCGCAGGTCCTGGCTGGACTCCAACAAATGGCTGGCGAAAGAGTGCCGCAGCCTGTGTGGATGCAGATGCTCGGCCAACCCCCGCTCCTTGGCCAGGTGCGCCAGGCGCTGCTGGATGGCGCGATGCCCCAGACGCTGGCCACGTACTCCGACGAACAGAGCGGTTTCGCCGCTTGCCGCCAACTGTCCGCGGACCTTCAACCATGCAGCGAGCGCCTCTTGGGCGCGACGGCCGACCGGCACCTGACGCGGTTTGCTGCCCTTGCCCAGCACCCGCACACGGGTGGGCTGGAGGTGGCCGAGGTCCAGCGCCGCCAGTTCGGCCAGGCGCAGGCCGCTGGAATACAGCAGTTCGAGCATGGCCTGGTCACGCTGCGCCAGCGGCGAGCCGTCATGCGGGGTATCCAGAAAGCTCGCTAATCGGTCGACATCCAACGGATGAGGCAGATGCTTGGGTTGCCGCGGGGCCTGGGTCAGGCTGACCGGGTTGTGGGTAAGGCGCCCGATACGAACCAGGTAGTCGGCGAAGCGCGATAGCGCCGCACGGCGCCGGGCCAGGCTGCGCGGCGCCAGGCCGCGGCTGCGCTCGCGGCCCAGAAAGCGGCGCAGCAGTGCGACGTCCAGCGCCTGCCAGCCGGGCAGGTCGCTTTCGCCGGCAAAGGCGGCGAAAGCAGCCAGGTCGCGGCGATAGGCGTCGAGCGTCGCTGGGCTGGCGGTACGCAGCAACTCGGCGAGGAACGCCTCGATATCGGCGCCGAGCGCCGACTCCGCCATGCGGGGGCCCTCAACCATGCCGTCGCTCGGCCAGTCGCACCAGCAGCCGCGCCACGACTTCGCCCAGATACTCGGTGAACAGGGTGTCGAGACTGGCGCGGAAGTATTCCGGATCGGGGCTGGCCAATACCAGGTAGCCCAGCGGCTCGCCCAGGGTCAGGCGGGTCAAGGCGCAGGAGCCGGCCTGTTCCGGGGGCTGGGCGTGAGGCAACAGGCGTTGCCAGTCGGTGCGGCTCAGGCGCGTGCAGCGGCTGGTGCGGCCGTCGAGCAATGCCGCCAGGCGCAGACCGGCGGCATCGTCGAGCACATGGCGCGGCGCCTGGGGCGGATGCGGTTCCTGGTCGGTCAGCGAGGCGGGACACCACAAGGCCACCGCCGGGGTGCGGAAGCGTTCGGCGAGCTGGGTCGCCAGCGCCTGGCCCAAGGCATCATTGTCCTCGGCTTCGAGCAGGGCGAGTACCAGCTCGCGGGTACGGCGATACTGGGCTTCGTTGTGTCGCGCCGACTCGAGGAGCTGCTCGAGGCGCCACTCGGCGTTTTCGGCACGCTGTCGCAGGTCGTGGATCAGGCGCTCGAGCAGCGAGGTCGCACCCCGCGCCTCGGGGTGCGGCACCTTGAGTTGTTGCAGCAGGCCCTCGCGACCGACGAAGAAGTCGGGGTGTCGGGCCAGCCATTGGGCGACCCGATCGGGATCCAGCGTCTGACGCGGTTCGGGAGCCTGGGCTCGAGGCATGCGAAGTTCTCCTGTCGCAAGGGGGGTGTGAGGGTCAGCTCAGCGCCACCCGACCATCGAAGACACGTTCGGCGGGACCGGTCATCAGCAGGCTGGCGACGCCGCCGGCCCAGGTGATGGTCAGGTCGCCGCCGCGCAGGTGCACGGTCACCGGGCTGTCCAGCAGGCCCTGGCGGATGCCGCAGGCCACGGCGGCACAGGCGCCGGTACCGCAGGCCAGGGTCTCGCCGCTGCCGCGCTCGAACACCCGCAAGCGGATTTCCTGGCGCGAGACGATCTGCATGAAGCCGACATTGACCCGCTGGGGAAACCGCGGGTGGGCCTCGATCAACGGCCCCAGATGGGCTACCGGGGCGTCGTCCACGTCGTCCACGCGCAGCACCGCATGCGGATTGCCCACCGAGACCACGGCGATCGTCACGCACTCGCCCTCGACGTCCAGGACATGGGTGAGAGACTCCTCGTCGGCGATGAACGGCAGCGCCTCGGGGGCGAAGCGTGGCGTCCCCATATCGACGCTTACCCGGCCATCGTCCTCGCTCCTCAGCGTCAGGGGACCGCCACGGGTCTCGACACGAATCTCGCGCTTGTGGGTCAGGCGCTGGTCGCGCACGAAACGCGCGAAGCAGCGTGCCCCGTTGCCGCAGTTTTCCACTTCGCTGCCATCGGCATTGAAGATGCGATAGCGAAAGTCCATGTCCGGGTCGAGAGGGGGCTCGACGACCAGCAGCTGGTCGAAGCCGATGCCGAAGTGGCGGTCGGCCAACGCCCGGATCTGTTCGTCGCGTAGCCGCGCGCGTTGGGTGACCAGGTCGACGACCATGAAATCATTGCCCAGACCATGCATCTTGGTGAAGTGCAGCAGCATCAATCGACCTCCGGCCCATCGCTGGGTAACAGGGACTCGCCGGCCCACAGGTCTTCGAGGCGCTCACGCTGGCGTATCAGGTGGCTACGGTCGCCATCGACCATGACTTCGGCTGGGCGCGAGCGACTGTTGTAATTCGACGCCATCACGAAACCGTAGGCACCCGCCGAGCGTACCGCCAGCAGGTCGCCGGCGGCAATCGCCAGCTCGCGATCCTTGCCCAGGAAATCACCGGTTTCGCACACCGGTCCGACGACATCATAGATGCCCGGCTCGCGGGGCGCGCGCGTATCGACCGGCAGGATTGCCTGCCAGGCCTGATACAGTGCGGGGCGGATCAGGTCGTTCATGGCCGCGTCGACGATGGCGAAGTTCTTGGTCTCGCCGGGTTTGAGGAACTCGACGCGGGTCAGCATCACGCCGGCATTGGCGGCGATCGAACGGCCCGGCTCGAACAGCAACGGCAACTGGCGCTTGCCCTCCCGCTGCGACAGGCGTTCGAGCAGCGAAGCCGCATAGTCGAAAGGCGCCGGCGGACGCTCGCCTTGATAGGGCACGCCCAGGCCGCCACCGAGATCCAGGTGCTCGATCTCGATGCCGCGTTCGGCAAGCTTGTCGAGCAGCACCAGCAAGCGGTCCAGCGCATCGAGAAAGGGCGAGAGTTCGGTGAGTTGCGAACCGATGTGGCAGTCGATTCCCACCACCCGCACATTGGCCATGCCGGCAGCGATTTCGTAGACGTTCAAAGCCTCGTCGACGGGGATGCCGAACTTGTTGGCCTTGAGCCCGGTGGAGATGTAGGGGTGCGTGCGGGCGTCGACATCGGGGTTGACGCGCAGCGATACCGGCGCGATCTTGCCTCGTTCGCCGGCGACCCGGTCGAGCCGCTCGAGCTCGGGCAGCGATTCGACATTGAAGCACTTGATGCCGACGTCCAGCGCGCGGGCCATCTCCCCGGCCTGCTTGGCGACGCCGGAGAACACCACCTTGGCGGGGTCGCCTCCCGCGGCGAGCACTCGCTCCAATTCTCCCTGGGAGACGATGTCGAAGCCGGCACCGAGGCGTGCCAGCAGGTTCAGCACCGCCAGGTTGGAGTTGGCCTTGACCGCGTAGCAGATCAGGTGCGGATGACTGCCCAGCGCCTCGGTGTAGGCGCGAAAATGCCGCTCCAGGGTGGCCTTGGAGTAGACATAGCAGGGCGTGCCATAGCGCTCGGCGATGCTCTCCAGGGGCACGTCCTCGCCGAACAGGACGCCGTCGCGGTATTCAAAATGATCCATGCTCAGTTCTCGTCTTCGCTGTCGCTGGTGGTATCACCGCCGCTGCGGCTATCGTCGTCGTCTGCTTCCTCGCGTGCTGCGCCAGTGCCGTAGCGTTCCGCCGCCGCCTCGTCGCCAGGCAGATAGAGGGGGCCTTTCTGGCCGCAGCCGGCGAGCATCACCAGCAGAGTGGTGGTGACAAGCCAGCGCATCTCAACGCTCCTCGCGGAGGCTGGCCAGGGCGTCACGGGCACGTTGCGCCGCGGCGCGGACCTGGTCCGGGGCGGTGCCGCCGATATGGTTGCGTGCGGCGACCGAGCCTTCCAGCGTCAGCACCTCGAAGACGTCGGATTCGATCTCCTCCGAAAACTGCTTGAGCTCGTCGAGCGTCATCTCGGACAGATCCTTTTTCTTGCGGATACCGTAAGCGACCGACTGACCGACGATTTCGTGGGCATCGCGGAAGGCCACGCCGCGGCATACCAGGTAATCGGCCAGATCGGTGGCGGTGGAAAAGCCCTTGCGCGCCGCCTCGTACATGTTGTTGGCCTTGGCCTCGATGGCCGGCACCATGTCGGCGAAGGCCTTGAGGCAACCCAGCACGGTGTCGAGCGTGTCGAACAGCGGCTCCTTGTCTTCCTGATTGTCCTTGTTGTAGGCCAGCGGCTGCGACTTCATCAGCGTCAGCAGGCCCATCAGATGACCATAGACGCGCCCGGTCTTGCCGCGCACCAGCTCGGGCACATCCGGGTTCTTCTTCTGCGGCATGATCGAGGAGCCGGTGCAGAAGCGATCGGGCAGATCGATGAAGTCGAACTGGGCGCTGGTCCACAGCACCAGTTCCTCGCTCATGCGCGACAGATGCATCAGCAGCAGGCTGGCGAAGGCCGTGAACTCGATGGCGAAATCGCGGTCACTGACGGCGTCCAGGCTGTTTTCGGCGGGACGCGCGAAGCCCAGCAGTTCCGCGGTGACGTGACGGTCGATGGGATAGGTGGTACCCGCCAGTGCCGCGGCACCCAGTGGCAGCACGTTGACACGTCCCCGGCAATCGCGCAGGCGCTCCTGGTCCCGCGCGAGCATTTCCTGCCAGGCCAGCAGATGGTGACCGAAGGTCACCGGCTGCGCGGTCTGCAGATGGGTGAAACCTGGCATGATGGTATCGGCTTCGCGGGCGGCCAGCTCGATCAGCCCTTCGCGCAGGCGAATCAGCTCGCTGTCCACCGCATCGATCGCATCGCGCAGGTACAGGCGGATGTCGGTGGCCACCTGGTCGTTGCGCGAGCGGCCGGTGTGCAGCTTCTTGCCGGTGATGCCGATCTTCTCGGTGAGGCGTGCCTCGATGTTCATGTGCACGTCTTCGAGCTTGACCGACCAGGCGAAGGTGCCGGCGGCGATTTCCTGGTCGATTTCCTGGAGCCCGGCGATGATGGTGTCGCGCTCCTCGTCGCTCAACACCCCGACCCGGGCCAGCATGGTGGCGTGGGCAATGGAACCCTGAATGTCGTGGTGGGCGAGGCGCCGGTCGAAGTCCACCGAGGCGGTGAAGCGCTCGACGAAGGCGTCGGTGGGCTCGCTGAAACGCCCGCCCCAGGACTGATTGGTTGGCTGCGACATCGAACTGGATATCCTGCATTGTTGACGTAAGGAGTTGCAGAGAAGTGTACCAGAGTCGGCCCGGCAGGCGAGGGTCGATGCAGGGTAATGCGCCAGGGTCGTGGTGGGACATTTTTCCTGGTCAGGCGCGTGCTTTATGATAGGGGGCGATGGAAGACAGGCCGCCCACGCGACACTGGCTTTTGACCACTGCTTTATCCACCGGAACGGTCCGACGGACCGTGCCCGCCCACAGGGAGATCACCGTGCGCGCCGACAACACCCTGCGTATCGCCACTCGCAAGAGCCGCCTGGCCTTGTGGCAGGCCGAACATGTGCGTGACCGGCTGCAGGCCGTCCACCCCGGGCTCGAGGTGGAATTGGTGGCGATGTCCACCCGCGGCGACAAGATCCTCGATACGCCGCTGGCCAAGGTGGGTGGCAAGGGACTGTTCGTCAAGGAACTGGAAGAGGCGATGCTCGACGGCCGCGCCGATATCGCCGTGCACTCCATGAAGGACGTGCCCATGCATTTTCCCGAAGGACTGGGCCTGTCGGTGATTCTCGAGAGCGCCGAGCCCACCGATGCCTTCGTTTCCAACGACTACCGCGCGCTCGACGAGTTGCCCGAGGGCGCGCGGATCGGCACCTCGAGCCTGCGCCGTGGATTGCAGTTGCGCGAGGCGCGTCCCGACCTGGAGATCCGGACCCTGCGCGGCAATGTACAGACGCGCCTGGGCAAGCTCGATGCCGGGGAGTTCGACGCCATCATCCTGGCCACCGCCGGCCTGAGGCGCCTGGGGCTGGGCGAGCGGGTGGCCACGGAACTGCCTCCCGAGGTGTGCCTGCCGGCCTGTGGCCAGGGCGCGCTGGGAATCGAATGTCGCAGCGACGATGCCGAGCTGATCGCGCTGTTGGCCCCGCTCGACGACCTCGCCACCGCGACCCGGGTGCGTGCCGAGCGGGCCATGAACACACGGCTCGACGGGGGCTGCCAAGTACCCATCGGTGGCCATGCGGTGTTCGAGGACGATGGCCGGACCCTGTGGTTGCGTGGTCTGGTCGGCAACCCCGAGGGAACTCGGGTATTGCGCGCCGAGGGTCGAGGAGACGCCAGCGAGCCGGAGACGCTGGGCGTGCGGGTCGCCGAAGACCTGCTCGAGCAGGGCGCCGGCGAGATTCTGGCCCAGGTCTATGGCGACGCGTGAATGGGCACTCGGCCACGGATAGTGATCACACGGCCAGGCCGGCGGGCCGTGCCCTTGGTGCGCGCCATCACGGCGCTGGGGGCCGAAGCCATGCCGCTCGAGGTCATGCGTCAGGAGGTCCTGCCCGAAACCCAGGCCATGCGCAGCGCGTGGCTTGACTTCGACCAGTTCGCCAAGGCGGTGGTGATCAGCCCATTCGCCGCCGAGTGCCTGGCCGAGGCGCTGGACCGTTATTGGCCGCAGTTGCCCGTGGGGCCGCACTACTATGCCGTCGGTGGCGCCACCGCCGAAGTGCTGCACGAACGGCTAGGCGTGCGTGTGCATGTCCCGCCGACCGGTCAGGGCGACTCCAGCGAGACGCTGTTGTCACTGCCCTCGCTGCAGGCGCTCGATGAGCAGAAGATACTGCTGGTGGCAGGCGAAGGAGGTCGCCCGCTACTGGCCGATACCCTCGAGACGCGTGGCGCGCGTCTCACGCGTCTGGCACTCTATCGACGTATCCTGGTGGCGCCGGATGATGCCAGCGCCGGGATGTTGGCACGAGGCGACTTTGCGGCGCTGGTGGTGAGTAGCGGAGAAATGCTCGAACATCTGGCAGGATGGTGCACGCAAGCCACGCTGAACCGAACGCTGATCATTTCCAGTCAGCGTCTGGCTACACTGGCCGGCAGCCTGGGATTCCGCGACCTACGTGTAGCGTCGGGGGCCACGCCGGCCGCCTTGGCGGCGGCGGTTGCCGAGGCCTGCGACCTGGATGATGCCGATGTCGATCACGACGATCTTGAAAAAGGCTAGCGACAGATGAGCAAGCAACAACACGATCAGGACGAACAGCAGGCGCCCAGCGGCGCAGATGCCTCTCACTCGGACAAGGACGCGTCGACATCGGCACCCTCCGAGACCTCTGGTGCAACCGCGTCGGAACCCGCTTCCTCCGCGCCGGAAAACGACCAGCCGGAAAGCGGGAAGTCGCCGCGCTCGCGTTCGCGTAACCGGCGACGGGGCAAGAGTGCGGCCAACCAGACGGATTCCGGCCAGGCGCCGACGGGAGGGGGCGACAAGCCGTCCGCCGGTGATGACAAGCCTGCCCGTACCGACGAGCAGCCCGACAGTGCCGGCAAGAAGGCGGCCACTGCTTCCGCCGGCGATGAGCCGGCGTCAGGTGCCAGTAAAACCCCATCGGAGACCGGCAAGACGCCGCCTTCGGGTGGGGCTGCCGGCGGTGGCGGTGCTTCCGGTGGGGGCACGACGGGCGATGGTGGTCAGGCTGGCAAGCGACTTGGTGCCGCGGCCCTGGTGCTGGCGATCTTGCTGGCCGTTGCCACGCTGCTGGTCGGCTGGTATGGCTGGCAGCGCCTCGAGGCCCACCAGCAACGCCTGGCAGAGGTCGAGAGCAATGCCGAGGCCATCGCCGATCTGGAGTCGCGCTTCGATGCCAGCGAGCGCGAGCGTCAAGCGGCGCTCGACGACGCCCTGGCCTCGCTGCGTAGCGATTTCAGCGACTACCGCAGTGAAGTCGACAAGACCCTTGACCGGGTGCTCGACGAGCTGTCCAGCCAGCAGAACACCGACGAGCGCGAATGGTTGCATGCCGAGGCCGCTTATCTGCTGCGTCTGGCCAACCAGCGTCTGCAACTCGAACGCGATGTCGAGGGGGCCGCGTCGCTGTTGCGCACCGCCGATGCCCGTCTGCGCGATGCCGACAACCCCGCCCTGGTGCCGGTGCGCCGGGAGATTGCTTCCGAGCTGGCGGCACTCGAGGCCGTGCCGCGCATCGACCGCACCGGCTTGTATCTGTCCCTCAACGCCCAGCAGCAACAGCTCGCGCGGCTGCCGCTGAAGCAGGATGTCGAGCAGATCGCCGCTCAAGGGGGCAACAATGGTCCGCTGAGTGGCACCTGGCAGCAGCAACTGGCCCGCTTCGGGTCCGAGCTCAAGGAACTGGTGACGGTCCGGCGTCATGACGAGGCGCTCGAGGCGCTGATCACCCCGGAACAGGAATCCTATCTGCGTCAGAATGTGCGCCTGGTGCTCGAGCAGGCACAACTGGCCTTGCTCAAGGAGGAGCCCCAGCTCTACCAGGCCAGCCTCGACAAGGCGATCTCCATGGTGCGTGACTACTATGCCACCGACCGTAGCGGTGTCGAGGCCACGCTGAAGCGTCTGAACGAACTGCGCGAGGCAACGGTACGTCCCGAATTGCCGGACATCAGCGGCTCCCAGCAAGCCTTGGCCACCTTCATCGAGCGTCGCTTCGAGTCGCCGGCTCAGGACGAGCAGGGAGATGAAGCATGAGAAAGCTGATTCTCCTCGTCGTCTTCGGCCTCGCCATCGGGGCCTTGTTCGGGCAGTTGATGCACGCGGTGCCCGGCTATTGGTTGATACGAGTCGGCGATACGTCGCTGCAGACCTCGTTCTGGTTCGGGCTGATCCTGCTGTTGGCGGCCTTCCTGGCGCTGCATTTTTCGTTGCGAGTGGTGGCGCGTCTGCGCCATCCGGTGAGCCGGCTCAAGGTATGGAACAGCCGAACCCGTCATCGCACGGCCATGAGACGTACCGTGCGTGGTCTGGTGGCATTGGCCGAGGGACGCTGGAAGCGTGCCGAAAAGGCCCTGGTCAAGGCCGCGGACGATTCCAGCACTCCGCTGGTCAATTATCTTTCGGCGGCCCTGGCGGCACATTACCAGGGGCGTTACGACCAGGCCGATACGCTGCTCAAGCGTGCCCACCTGAGCACTGAAGGGGCCGATACCGCCGTCGGCATGGTGCAGGCCCAGTTGATGCTGGACCGCCAGCAGTTCGAAGAGGCCCTGGCCACCTTGACGCGACTCGACAAACAGCTTCCCGATCACCCGCAGATACTCAAGCTGCTCAAGCAGGCCTATCTCAGCGTCAACGACTGGGATGGCTTGCGGCGGCTGACACCGCGCCTGGCCAGTCAGCAGTTGATCGCCCAGGAGGAGCGTCAGGAGCTCGAGCAGCGTGCCTATCGCGAATTGATCGTCCAGGCGGCGCGTAATCCCAATGATATCGAGCGGGTGCGCAATCTGTGGGCCGACATGCCGGACCACCTGCGTGGCGACGTCGAGCTGGTGGTGCTGTATGCCGAAGCCCTGGTGCGTGGCGGCGAGGAGGGCATCGCCGAGCGCCTGCTGCGCCATTCGCTGAAGGAGCATTGGGATCATCGCCTGGTGTTGCGCTATGGGCTTCTCAATGTCGATGCCGCGCGGCAATTGGTGTATGCCGAGAAATGGCTCCAGGAGCGTCCCAACGACCCGGACCTGCTGCTCACCCTGGGGCGCCTGTCGTTGCGCAATGCCTACTGGGGCAAGGCACAGGAGTACTTCGAGGCCAGCCAGCGCCAGCGTTCCAGTGGCGTGGTGTGCGCCGAGCTGGCCCGGCTCTATGCCAATCTCGGCGAGCACAACAAGAGCCAGCTCTACTATCGCCAGAGCGTGGAGCTGCTCGACAAGTCACTACCCTCGTTACCCCAGCCCAGCGACATCAATCGCTGAGCCTACCGCTTTGCTCTCCTGGGTGCCGCAAGGCGCCCTTTTTTATGCCGGAACGTCCCCTGGTCATATTCGTTTCCCGAATACGCAACATCACGCCACCGTGTTGTCCAATCGGTCAAAAATTGCCTACCCTGTACCTCGTGACCGAAAACTTGACCAATCGATCAACTCGCTGACACCCACTCCAACAACAATGGGACAACACCATGGAACAGACCTCGACCGCTCGTCATGAGGCCTCCCTGCGCTCGGCTGCGGGATCGCCGTCACAGGAGCACTGGCTGAGCACCTACTTCGGAGTCCGCCGGCGCGGTTCCACCCTGCGTACGGAAATCCTGGCGGGGATCGCCACCTTTCTGGCCTCCATGTACATCATCGTCGTCAACCCGGCCATCCTCAGCGACGCCGGCATCCCCTTCTCCGCGGCCCTGTCGGCCACCGTGCTGATCAGTTTCATGAGCAGCCTGGCGATGGGCCTCTACGCACGCAACCCGATCCTGGTGGCGCCGGGCATGGGCATGAATGCACTGTTCACCTATACCCTGGTGCTCGGTGCCGGCCTGTCCTGGGAAGTGGCACTGGGCTGTGTGTTCTGGTCCGGGGTATTGTTCGCCCTGCTCGCGATGTTCAATGTGCGCAAGGCGATCATCGAGGCGATCCCGGCCTCGCTGCGCTATGCGATTACCTGTGGCATCGGCCTGTTCATCACCTTCATCGGCTTCAAGAACGCCGGCTTCATCGTCGGCAGCGAGGCCACCCTGGTGTCGTTGGGCAGCTTGGAGCCGTCGTTGATCACCTTCTTCATCGGCATGATGGCCACGGCGATCATGGTGATCCTGCGCTTCAACGGCGCGCTGATCCTGGGCATCGCCCTGACCACGCTGCTGGCCACGCCCATGGGCCGCCTGTGGGGCGGTGAAGTGGTCGTCGAGTGGAGCGGCCTGGCCGCCTGGCCCGACTTCAGCGCGGTGATGCAGGTCGAC
This sequence comes from Litchfieldella rifensis, assembly GCF_042646605.1. Lineage (NCBI taxonomy): Bacteria > Pseudomonadati > Pseudomonadota > Gammaproteobacteria > Oceanospirillales > Halomonadaceae > Litchfieldella > Litchfieldella rifensis. The sequence continues at coordinate 65,890 of NZ_JBHRUG010000037.1, read as the reverse complement.
ATCTGGGGGGCGCTGAAGGTCGCCTATCTACCGTTCATCTTCGTGATGCTGTTCACCAACTTCTTCGACGCCCTGTCGTGCTTCATGGCGCTGTCGGAGTCGGCCAATCTCAAGGACAAGGACGGCAATCCGCGCAACCTCAAGCGCTCGATGACGGTCGATGCCTTCGCCTCGATGGTCGCCGCGCCCTTGGGCACCAGCGCCGCCCAGACCTTCATCGAGTCCGGTGCCGGCGTGGCACAGGGTGGTCGTACCGGTCTGGTGGCGGTGGTCATCGCCGTGCTGTTCCTGCCGTTCCTGTTCCTGTCGCCGCTGCTGTCGCTGGTGCCGAGCATCGCCACCGCGCCGGCCCTGGTGCTGGTCGGCCTGTTCATGCTGGCGCCGATCACCAAGATCGACTGGACCCGCTACGACCAGGCCTTCCCGGCCTTTCTGGCGATCATCCTGATGCCGCTGACCTATTCGATCACCCTGGGGATCGCCTTCGGTTTCCTGAGCTTCGTGCTGATCAAGGTCTTCACTGGGCGCTTCGAGGAGATCAAGCCGGCGATGTGGGCCTCGGCGGCGCTCAGCGTGGTGATGCTGGTCACCACGCACTGAACCAAGCCGGCGCGCCGGTACCGCCAATGAAACAGGGGGCTGCCATCCGGCAGCCCCCTGTTTCATGATGGGATGAGGTAGCGTCAATCCTCGTCGAAGTCGCCCTTGAACTTCGGGTTGGGCTGGGCGCGAGGGTCGTCACTGTAGTCCTGGCCGTCATCGGTGCTGGGACGCGCTTCCCGTGCGACGTGCAAGCGGGCCGGTGGCGCGGTACCGTCCTTGTCCTCGCCGAAGTACAGCGTGGTGTGTGGGAAGGGGATCTCGATCCCGGCGGCATCGAAGTGCATCTTGACCAGGCGATTGTAGGCGCGGCCGGTCGCCCACTGGGTGCCCGGTGTGGTCTTGATGCGCACGCGGATGTTCACCGAACTGTCGGCCAGGGCGATAACGCCGGCCACTTCCAGCGGTGCCAGCAGGTTCATCTTGTGCTCGTCGTCATTGGCCAACTCGTCGAAGGCCTCGCGCAGCCTGACAATGGCCTCGTCGATGTTCTCACGGTAGGCGATGCCGTACTCGCCGACATGGTAGGCGAACTCGCGCATGTAGTTGGACACGGTGTCGACGCTGGAGAACGGCACGATGTGATAGGTGCCCGACAGGTCGCGGATACCGACCGAGCGGATGCTCAGCCGCTCGGCGGTACCGGTGATACCCCCTACGGTGACCACGTCGCCGGTGTTCATGGCGTTCTCGACCTGGATGAAGACACCGGTGATGATGTCCTGCACCAGTTTCTGGGCGCCAAAGCCGATCGCCAGGCCGAGTACCCCGGCACCGGCGATCAGTGGGCCGATGTTGATGCCGAGTTCCGAGAGCACGATCATCGCCGTCAAGGTGATGATGGCAACGGCCAGGGCGTTGCGGAACAGGCTGAGCAGGGTTCTGGCCCGTGCTGACGGCTCGCCACCTCCCGCATCAGGACTCAGGCGATGCTCGATCAGGCTGGCCAAGGTGAGCCAGATGACTGCAGCCACGACCAGGATCACGCCGATGCTGACGACTCTACCGATCAGATCACGACCAGACTGGGAAGCGTACCAGGCACTGAGGTCGAAGGCGCCCCAGGCGCTCAGCACCAGCATGACGACGATGATCAGAATGATTGCCCGGATCACCCGCAATGCGTTGGGGATGTAGGAATTGAGCCGTGGTTCCAGCTTCGGCAGCTTGTGGCGCAGATCCTCGGGCAGGGTGATGCGTCGGCCGATGGTCTGCGTCAGCAGGCTGGAAAGCAGAATGCCAGCGCCGACGACCAGCAGTGTCTTGAGCGTGGCCAGCATCACGAAGGGGAGTGCGTCGGCCGGGCGAACCAGGGTCACCAGCAGCACCATCAGGAAATAGGCGATGGCCAGCCAATGCCAGGCCCGGGCGAATAGCCGCAGCGACAGGCGTGTGGCACTCATGGTCGCCGCTTCGGCCTTGGCTTCGATGGCCTGGCGTAGTTTGAGGCGATTCTTGAGCACCACGGTCACGGCGTAGACGAAGGCGCCGAGCATGATCAGCGTGCCGATGCCCTGGCCCAGCGCCGGCGACAGGTAATAGTTGAGCAGTGGCACCACCACCATCAGGCCATACCCCACCAGGCCGATCAGGCGGGCAATCCAACGGTTCCAGTAGCTGGCATCCGCTGCCGTGAGCGGCAGCAGGCGAAGGCCTTCATAGCGCGACGAGAACAGCATGCGCACCGCGGCCTTGAGCAGCTCGATGATCAGGAAGGCGTTCAGGAACAGCGAGGCCCGGGTCGAGAGTTCGCCACTCTCACCGATGGCAAAGGTGGCAATCAGGTTGCCGCCGACATACGCCAGGGCCACGACCACCACGTCGATCGCTGCGGCGGCGGCCACGGCGATCACCAGGCGCAGGACCGGCGTGAGCCCATCGCCTAGCTGCGACCATTGGCTGATGCGGGCGAAGCCCGGCTTGGCGAGGCGCCGGAAGCCGAGGAACAACGCGAAGGTGGCGAGAATCACCAGCGCCAGGTTGAGCGCCGCATTGAAGAAGGCGCCCCTGTCGAAGGCGCCTTCTCCCGCCGCCGCCTCGCCGCTGAACAGTGCACCGATGGCCTTGATCAGGCGGTTGAACTGCCCGCCGATATCGCCGGCGATAGTGCTGGTGGCTTCCGCCAGGCGCCGCGGCAGCGAGGCCTGCTTGTCAGTCTGGCCGCTTGGCGCCGATGACGATTTCTCCCCGTTGTCCTGCTGGGGAGCGGCGCCCTCGGTTTGCGAGGCCAGGCTGCGCAACTGCTCGATCAGCTTGTTGCGGGCCTGCTCGTTCTCGAGCAGGTCGGCCAGTGTCGAGTAGGTGGAGGCATCGGCAGGGGGTTCGTTCTGTTGGGCCTGGAGGGGAAGGCTGACGACCATCAGTGTCATCAGCATCCAGCTCGCCAGCAGGCAGACAAGGCGCGATTGAAGCACGCTTCGACCTCCATGAATCAGCGTGGGAAGGCGGGGCCGGACCCGCGGTGCCAGGCACCCGGACTCGCAGCCCATCCGTATCGGCATCGGTTCGCATCATTCTATACACGTATTGTACAGCTAGCGATGCTCCTGTCAGGCGATGGAGAAGGCCGCGTGTCGCTTCTCAGTCATCGTCCTCATAGGCGACCCGCGGCGAATCGTCATCGCACTCGGGTTGATGCTGGAAGGTCCGGGTCGCGTCGAGGAGTCCCAGGTGCTCGATGGTGCGCCGTCCCAGCAGCACCGGGTAGAGCATGTTCTCCCGGTTGCGCAGGCTGAAATCCTCCTCGTAGAGGGTGTCGCCGACACAGATCGTCATGATCACCGTGACCCGGTGGGTCTCGCCACCGGCACCGCGCAGCAGGAGCTTGCGATTGACCGGCCGCTCGAGCGTCTCGGTGGTCACCTCGCCGCTATCCTCGTCTTCGAGTTCGAGTCGAAAGCGCACCCACTCCTCGCCGTCCTTTTCGAAGCGTTCGATATCGCGAGCATCCAGCGACGAGGTCAGGGCGCCACTGTCGAGCTTGGCCTTCACTTCCACACCCCAAGGTTCGACGGTCGCTTTTTCCACCCAACCGAAGACCTTGTCCTCGCTGGCATCGGCAACGGCGGCTCCACCCAGCAGCAGGGCGCAGGCCATGGCTAACAGTGAATGATGGATACCCTTGTGCATTGGACCTCCCTCTCGTATGGCACGGCAGCGTAGATTGCCGCAGGAGAAAATAATTCCATCCAAGGGCGGGCGGGGCAAGCGGGAAAGGGCCTTTCCGCCAATACGCCATTCTTGCCAAGGCCTTACCGAACTGCTGCTAAGCTAAGTTCAAGGCCTTGCGCAAGGCAGGGCGCTGGTTCAGGTGGAGAAGCTGCCATGACCGAGAACTCATCCGATCCGGCACAGGGGGCGGAGGCAGCCCGTCGGGGCTGGGACTCCGTGGCCGCTGGTTGGAAGAAGTGGGCGCCAACCATCGAATCGGCCGCCCAGGTGATCAACGACCGGCTGGTGGACATGGCCCGACTCGATGCCGGACACAAGGTGCTCGACATCGCCACGGGCTATGGCGAGCCCTTGATGAGCATCCTCGAGCGGGTGGGCTCCAGCGGAACGGTGGTGGCGACGGACCTTTCGCCGGAGATGATTGCACTGGCCCGTGAACGGGTCGCCAAGGCTGGCATGACGAACGTTTCCTTCTACGCGTGCAACGGTGAGGTGCTGGAGATTCCGGAAGCCGGTTTCGACGCTGCCCTGTGCCGGTGGGGGTTGATGTTGATGGCCGACCCGGATGCGTGTCTGAGTCGGGTCCATGAGTTGTTGAAGCCAGGTGGTCGCGTTGCCATGGCGGTTTTCAGCGAGCCCGCGAAGTCGCCGTTGCTGTCGGTGGCGGGCGCGACGGTGCGCCGTGCGGTCGGGGTCGGGCCACCGGATCCCGACGAACCGAATATCTTCCGGCTTGCCGACAGCGCGGACCTCGAGCGGCGGTTCCAGGCGGCGGGCTTCGATCAGATAGCGCTCGAGCAAGTCGCCAGCGAATGTGTCCATGACTCACCCGATGCCTATGTCCACTTCCTGCAGGATATTGCCCGGGACATCGTGAGGCTCCTCGACGGGCAGTCGCCCGAGCAGCAGCAAGACATCTGGCAGGCTGTCGCCAAGGCCGTGGAGCCATACCAGGCGGAGGATGGGCGGGTTCATCTCGGCCTCGAGTGTCACTGCATTGCCGCGCGCAAGCCACCTGGGGACGAGGCCGCCTGGTAAGTCTCTGGCCCGGAAGAGCCTAAATCACTGGTCGCCGTTGGGGCAAAGGTGATCAGCAATCCAGCGGGTGCTGGCACGGAAATAGGTGTGGTGCCTGGCGCGCTCGGGTTCGAGAGGATGGACAGGTGGGTTGGAAAACGAAAAAAGCACCCGTAGGTGCTTGATTCGTATGCTTGTTGGTGGAGGCGGCGGGAATTGAACCCGCGTCCGCCGGTACTCGCTCTTCGGCTCTACATGCTTAGGTCCGTCTTCTGGTTTAACGCCACTGGCTCCGACGGGCAGGATCCAGCAACGCGATTCCTCAAAGGTTTAGCGATTGACGTGAGGACGCCGCCAACCGCGATCCCATCAGCTTTAGCTCATATCCCGTCGGCGATGAATGGGCACATCGCGTTCGGGCCGGGCAAGAAGCTAACAGCTATTTAAGCTGCCAGCGCGCCCTGAGCGTAGTTGTCGTCGTTTGCGACTATTTAGTCGTGATGTTGGATTTACGAGATACATCACGCTCTCGGCATGCACCTAGGAGGTTGTCACCGGCGTCGAAGCCATGTCGCCCCCGTGGAACCTGTGCATTCTAACAGGTGGGGATGAGGCAATGCTAGTTCAAGCCCCACTCATCTACGTATTGTCGCGCATGATGCGCGCCTTCTGGCGGTTCCAGTCGCGCTCCTTCTCGGTGGCGCGCTTGTCGTGCTGCTTCTTGCCCGTGACCAGGGCCAGCTCGCACTTGATCAGGTTCTTCTTCCAGTACAGTTTCAGCGGCACGCAGGTGTGCCCCTTGTCCTGGGTGCGCGAGAAGATCTTGGCGATCTCCTTGCGGTGTAGCAGCAGCTTGCGGGTACGCGTCGGGTCGGCGATTTCATGCGTGCTGGCGGTGTTGAGCGGCGTGATATGGCTACCCAGCAGCCAGGCCTCACCGTTCTTGATCAGGATATAGGTGTCGGTGAGCTGGGCCTTGCCGGCGCGCAGGCTCTTCACCTCCCAACCTGACAATGCCAGGCCCGCTTCGAAGGTCTCCTGAATATGGTATTCGAAGCGCGCCTTCTTGTTCTGGGCGATGACGTTGTTGCCGGGCCCTTTGCTCTTGCCTTTCTTGTTGGCCATGAAACCTCGTTGATCGATATGCCTCGTGGTGGCGACCCCTCCGAGATGGGGGGAAGCGTGGTACCATTCAAGGCTTGACGAAATAACTGCCCATGATACGCCCAAGGCCTTGTAAAGTCAGCGGAGAGGTACATGCCAACGGTCAATCGGTCCGCCCTGGTGCGGCATTCTCCCCAGGCGATGTTCGACCTGGTCAACGATTTCGAGCGCTATCCAGAGTTTCTGCCCGGGTGTCGTCGGGCACGCCTGATCGAGCAGGATGATGTCCACCTTATCGGGGAACTGACGTTGGCCAAGGCCGGTGTCGAGCAGAGCTTTACCACCCGCAATGACCTGTATTCGCCGGAGCGTATCGAGTTGTCGCTGGTCAAGGGGCCCTTTCGTCGCTTGCGCGGGCGCTGGTTGTTCACGCCGATGGGCGAGAATGCCTGCAAGGTGAGCCTGGAGATGGAGTTCGAGTTCGCCAATCGGCTATTGGGCATGGCCTTCGGCAAGTTGTTCCAGCAGGTGGCGGGGCAGTTGGTAGACTCCTTTACACGGCGTGCCGACGAGATCTATGGCTGACTCCGAACGCGAAGAGGAGCGGTTCGGGAGCCTGGTGGTGGAAGTCGCCTTTGCGCTGCCCGAACGGCAGAAGATCGTGACCCTGGAAGTGCCCCGAGGCACCACCGCGCGCGGGGCGGTGGCGCTCGCCGATCTGCCGCGGTATTTCCCCGAGCTGCCGGAGGAAACCTTTGCCGAGGCCGGCCTGGGGATCTTCGGCAAGCTGCTGCGCGACCCCGACCACCATGAGCTACAGGCGGGGGATCGTGTCGAGGTCTACCGGCCGCTCAAGATCGACCCCAAGGATGCCCGCAAACAGCGAGCATCACGCAGGGGCGACCACCAGCACTAACGGGTTTTCCCCTTAGGGCGCCCCCTCCTCGATCTCCTCGGGCGAAGGCTGGGGGGTCATGAGATTGTCTTCGGGGCCGACGCCTTCCGGGGTGGGGCCGGGGCCGTCGGGAGCCGTAAGGTCGATATCGCCTGACAGGTCGCCTTCGGTGGTGATGTTCACCAGGCGATCGTTGGCGAAGGTCAGTGTCACGCGCCGCTGATCCACGCCGCCGTAGGCTTCATCGAGCCGGAACAGATAGTCCCACTGGTCGGCATCGAAGGGGGCCTCGAGCAGCGGACTGCCCATCACGTATTTGACCTGCTCGCGGCTCATGCCTGGCTGGAGTTCGGCAACCATGTCCTGGGTCACCAGGTTGCCCTGGGTCAGGTCGCGCTTGTACACGCCGAGGTAGCTGCAGCCGCCGACCAGCGACAGCGCGACGGAAAGGGTGACTGTTTTAATCAGCTTTTGCATTTGCGCCTGTTCTTCACTATCGTTGAGTCGGTCGATGATACCCGACCCTACACGTTACTGCGAAGAGCAACCATGGCCGATCAGAACCATGAATTGCGCAAAGCGGGTCTGAAAGTGACCCTGCCGCGCGTCAAGATCCTTCAGATTCTCGAGAATGCGCCCGATCAGCACCACCTGAGTGCCGAGGACGTTTACAAGGCGTTGCTGGAAGCCGGAGAGGATGTCGGGCTGGCGACCGTCTATCGCGTCTTGACGCAGTTCGAATCCGCCGGCCTGGTGATTCGTCATAACTTCGATGGTGGCCATGCGGTCTTCGAAATCTCCCAGGAAGAGCATCATGACCATATGGTGTGCCTGGAGAGCGGCGAGATCATCGAGTTCTTCGATGAAACCATCGAACGTCGCCAGCAGGAGATCGCCGAAGAGCATGACTTCGAACTCGTCGACCATGCTCTGGTGCTCTATGTACGCCCCAAGGGCTCCAAGGCGACTCGCCAGGAAAACATCAAGAAGTAACCCGCAGCGCCCGAGAATGGACGACGCCGGCCTCGAGACGTCGAGGGCGGCGGTGCCTGCCTGCGTCTTGTCATAGTACCTGATGATGTAGAGTGCCTACTCATCACCGTAGTGCCTAGTGATGGGCGCGCTGGCTGGCATCGAGCATTTCGCGAGCGTGGGCCAGGGTGTGTTCGGATAGCTTGACGCCGCCCAGCATGCGCGCCAGTTCGCTGACCCGGCCAGCCTCATCGAGCAGCGCCATCTGGGTCAGGGTGGTGTCGTCGCGTGCCTGTTTCTCGATGTGCAGGTGCTGATGTGCCTGAGCCGCCACCTGAGGCAGGTGGGTGACGGTCATTACCTGCCCCTGAGCACCGAGGCGCTTGAGCAGTTGGCCGACGATCTCGGCAGTGGCGCCGGAAATGCCGACATCGACCTCGTCGAATACCAGGGTGGGAATGGTCGAATGGCTGGCGGCCACCACCTGGATGGCCAGGCTGATGCGCGACAGTTCGCCCCCGGAGGCGACCTTGGTCAAGGGCCGAGCAGGTTGGCCCGGGTTGGCGCTGATCAGAAAGCATACGCTGTCCAGGCCGTTGGGCGCCGGCGTATCGCTGCTCTCTACCTGCACCCGGAAGCTGGCCTTGCCCATGGCCAGGAAGGCCAGTTGATCCTGTACTTCCCTGCCGAAGCGAACCGCCGCCTCGCGGCGCGCTTCGGCAATCGCCCGAGCCTGCTGGCGCCAGTTGTCGCGTAGCGCTTCGACTTCGGCAGTCAGCGCCTCGAGATCGTGTTCGTCGCCTTCCAGCCCGGCGAGCTCGGCGTGCAGCCGCTGATGCAGGCCGGTGAGCTCTTCGGGCATCACGTGGTGCTTGCGCGCGATGCGGTGGACTTCGCCCAGGCGCTCTTCGACCTGGGCCAGGCGCTCGGGGTCGAGCTCGGTGGTGTCGACGAAGCGATGCAACTCGCGGGCGGCTTCCTCGATCTGGATTCGCGCGTCGTCCAGCATGCCCAGCGCTTCGGCCAGGTGGCCACGCTCGCTGCCGGGCAGCGGGCCGAGCCGGTTGACCGCCTGGGTCAGCAGGTGCAGGGCGCCGGCCTCGTCGTGGTCGCAGCATTCGGCCGCGAACTGCGCCTCGCGTAGCGTCTCCTCGGCATGCGCCAGCGCTTCCTGTTCCTCTTCCAGCGCCTTGAGTTCGCCGTCCTCCAGCGCCAGCTGGTCGAGTTCCTCGACCTGGTAGCGCAGCAGTTGCCGGCGTGCCTGCATCTCATCCCCGTCCTCGGCCAGCCGCTTGAGTCGGCGCCGCCGGTCCTGCCACTGGCGATAGGTGGCGGCGAGTTCCGCCACGGCCGGCGCATGGCCGGCGAAGTCATCGAGCAGGCGCAGATGGGTGTCCTCGCGCAGCAGCGCCTGGTGGGCATGCTGGCCGTGGATCTCGATCAGGTGTTCGCCGAGGCCCTTGAGGTCCGCGACGGTCGTGGGTTGGCCGTTGATCCAGGCCTTGGAGCGACCGGAGGCGGTGATCACCCGCCGCAGCAGGCAGTCGTCGCTGGGCAGTTCGCGGCCTTCCAGCCAGGCGCGGGCTTGGGGTAGGGCGGAGATGTCGAAGCGTGCGGAGAGGTCGGCACGCTCGCTGCCATGGCGCACGCTGCCGGCATCGGCGCGTTCGCCCAGACACAGGCCGAGCGCGCCGAGCAGGATCGACTTGCCGGCGCCGGTCTCGCCGGTGATGGCGGTCATGCCGCCATGCAGCTCCAGATCCAGGCTATCGACAATGGCGTAATCGCGAATCGCAAGCTGCACCAGCATGATCACCTCCAGGCGTTCTCCTGCGCGACGCAGGTTTCCCATGACATGTCATTCTGTGTGTTTATACAGTAGTTGATGGGGGGCTTCAATCGCCAGTCGCCAAGGGATTGTCGGTGATGCCTTGAGATCAATGCGGTTACCCCCATATAGCCTGCAACTCCGGTTATCACACCGTTCTTCGTTAACCAAACGTACACCAACTGCGGCCTGTGGCCGTTGTGCGCTGTCAGGAGATGTTCATGGCTAAAGAACCTCAGACACCCGTCGAAGAGGAAGTGGAGCGCGCCGAACGCGAGGAAGCAGAGCCTCAGCCGGAGCCCCAGGACACCGTGGAAGGGGCTGATGAGGCCGCCGAGGAAGCGGCGGCGGATGCCGAGAATCTGGAAGAACCCGACGCCGAGGTGCTGACCGCGCGCGTCGAGGAGTTGGAACAGAGCCTGGCCGAAACCAAGGAGCAGGCGTTGCGCGCCGCCGCCGAGGCACAGAACGTGCGCCGCCGTGCCGAGCAGGACGTCGACAAGGCGCGCAAGTTCGCGCTGGAAAGGTTCGTCAAGGAATTGCTGCCGGTGGTCGACAGCCTCGAGAAGGCGCTGGATGCCATGCAAGAGGGCGCCGACGAGACGCATCGCGAAGGTGTCTCCATGACGCTGAAGATGCAGCTCGACGTGCTGAACAAGTTCGGTGTCGAGGTGGTCGAGCCCGAGGGCGAGCCCTTCGATCCGCAGTACCACGAAGCCATGGCGATGGTGCCCAATCCCGAGCTCGAGCCCAACACCGTGATGGAGGTGGTGCAGAAGGGCTATCTGCTCAATGGCCGATTGGTGCGACCCGCCATGGTGGTGGTCAGTCAGGAATCGAGCTGACGAAACCAATCGCGGGGGCGGACTTGAAATGATTCCGGCGGCCCCCACATAGACGTCAACACTGCGGCGAATGTCGCGAATACTGGACAAAGCAACGAATTTCGAGGATTTCCTATGGGACGCATCATCGGTATTGACCTGGGGACTACCAACTCCTGTGTCGCCGTTCTCGACGGCGAGAGTGCCAAAGTCATCGAGAACGCCGAAGGTGGCCGCACCACGCCGTCCATCATCGCCTACACCGATGATGGCGAGATTCTGGTGGGCCAGGCGGCCAAGCGCCAGGCGGTCACTAACCCGAAGAACACGCTATATGCCATCAAGCGTCTGATCGGTCGGCGCTTCCAGGACGATGTCGTGCAGAAGGACATCAAGATGGTGCCCTACGCCATCACCGAAGCCGACAACGGTGACGCCTGGGTGGAAGTCAAGGGCAAGAAGCTGGCGCCGCCGCAGGTCAGCGCCGAAGTGCTGAAGAAGATGAAGAAGACCGCCGAGGATTACCTGGGTGAGGAAGTCACCGAGGCGGTGATCACCGTGCCGGCCTACTTCAACGACTCGCAGCGTCAGGCCACCAAGGACGCCGGGCGTATCGCCGGGCTCGAGGTCAAACGCATCATCAACGAGCCGACCGCAGCGGCGCTGGCCTATGGCATGGACAAGTCGCGCGGTGACAAGACCCTCGCCGTCTATGACCTGGGCGGCGGTACCTTCGATATTTCGATCATCGAAGTGGCCGATGTCGATGGCGAGACCCAGTTCGAAGTGCTGTCCACCAACGGCGACACCTTCCTGGGTGGTGAAGACTTCGACATGCAACTGATCAACTACCTGGTCGATCAGTTCAAGCACGACAGCGGCATCGACCTGTCCGGCGACAATCTGGCCATGCAGCGCCTCAAGGAGGCCGCCGAGAAGGCCAAGATCGAGCTGTCCAGCGCCCAGCAGACCGATGTCAATCTGCCCTACATCACCGCCGACAATACCGGGCCCAAGCACCTCAATGTCAAGGTGACCCGGGCCAAACTGGAGTCGCTGGTCGAAGACTTGGTGCAGCGCTCCATCGGGCCGTGCAAGACCGCTCTGCAGGATGCCGGCCTGTCCGCGTCCGAGATCGACGATGTGATCCTGGTCGGCGGCCAGACGCGCATGCCGCTGGTGCAGAAGAAGGTCGCCGAGTTCTTCGGCAAGGATGCCCGCAAGGACGTCAACCCGGACGAGGCCGTGGCCGTGGGTGCTGCCATCCAGGGTGGCGTGCTCGGCGGTGGCGTCAAGGACGTCCTGCTGCTCGACGTGACGCCGCTGACGCTCGGCATCGAGACCCTGGGTGGGGTGATGACGCCGCTGATCGAGAAGAACTCGACCATTCCGACCAAGAAGACCCAGACCTTCTCGACCGCGGACGACAACCAGACGGCGGTGACCATTCACGTGTTGCAGGGCGAGCGCAAGCAGGCCAGCCAGAACAAGTCGCTGGGCCGCTTCGACCTGGCCGACATTCCGCCGGCACCGCGCGGCGTGCCGCAGATCGAGGTCGCCTTCGATATCGATGCCAACGGCATCCTGCACGTCTCCGCCAAGGACAAGGCCACCAACAAGGAGCAGTCGATCGTCATCAAGGCCTCCAGCGGTTTGACCGAGGAGGAAATCGAACAGATGCAGCGTGATGCCGAGGCGCATGCCGAGGAAGACAAGAAGTTCGAGGAGCTGGTGCAGTTGCGCAACCAGGCCGATGGCATGGTCCATGCCGCGCGCAAGACGCTGCAGGAAGCCGGCGACAAGGCCAGCGCCGACGAGAAGCAGAAGATCGAGTCTGCGATCGCCGAGCTGGAAGAGGCCGTCAAGGGCGACGATTCGCAGGCCATCCAGGCCAAGCTGGATGCCTTGACCGAAGCTTCCGGCGAGCTGGCCCAGAAGATGTACGCCGAACAGGCCGAAGGCGCTCAAGCGGCGGGTGACGAAACCGCTGCCGGCGAGAAGAAGGAAGACGACGTGGTCGATGCCGAGTACGAAGAAGTCAACGACGACCAGAAGAAGCAGTAACCACGACGTCAGAAGCTATGGACGACGCCAGCGCGGGGGCCGCATGACTCCCGCGTTGGCGTTTGCGTAGCGCCGATAGGAGGTGGACAGATCGATGTCCAAACGTGACTACTACGAGGTGCTGGGCCTCGACCGTGAAGCCGATCAGAAAGAGATCAAGAAGGCGTATCGGCGCTTGGCCCAGAAATATCATCCCGACCGCAATCCCGGTGACGAGACAGCGGCCGAGAAGTTCCGCGAAGTCTCCGAGGCCTACGAGGTCCTGACCGACAGCGAGAAGCGTGCCGCCTACGACCAGTTCGGCCATGCCGGGGTCGAGGGGCAGGCCGGCGGTTTCGGTGGCGGCGGCTTCGGCGGTGCCGGCGCCGGCGGCTTCAGCGATATCTTCGGCGACGTGTTCGGCGACATCTTCGGGGGCGGCGGCGCTGGCCGGCGCAATCCCCATGCCCCGCAGCGCGGCAGTGACTTGCGCTACAACCTCGAGCTCGATCTCGAGGATGCCGTGGCCGGTACCACCGTGGATATCCGCGTGCCGCGTCACGTGGAATGCGGCCGGTGTGATGGGCGCGGTGCCGAGCCGGGATCCAGCAAGGAGACCTGTCCGACCTGCGGTGGCCATGGCCAGGTGCGCATGCAGCAGGGCTTCTTTGCCGTGCAGCAGACGTGCCCGACCTGCCACGGCAGCGGGCAGATGATCAAGGTACCCTGCCACGAATGCCACGGCGAAGGCCGTGTGCGCGAGACCCGCACGCTGTCGGTGAAGATTCCCGCCGGCGTGGATACCGGCGATCGCATCCGCTTGAACGGCGAAGGCGAGGCCGGCATCAACGGCGGTCCCCCCGGCGATCTCTATGTGCAGGTGGCGATCAAGCCCCACCCGATCTTCGAGCGTGATGGCCGTCACTTGCAATGCGAGGTGCCGATCAACTTCGTCGACGCCGCGCTCGGTGGCGAGCTGGAAGTGCCGACGCTCAATGGCCGGGTCAAGCTCAAGATTCCGCCCGAGACCCAGACCGGCAAGGTGTTCCGCCTCAAGGGCAAGGGCGTCAAGCCGGTACGTGGCGGCCCCCCCGGCGACTTGCTGTGCAAGGTGGTGCTGGAAACCCCGGTCAAGCTCAACGAGGATCAGAAGGAGCTGCTGCGCCGCTTCCAGGACAGCCTCGGCGAGAGCAACAGCCACTCGCCGAAGAAG
>NZ_JBHRUG010000037.1:24979-52097 GCF_042646605.1 Litchfieldella rifensis | reverse complement strand
GCCCCGACATCCGAATGGATGTCGGGGCTTTTTGTTGGCTCGACGCTGGCCGGGTTGGCACCCATCGGACCCCGAGCGCTAAGATGGTGGAGCCTCGCCGAAGAGGCGCAGTCAGCCAAGAGGTTGCGATGACACGCGATACCATCGTCCTGGGCGCCGGCATGATCGGCACGTCGATCGCCTTCCACCTGGCCCGCCGCGGTCGCTCGGTGGTGCTGGTGGATCGCCAGGCGCCGGGCCGCGAGACCTCGTTCGGCAACGCCGGCATCATCCAGCGTGAGGCGGTGCGGCCGCATGCCTTCCCTCGCGACATAGCCACGCTGCTGCGCGTGCTGCCCAATCGGCGCATCGATATCCGCTACCGCCCCCAGGGCATGCTGGCCGCGGCCGGGCCGTTGTGGGAGTACTGGCGGAACTCCGCGCCACGCGCCTATGCCGAGATCGTCCCCGAGTACGCCTCGCTGATCATGCGCTGCACCGAGGAGCATCAGGTCATGCTCGAGGCGGCGAAGGCCGAGTCGCTGGTGCGCAAGGAGGGCTGGCTGGAAGGCTTTCGCTCGCCACGCGTGTTCGACGAGCAGCTCGCTATCGCGCGCGATAATGAGGCTCGCTTCGGGGTGACGTATCGGGCGCTGGACCGTGATGCCCTCAAGGCCAAGGAACCACACCTGTCCGACGAGCTGCTGGGAGCCATCCACTGGACCAATGCCTGGACGGTGGTCGACCCCGGCGCCCTGGTGCAGGCCTATGCTCGGGCTTTCGAGGCGCAGGGCGGTCATCTCGAGCAGGTGGAGGCGCAGCGGCTCGAGCAGACGGCGACGGGCTGGCGCTTGACCACCGCCTCGGGCCGCCTGGAAGCCGAGGAACTGGTGATCGCCACCGGGCCCTGGTCGCACCACTGGTTGCAACCGCTGGGCTATCATCTGCCGATGTTCCCCAAGCGTGGCTACCACATGCACTACGACACTCGCGATGACGCCAGGCTCAATCACTGGTTGATGGACTTTGAGTCGGGCTATCTGCTGGCGCCGATGCAGGCCGGCATCCGCCTCACCACGGGCGCCGAGCTGACCACCTTGGAAGGGCCGGCACGCCATGGCCAGCTCGACGCCGCAGAAGCGGTGGCGAGGCGCCTTGTCCCGCTGGGTGCGCGGCGCGATCCCGAGCCGTGGCAGGGCAACCGCCCCTGCATGCCGGACATGAAACCGGTGATTGGTCCCGCGCCGCGCCATGCTGGGCTGTGGTTCGCGTTTGGTCATGGCCACCAGGGGTTCACGCTAGGGCCGGTGACGGGGCGTCTGATGGGGGAAATGATGTCCGGAGAGACGCCTGCCGTCGACATGACGCCGTTCCGTGCCGCGCGCTTTGCCGGTGGCCGCTGATCGGGCCGTCCGTCTGCCACGATTCGATGTCGGCGAGCTGGCGTTTCCGGGGTAAAGGGTCATAGTCTAGGAATCTCCACCCATGACAGCGGAGGTCCGTCCTATGCCGATTTCCCGAGCCGAGATCGCCACCGAGTCGGGGGCGAAGCTGATCAATCGCCTGTGCAAGCATTGGGCGCACAAGCTCGACGTCGAGCAGAGTGACGGCCAGGCTCGCGTGGCTTTCGAGGAGGGTACCTGCCTGATGCAGGCCACCAATGGTCAGTTGACCATCGCGCTCGAGGCGCTGGATGACGAGAGCCTGGACCACTTGGAAAGCGTGGTGCACAGCCATCTGGAGCGGATGGCGGGCAAGGACGAGCTGGATATCGTCTGGGAAACCTGATCGAGCGGGTCGCGTGATAGCCTGGTGGCTGCGTCTCGTCCGTCGGGAGTGTCCATGCCTCAGGCTCGTGTCGCGTCGGCGCCACCCAGTGCCAGCCAGGCCCATCTGGGCATGCTGCTGTGGGCGGTGCTGGTAGGCTTGTCGTTTCCCGCCGTGAGGCTGGTGAGCGAGGCACTGCCGCCGCTGTCGCTCACCGCGCTGCGTTTCGTCATTGCCTCCCTGGCGTTATGGGGGCTGGCCCGGCGAGCGCCGGACTGGTGGCCAAGCGGCCGCTCGCTGCTGCTGTATGCCCTGATGGGGCTGTGCCTGGCGGGCTTCTTCAGCGCCATGTTCTGGGCCGCACATCATGCCACGGCGCTGTCCATGGCCACGCTGTTCGTCAGCGTACCGTTATTGGCCTACTGCCTGGGGTTGGGCGCGAGGGTCGAGCGTCTGGCGTGGCGTCTGCCGTCGATTCTCGCCCTGGGGGCGGCGGGCGCGCTAGGCCTGGCCTGGGCAGAGTCACGGGGTAACACGGCGGGACTGCGGTTCGGCGTGGGCGAGGCGGTGTTCTTCCTCGGCTGCGTGTCCTCGGCGCTGTACCCGGTACTCAGCAAGTGGGGGCTCGCCCATCGCTGGCTTTCCCCCTCCGCCGCGGCGCGTACCTTCTGGAGCCTGGCTATCGGCGCCGTGCTGATCGGTTCGTTGGGGCTCATGTTCGAGCCGGTCGGGCGGCTGGCCCGGATGACGGCCCGTGATGCGTTGCTGCTGGTCTATCTCGGGCTGTTTTCCAGCGCCATGACCTTCTGGCTGTTGCAGCGCGCCACGGCGGTGCTGACGCCGGGGGCGGTGACGGCCTACAACTACCTGGTACCCTTCGTCTCGATGCTGTTGCTGTTCATCCGGCAGCCCGGGCAGATCGGTTGGGCATGGTTGCCGGGTTGTGTGCTGGTGCTGACAGCGATCGCGTTGTTGCTGCGACGGGACCGGCCGCACACCTGAGGGCAGGCGTGAGGCAGGCGATACCGTCTGGGCGTCCGGTTCATGGCGGGGAGGCGTCGGGCGGGGTCGCCACCTGGGGGCAGAGGGGCCGAATTTCGGCATAGATGGTCTGCGGCTCGCTGACATGGCGACGCGAGAAATGGAACGGCACCAGCTGCCCGACCGCTGCCGCCGCGGCAATTTCGCCACAGGCGCGAGTGGTCAGATGCCCGGTGCTGGCCGCCTGGTCCGCCTCCCGCTGCAGGAAGGGGGCTTCGCAGATCAGGGTGTGCGCTCCCTGGGCCAGGGCGATGAGGCGACGCCGGTTGTCGGGAGTGTCAGCGAGATCGGTGGCATACACCAACCGGCGCCCCGTTTGCAGCAACAGCAGGTCGTCGGCCAGCGTTCCCGCCTTCTCGGAGCCCCCCGCGGGGAGCGGGATCGAGGCCTCCCGTTCCCCGGCCAGTATCCTGTGCTTCAGCTCTCCCAGCCACGGCCCCGGTGACCAGCCGCGGGCCGCGAGTCGCTCCTTGCGGACGTTGACCTGGGTGCCGGGTTCGAAGGCGAAGGCCAGTACCGGCGTGCCATGGTCGAGGACCACCGCGCGCACGCGGAAGCCGAGTTCCTGGAGCAGCACGCC
The DNA here is from genome assembly GCF_042646605.1 of Litchfieldella rifensis. Taxonomy (NCBI): domain Bacteria; kingdom Pseudomonadati; phylum Pseudomonadota; class Gammaproteobacteria; order Oceanospirillales; family Halomonadaceae; genus Litchfieldella; species Litchfieldella rifensis. The sequence goes on along the minus strand of NZ_JBHRUG010000037.1, from coordinate 48,730 downwards.
ATCGCCGGCCGGACGCGGCGCCAAGGCGGTCGGGGCTTCCTGGCCGGCGATCACGCCATATCGCTGTAACCGATCGCCGTGCAACTCGGCGACCTCGAAGCGTGGTGCCTTGTCTCCCACCCTGTCCCACAGGACTCCCCGCACCAGGCCGGCGAGGTGATGGGCCAGCCCTGGAGGACCGTATACCCGACACGTGGGCAGTTCCCCGATCCGCGAGCGCAGCAGCCACAGGAAGCCGCCGATATGGTCGAAGTGGGCGTGACTGATGAACACGTCGGTCACCTGGTGGGCGATGCGCGCGGGCAGGCGGCCGGGATCCCCCAGGTCGAACATCAGGCTGCGCCGTTGGTGACGTAACCGCAGGTGCAGCAAGGGGTCGCCGTAGACGCCGTTCACCAGGGTGGCGGCCGCCACGCCGAGGCGTATCACGGGCCGCGGGCCTTCGCGATCCCCCAGCGGCCCAAGATGAGAAACCAGGTCGGGGGGTGGCCCGGAAGCATCGGTCGGGGGCCGGTGTCGCGGGGCGGTCCTCAACAGCCCGTCGCCGGTGCGGCGGGCATCGCGGACCACCAGGGTGTGCACCGGCTTGGCCGGCAATGGCGCTTGCACGCGAAGCCGCGCGCCTTCCCGCGCAAGAACCTCGCCCATGGCCAGGGAGTGACCGTGGGCATCGAGCAGGCCGATCTGGCGCCCGCGCCAGGCATCGAGTACCGAACGCGGGGGTGGCGTACCGATCATCGCCAGGGTGTCCAGGTCCAGGATCTGCTCGGTGGCAGCCGCCAGGTAGGCATCCCAGGCCGCGGTTCGGCGATGCGCCCGGATCAGGCGACCCTGGTGAGCGGCCTGAGGCGAGGGCTGCAGGCGCAGCGTGGCCAGACCCAGGGCTCGACACTCCTCGGCCAGAGGTCCCGACGAACCTGCTGGTGCGAGTACGACCAACGCTTTCGCCCTACCCGCCTCGGCCAATGCCAGCAGCATCTCGGCACCGGCGGCGCCGCGCACCACGCCGGGCGTGTCCACCAGCAGCGGGCCGCTGGCGCAGGCGGCAGCCAGCCGTCGCACCGCGTCGACCAGGGGCAGGCGAAACCGCGCCGCATCCAGCGAACACAAGGCCTCGACGCGCTGCACGCGCCACCGGCCGTGGCGCCATACGCCCAGGCATGCCGCCCCGGGCGGTCCGAAGCCAGGCATGCCGGGGTCGGCACCCAGGCAGTGACAGACCCGCCCTTCGGCTTCCAGCGTGCTGGCGACCTGAGCGGCCAGGGTCGTCTTGCCACTACCCGGGGCGCCTGCCAGCAGCACATGCCGATGCTGCCTGATCAGGGCCAGCAGGGAGTCGTCCGCAGGGGAACGCGAATCGTCGGGCGGCATGGCAGCCCTCCTTCGTCGATAAGGCAAGTTTGGGTGATATACGCCAGCCGACAAGGGCTCGTTTTCCCCGTCCTTCGTCGCCTTTGATATACTTCGCCCATCATGGATCACTAACCGCAGGAGTCCGCATGCCCCCTATTGCCCCCCGTATCGCCATCGTGGGTGTGGCCGGCCGCATGGGTCGTACCCTGGTCGCCGCCGTCGAGCAGGATAGCAATGCCACTTTGGCCGGCGGGGTCGTCGAACCGGGCAGTTCCCTGGCGGGCGCCGATATCGGCGAGTTGGCGGGACTGGGCCGGCGGGGCGTGGTGGCGGCCGATTCGCTCGAGGCGATCGTCGACGACTTCGATGTGCTGATCGACTTCACCACGCCCCGGGTGAGTCTGGCCAACCTGGCGTTCTGCAGTGCGCACGGCAAACGCATCGTGATCGGTACCACCGGCTTGAATGACGAGCAACTCGCCGAACTGGACGGCTATCGAGATCGGGTGCCGATGGTCTTCGCGCCCAACATGAGCGTCGGCGTCAACCTGACCCTGAAGCTTCTGGAAACCGCGGCCAGGGCGCTCGGCGACGAAGGCTACGACATCGAGGTCATCGAGGCGCATCACCGCCACAAGGTCGATTCACCGTCGGGGACGGCCCTGAAGATGGGCGAGGTGGTCGCCGAATCGCTGGGTCGTACACTCAAGGAGCACGGCGTCTTCACGCGTGAAGGCCAGTGCGGGCCACGCAGCGACACGGAGATCGGCTTCGCCACGGTACGTGCCGGCGACATCGTCGGCGAGCACACCGTGATGTTCGCCACCGAGGGCGAGCGAATCGAGATCACCCACAAGGCGTCGAGCCGCATGACGTTCGCCAAGGGGGCGGTACGTGCGGCGCGCTGGGTCGCCGGGCAGCAGGTCGGGCGCTACGACATGCAGGACGTGTTGGGGCTCAAGGGGTAGCCCCGGGCGCCCAAATCCTGTAACATTCCAAAAATTTTGGCCGGGCGCCGGGTGTGACATCCGTGTTAGCGCTTGTTGAGTCGGGCCACAGGCATTCCGAGCGAATGACAACAAGCGGGATGAAACCGGTCTTCATCGGGTTTCGTCCCGCTTTTTTACGACTCGATGCCAAGGGCTCGTGACGATGTTGAGCGACGGGACAGCGGTGCCGGCCATGTGATCCATCTGTCGGATGAGAGACGGTCTCGTCAGGCGACCTCATTAAGAGCATGGGAGGAAGTTGCGTTGAACAGACCCGCGATACTGGCCTTGGAAGATGGCAGCGTGTTCCACGGCACCGCCATCGGCGCCGATGGGCAAACCAGCGGTGAGGTAGTGTTCAATACGGCCATGACCGGCTATCAGGAGATCCTCACCGATCCTTCCTACACCCGCCAGATCGTCACCCTGACCTATCCGCATATCGGCAATACCGGCGTCAATGCCGAGGACGTGGAGTCCGGTGCCATCGCCGCGGCCGGCCTGGTGATCCGCGACCTGCCGCTCATGGCCAGCAGCTTCCGCTGCGAGCAGCGCCTCGACGACTACCTGAAGAGCCACAACGTGCTGGGCATCGCCGATGTCGATACCCGGCGCCTGACGCGCATCCTGCGCGACAAGGGCGCCCAGAACGGGGCGATCCTGGCCGGCGCCGAGGCCGAAGGCGAGGGCGCCGTCGAACGGGCGCTGCAGGTGGCGCGCGACTTTCCTGGGCTCAAGGGCATGGACCTGGCCAAGGAGGTATCCTGCCAGGCCGCCTACGAGTGGAGCGACGGGGAATGGGCGCTGGGTGCCGGCTATGCCGATACCCGTGGCGACGAACGGCCCTTCCACGTGGTCGCTTACGACTACGGCGTGAAGCGCAACATCCTGCGCATGCTGGCCTCGCGCGGCTGTCGCCTGACCGTGGTGCCGGCCCAGACTCCGGCGTCCGAGGTGCTGGCGATGAACCCGGACGGGGTGTTCCTGGCCAATGGCCCGGGCGATCCTGAGCCCTGCGACTACGCGATCACCGCCATTCGCGAGATCCTCGAGACCGAGCTGCCGGTGTTCGGCATCTGCCTGGGCCACCAGTTGCTGGCGCTGGCCAGCGGGGCCGGCACGGTGAAGATGAAGTTCGGCCACCACGGCGCCAATCACCCGGTGCAGGACCTGGATTCCGGCCAGGTGATGATCACCAGCCAGAACCACGGCTTCGCCGCCGACGAGGCGACCCTGCCGGCCAACGTGCGGGCCACCCACCGCTCGCTGTTCGATGGCTCGCTGCAGGGGATCGAGCGTACCGACCGTCCGGCCTTCAGCTTTCAGGGACACCCGGAAGCCAGCCCCGGTCCGCGCGACGTTGCGCCGCTGTTCGACCGTTTCGTCACCATGATGAAGGCACGCCGCTGAGCGCGAATCGCCCCAAGACTGCCTGTTTTTTTCACCGATTAGCCGCGGGAACCGTCATGCCCAAGCGTACCGACATCAAGAGCATCCTGATCATTGGCGCTGGCCCGATCGTCATCGGCCAGGCCTGCGAATTCGACTACTCCGGCGCCCAGGCGTGCAAGGCGCTGCGCGAAGAGGGTTACCGGGTCATCCTGGTCAACTCCAACCCGGCCACCATCATGACCGACCCGGTGATGGCCGACGCCACCTATATCGAGCCGATCACCTGGCAGACGGTGGAGAAGATCATCGCGGTCGAACGTCCTGATGCGCTGCTGCCGACCATGGGCGGCCAGACGGCACTGAACTGCGCGCTGGACCTCGATCGTCACGGGGTGCTGGCCAAGTACGACGTCGAGATGATCGGCGCCAACGCCGATGCCATCAACAAGGCCGAGGACCGCGACCTCTTCGACAAGGCGATGAAGCGCATCGGCCTGGAGTGTCCCAAGGCCCAGGTCGCCCACTCCATGGACGAGGCCTGGCAGATCCAGGGCGAGCTCGGCTTTCCGGTGATCATTCGCCCCTCCTACACCATGGGCGGCTCCGGCGGCGGCGTGGCCTACAACAAGGAGGAGTTCGAGGAGATCTGTAGCCGCGGCTTCGAGCTCTCCAACAACCACGAGCTGCTGATCGACGAGTCGCTGCTGGGCTGGAAGGAGTACGAGATGGAGGTCGTGCGCGACAAGCACGACAACTGCATCATCGTCTGCTCGATCGAGAACTTCGACCCCATGGGCGTGCATACCGGCGACTCGATCACCGTGGCGCCGGCGCAGACGCTGACCGACAAGGAATACCAGATCATGCGCGACGCCTCGTTGGCGGTGCTGCGCGAGATCGGCGTCGAGACCGGCGGCTCCAACGTGCAGTTCGGGGTCGACCCCGACAGCGGGCGCATGGTGGTCATCGAGATGAACCCGCGAGTATCGCGCAGCTCGGCGCTGGCCTCCAAGGCCACCGGGTTCCCGATCGCCAAGATCGCCGCCAAGTTGGCGGTCGGCTACACCCTGGACGAGCTGCAGAACGACATCACCGGCGGGCGCACCCCGGCGTCGTTCGAGCCGTCCATCGACTACGTGGTCACCAAGATCCCGCGCTTCACTTTCGAGAAGTTCCCCCAGGCCAACGATCGCCTGACCACCCAGATGAAATCGGTGGGCGAGGTCATGGCCATCGGCCGGACGTTCCAGGAGTCGCTGCACAAGGCCCTGCGCGGCATGGAGACCGGCAACGATGGCCTCGATCCCAAGTTTCCTGAGTACAAGTTCGGCGAGTTCAGCGGCGAGGCCATGGCGCATATCAAGGGCGAGCTGCAGGCCGCCGGGGCCGAGCGCATCTTCTATGTCGCCGACGCCATGCGCGCCGGGATGAGTGTCGACGAGATCTTCGCCCTGACCAGGATCGATCGCTGGTACCTGGTGCAGATCGAGGACCTGGTGCTGGCCGAACAGGCCGTCGCCAAGCGCTCGCTGTCCGAGTTCAGTGCGCGCGAACTGTTCCTGCTCAAGCGCAAGGGCTTCAGTGACGCCCGCCTGGCCAGCCTGCTCGGTGTCGCCGAGAAGGAATTTCGCAAGACCCGCCAGCGGCTCGGCGTGCGGCCGGTCTACAAGCGTGTCGACACCTGCGCCGCCGAGTTCGCCTCCGATACCGCCTACATGTACTCCAGCTACGAGGAAGAGTGCGAGGCCGAGGTCTCGGACCGGCAGAAGATCATGGTGCTGGGCGGCGGGCCGAACCGCGTCGGCCAGGGCATCGAGTTCGATTACTGCTGTGTACACGCGGCACTCGCCATGCGTGACGACGGTTACGAGACCATCATGGTCAACTGCAACCCGGAAACCGTGTCCACCGACTATGACACGTCGGATCGCCTGTACTTCGAGCCGGTGACCCTGGAGGACGTGTTGGAGATCGCCGACAAGGAGCAGCCGGTGGGGGTGATCGTGCAGTTTGGTGGCCAGACCCCGCTCAAGCTGGCCCGCGAGTTGGAAGCCGCCGGCGTGCCGATCATCGGCACCACCCCGGACGCCATCGACCGCGCCGAGGACCGCGAGCGCTTCCAGCAGATGATCGACAAGCTCGGCCTCAAGCAGCCGCCCAATGCCACCGCGCGCAGCTTCGACGACGCCTTCGCCAAGGCCGAGGCCATCGGCTACCCACTGGTGGTGCGGCCCAGCTATGTGCTGGGCGGGCGGGCCATGGAAATCGTCTACGATGCCTCCGAGCTCGAGAACTACATGACCCACGCGGTCAAGGTCTCCAACGACTCGCCGGTGCTGCTCGACCACTTCCTCAATGCCGCCATCGAGATCGATATCGATGCGGTCAGCGACGGCCGACAGGTGGTGATCGGCGGCATCATGCAGCATATCGAACAGGCCGGGGTGCACTCCGGCGACTCCGCTTGTGCGCTGCCGCCCTATTCGCTGCCCGCCGACGTGCAGGACGAGATGCGCGACCAGGTCAAGCGCATGGCCGTGGAGCTCGGCGTGGTCGGGCTGATGAACGTGCAGTTGGCCTGGCAGGATGGCGAGATCTACGTCATCGAGGTCAACCCACGCGCTTCACGCACCGTGCCGTTCGTTTCCAAGTGCATCGGCACCTCGCTGGCCCAGGTCGCCGCGCGCTGCATGGCCGGCAAGACCCTGGCGGAGCAGAACTTCGAACGCGAGATCGTGCCGCATTTCTACAGCGTCAAGGAGGCGGTGTTCCCGTTCAACAAGTTCCCCGGCGTCGACCCCATCCTGTCGCCGGAGATGAAATCCACCGGCGAGGTGATGGGCTCGGGCTCGACCTTTGCCGAAGCGTTTTACAAGGCCCAGCTCGGTGCCGGCGAGGCGATCCCTACCCTCGAGGGGGAGCGCAAGGCCTTCCTTTCGGTGCGCGATCCGGACAAGGATGCCGTTATCGAGGTGGCGAAATCTTTGCTAGGATTAGGTTTTAGTCTATGTGCCACCCGTGGTACCGCCCGCGCCCTCGAGGCCGCCGGGCTCCCCGTGGAGGCCGTGAACAAGGTCTTCGAGGGTCGCCCGCATATCGTCGATATGCTCAAGAACGATGAGGTGGCCTATATCGTCAATACCACTGAGGGTCGCCAGGCGATCAGTGATTCTTCGGTGATCCGCCGCACCGCACTCGCCCGCAAGGTGCCTTATGCCACGACCTTGGCTGGTGCCAGGGCGGTGTGCATGGCGCTCGAATATGGCAATGAGATTACCGTGCGGCGGTTACAGGAATTGCATGCAGGAGCGTATCAATGAACAAGGTCCCGATGACCGTCGCAGGCGAAGCTCGTTTGCGTGAAGAGCTCGAACGGCTCAAGGGCGTCGAACGGCCCAAGGTAATCAATGCCATCGCCGAGGCGCGCGAGCACGGCGATCTCAAGGAAAATGCCGAGTATCACGCGGCGCGCGAGCAGCAGGGGTTCATCGAGGGGCGTATCCAGGAAATCGAAAGCAAGCTGTCCGCGGCCCAGGTGATCGATGTCACCAAGCTGCCCCAGACGGGCAAGGTGATCTTCGGCGTGACCGTCGAGCTGCTCAACCTGGATACTGACGAGGAAGTCCGCTACCGCATCGTCGGCGAGGACGAGGCCGATATCAAGGCCGGCAAGATCTCGGTGACTTCGCCCATCGCCCGTGCCCTGATCGGCAAGGAAGAGGGTGATGTGGTGGTGGTCAGGACCCCCGGCGGCGAGGTCGAATACGAGATTGGTGGGGTCGAGCATTTGTGACCCCAGCCATAAGCTGTAAGCTTGAAGCTGTAAGAAAAACACCCCCGTAGCCTGCGCTGCGGGGGTGATGGTTTTACTTACGGCTTACAGCTCTAGACTTACCGCTTCAGTGCCGGCCGTGATGGCCCTCGAAGCGCTTGATATTCGACAGCTTGGGGTTGGCCTTGGGATTGTGGCGGTAGAGCAGCGCCATCTTGCCGATGGCTTGCACCCGTTCGGCGCCGCTCTGGACGACCAACTGGTCGAGTACGAGGGCACGATCGTCGCGCTCGGCGATCGCCAGCTTGATCTTGACCAGCTCATGGTCGTCGAGGGCGCGCTCGAGTTCGGCCAGAAGCCCGTCGGAAATGCCGTTCTCGGATACGGTGACGACGGGGTTCAGGTGGTGGCCGATGCTGCGGAATGCTTTCTTTTGTGCCTGTGACAAGCTCATGGTATCGTGATGCTTCCAGTTGCGCTGAACACGCCATGGTACGGCGAAAGTCGCTGTGGTGAAAGCGTCATCCGCGGCTCCGTCTCAGGCTCCCTCGACACCCCCGTGATTCCGAATATCAGAAACCCAGGTGACGCCGTGGCACGTTCCTCCAGCCCCAACAGGCTTCCCGCGTCTCGCAGCGGTGCCCACAAGAGCGCTGCCAGCAAGACCAGCGCGGGTTGGCTCAAGGAGCATTTCGACGACCCATACGTGCAGCGCAGTTGGCAGGATGGCTATCGTAGCCGCGCCAGTTACAAGCTGCTCGAACTCGACGCCAAGGACAAGCTGTTCAAGCCCGGCATGACGGTGATCGACCTGGGGGCGGCCCCGGGAGGATGGAGTCAGGTCGCCGCCGACAAGGTTGGCGAGACGGGAATGGTGGTCGCCTCGGACATTCTCGAGATGGATGCCGTGGCCGGGGTCGACTTCATCGCGGGCGACTTCACCGAGGACGAAGTGCTCGAGGCGATTCTCGCCGCCGTAGATTCTCGACCGGTGGACCTTGTGATGTCCGATATGGCCCCCAATATGAGTGGTATGGCCGCCATCGATCAGCCCCAGGCGATGTATCTCGTCGAACTGGCGTTGGACCTGGCTCGCCAGACGCTGGCACCCGGTGGCCGCTTTCTGGCCAAGGTGTTCCAGGGCGAAGGATTCGATGACTTCCTGGCGGAGCTGCGCGGCAGCTTCGACAAGGTGGTCACTCGCAAGCCGGAGGCGTCGCGCGCGCGTTCGCGCGAAGTCTACCTGCTGGCGCAAGGATTTCGGGGCTGATACGGCACGGCCCGATAGCGAGGGCTAAGGAAGCGATAGGCAGGCTCCCGGGTTAGGCTGTGCCACAGTCGTTCGAGGCTGGCATGTGTGGTTGAACGTCCCCATGTGCTGTAGTGTCGAACCTCTAGGCTCATTTGGCAGATCGATTTCAGCAATGAGGGTACTCCCTTGAATGACATGGCGAAGAACCTGATTCTGTGGTTGGTCATCGCAGCAGTATTGCTGACGGTGTTCAACAACTTCAGTGTCGACAATACGCCGCAGACGATGAACTACTCACAGTTCGTCCAGCAGGTGCAGAACCAGCAGGTTCGCAGCGTAACCATCGACGGTTACACCATTTCCGGTGAGCGTACCGACGGCTCGCAGTTCCGGACCATTCGCCCGGCGGCGGAAGATCCCAAGCTGATGGACGATCTGCTGTCCAACAACGTCACCGTGGTTGGCAAGGAGCCTCAAGAGCAGAGTCTGTGGACGCGGCTGCTGATTGCCAGCTTCCCGATCCTGATCATCCTGGCCATCTTCCTGTTCTTCATGCGCCAGATGCAGGGGGGCGCCGGCGGCAAAGGCGGGCCGATGAGCTTCGGCAAGTCCAAGGCCAAGCTGCTTTCCCAGGACCAGATCAAGACCACCTTCGCCGACGTGGCCGGCTGTGATGAGGCCAAGGAGGAAGTCGAGGAACTGGTCGACTTCCTGCGCGACCCCAGCAAGTTCCAGCGCCTGGGTGGCACCATCCCGCGTGGCGTGTTGATGGTCGGCCCCCCGGGGACCGGCAAGACCTTGCTTGCGCGGTCCATCGCCGGCGAAGCCAAGGTGCCGTTCTTCTCGATCTCCGGTTCCGATTTCGTCGAGATGTTCGTTGGCGTGGGAGCGTCCCGCGTGCGCGACATGTTCGAGCAGGCCAAGAAGCAGGCGCCATGCATCATCTTCATCGATGAGATCGATGCCGTGGGCCGCTCGCGTGGTGCCGGCATGGGCGGTGGCAACGACGAGCGCGAACAGACGCTCAACCAGTTGCTGGTGGAGATGGACGGCTTCGAAGCCAACGAAGGGATCATCGTCATCGCCGCCACCAACCGCCCCGACGTGCTCGATCCGGCGCTGTTGCGCCCGGGCCGCTTCGACCGTCAGGTCACCGTGGGGCTGCCCGACATTCGCGGCCGCGAGCACATCCTGGGCGTGCACCTGCGCAAGGTGCCGCTGGCCGAGGACGTCAAGCCCCAATTGATCGCCCGTGGCACGCCGGGCTTCTCCGGCGCCGATCTGGCCAACCTGGTCAACGAGGCGGCGCTGTTCGCGGCGCGCCGCAACAAGCGCCTGGTCAGCATGGAAGAGCTGGAGCTGGCCAAGGACAAGATCATGATGGGCGCCGAGCGCAAGTCGATGGTCATGTCCGAGAAGGAGAAGCGCAATACCGCCTATCATGAGTCGGGCCACGCCATCATCGGCCTGGTGATGCCCGAGCACGACCCGGTGTACAAGGTCACCATCATTCCGCGCGGGCGAGCCTTGGGCGTCACCATGTTCCTGCCGGAAGAGGACCGCTACAGCCTGTCGCGCCAGCAGATCATTAGCCAGATCTGCTCACTGTTCGGCGGTCGTATCGCCGAGGAAATGACGCTGGGGCCGAATGGGGTGACCACCGGCGCCTCCAATGACATCAAGCGCGCGACCGAATTGGCCCACAACATGGTCGCCAAATGGGGCCTGTCCGATGAGATGGGGCCGCTGATGTACGACGAGGACGAGTCGCACCAGTTCCTGGGTGGGCCAGGCAGCGGTGGCAAGCTCAAGTCTGGTGAAACCACCACCAAGCTCGACAAGGAAGTGCGTCGGATCATCGACGAGTGCTACGACAAGGCGCGCCAGATCCTCGTAGACAATCGCGACAAGCTCGATGCCATGGCCGAAGCGCTGATGATGTACGAAACCATCGACGCCGAGCAGCTCAAGGACATCATGTCGGGTCGCAAGCCGCGTCCCCCCGAGGGATGGGAAGGCGATGACTCCGGCGGTGGGACGCCATTGGCCGAGGAGCCCAAGGCCGAGCCGGAGGTTCCTCAGCAGGTCGATGACGGCAACGAGGAAGAGGACGATGACGGCCCGCGTCGCCGGCCTTCCGACCCCCTTGGGGGGCCTGCCGGTCATTGATGTCGGCGGTCCCGATGCAGCAAGCGAAGGCGCCCCGCGAGGGCGCCTTCTTGCGCCCCGGACGGCGCCTGATTACAGTGGGCCTTTTTCGCGAGTGACACCTGCCGCGGCACGCGGCGCAGCAGGCCTCTCATCGGCAGGACCCAGCGTCATGACTGACATTTCGACAACGGTTATTTTACATTGTGGCCGGCACCGGCTAGACCTTTCTTACCCTCGCGTCATGGGGGTCCTCAATGTCACTCCCGATTCCTTCTCCGACGGCGGCCGGCATACCGTGACCGACGATGCCTTGCGCCACGCCGAGCGCATGCTGGCCGAAGGTGCGGCGATCATCGACGTGGGTGGCGAGTCGACCCGTCCCGGGGCTGTGAGTGTACCCATACAGCAGGAGCTGGACCGGGTGGCGCCGGTGGTCGAACGCCTGGTGCACGAACTCGATGCGCTGGTGTCGGTGGATACCAGTGCCCCCGAGGTCATGCGTGAAGTGACGGCGCTCGGCGCCGGCATGATCAACGACGTGCGTGCGCTGCGCCGCGAGGGTGCCCTGCAGGCGGCGGCTTGCAGCGGCTTGCCGATATGCCTGATGCACATGGTGGGGGAGCCGGGTGATATGCAACAGGCTCCGCACTATGATGAGAGTGTGGAAGATGCCGTGATGGCTTTCCTCAAAGAGCGCGTCGCTGCCTGCGAAGCCGCAGGCTTGCGACGCGAGCGCTTGATTCTCGATCCGGGCTTCGGGTTCGGCAAGACTGTCGAACATAATCTGCGTTTGCTCAATCGCATGGATCGGTTGCAATCACTGGGCCTGCCACTGCTGGCGGGGATGTCGCGCAAGAGCATGATCGGCAAGGTGCTGGAGCGACCGGTGGAGGAGCGATTGGCCGGAGGGCTGGCTGTGGCCGCTATGGCAGTCGAACGCGGTGCGCGGATTCTGCGTGTCCACGATGTCGGGCCCAGCGTGGATGCAGTCAATATGGCCTGGGCCGTGCTACAGGAAGGCTTGGAAACATGACAAGACGTTATTTCGGAACCGACGGCATTCGCGGGACCGTTGGCGAGTACCCCATTACCGCGGATTTCATGCTCAAGCTGGGCTGGGCCATGGGGCGGGTGCTGGCCCGGGGTGGCCGGGCCAAGGTATTGATCGGCAAGGATACCCGGATTTCCGGCTACATGTTCGAATCGGCCCTGGAGGCGGGACTGTCGGCCGCCGGTGTCGACGTGTCGCTGCTGGGCCCGATGCCGACCCCGGGGATCGCCTATCTGACCCGGACCTTCCGGGCCGACGCCGGCATCGTCATCTCGGCCTCGCATAACCCCTTTGACGACAACGGCATCAAGTTCTTCTCCGCCGAGGGCACCAAACTCGATGACGGGATCGAGTTGCGTATCGAGGAAGAGCTCGACAAGCCGCTGACCACGGTTGCCAACGACGCCTTGGGCAAGGCGGTGCGGATCAGCGACGCGCCGGGTCGCTATATCGAATTCTGCAAGTCGACGATCCCTGACCGGGTTAGCCTGCATGGGCTCAAGATCGTGCTCGACTGTGCTCATGGCGCCACCTATCACATCGCTCCCAGTGTGTTCCGCGAGCTGGGCGCCGAGGTCAGCCTGATCGGCAGCACCCCCGATGGCCTCAACATCAACCAGGAGGTGGGCTCGACCCACCCGGCGAGCCTGCGGGCGGCGGTGATCGGCAAGGGGGCCGATCTCGGCATCGCCTTCGACGGCGACGGTGACCGGGTATTGCTGGTCGATGCCGACGGCCGCGAAGTCGACGGTGATGACATCCTCTACTTGATCGCGCGCGATCGGCATGCGCGCGGGGAGCTGGGTGGCGGCGTGGTCGGTACCCTGATGTCCAACTTCGGTCTCGCTGCGGCACTGGAAGACCTGGGCGTGCCCTTCGAGCGCACCCAGGTCGGCGACCGCTATGTGATGGAGCGGCTGGTTGCCAACGGATGGCAGCTCGGCGGTGAGTCTTCGGGGCATATCGTCTGCGGCCATGTGCAGACCACCGGCGACGGCATCGTCTCGGCATTGCAGGTGGTGGCGATCATGGTGCGCGAGGGTGTGTCACTGGCCCGGTTGCTGGACGGGTTCGAGAAGGCACCCCAGGCACTGGTCAATGTTCGCCTGTCGCCGCAAGCCGACCGCGAGAGACTGATGACCAGCGATGACCTGAAGCGTTCGGTGGCCGCGGTGGAAGCGGAGTTGGGCAACGATGGGCGTGTCCTGCTGCGGCCCTCGGGCACCGAGCCGTTGATCCGGGTGATGGTCGAAGGGCGACCGCATTTGGATGTGACGGCGCTGGCGCAGCGTATCGCCAGCGATGTCGAGTCGCTGCTCGGCTGAATCGGGTGCCTGGCATGATGCGGCCGTGGGGCAGGGTAAGGAAGAGGGCCTCTGCTCCAGTTGTCATGCCAGGGCCGCTCCTATACCATTTCGCTCCACCTTGAAAGAGGACCGCTTATGCGTACGGCGCTGATTGCCGGCAATTGGAAGATGAACGGGTCACTGGCGCTGGTCGAGGACTTCGCTCGCACCTTTGCCGAGGCGCGGTTGCCGGCCGTCGAGGTGGCGCTGATGGTGCCGGCGCCGTATCTGGACGCTGCCCGTCGGGCATTCGACGATACACCGCTGGCGGTTGGCGCTCAGACGCTGCATCCGGAAGCGAAGGGCGCTTTCACCGGCGAGGTCAGTGGCGATATGCTGATCGAGTCGGGGGCGCGCTATGTGTTGGTCGGGCATTCCGAACGCCGTAACCTCTTTCACGAAGACGATGCCGCCGTGTTGGCACGCGTGCGCGCTGCCTTGACCGTCGGCCTGACGCCGATCCTGTGCGTCGGCGAGTCCCTCGAGGAGCGCGAGGCGGAGCGCACGGAGGCCGTGGTGCTGGGCCAGGTGATGGCGGTCTTCGATGCCCTGGAGCCCGACGAGCGCGTACGGGTGATCATTGCCTATGAGCCGGTATGGGCCATTGGCACCGGTCGGACCGCGACCCCTGAGCAGGCGCAAGCGGTGCATGCAGCGATTCGTGCCCGGCTCGGGGAATACGATGCGACGCTGGCCGAAGACCTGCGTCTGTTGTACGGCGGCAGCATGAAGGCTGCCAATGCCACCGAGTTGCTTACGCAGCCCGATATCGACGGCGGCCTGGTGGGCGGTGCCTCACTACAGGTCGACGATTTTCTAGCCATTTGTCAGTCAGCAGGTTGAACTCATGCAAGTTGCCATTCTCATGACCCATGTGGCGATTGCCATCGCCCTGGTCGCTCTTGTCCTGCTGCAGCAGGGCAAGGGCGCCGAAGCCGGCGCCGCTTTCGGCGGCGGAGCCTCGCAGACCGTGTTCGGATCGCGCGGCAGCGGTAGTTTCTTGTCCAAGCTGACGGCCGTTCTCGCGGCGGCTTTCTTCGCCACCTCGCTGGCATTGGCCTACTTTGCCTCCGAAGCCAGGCAGGCACCCGAGGCCGGTGTGCCCGATGCCCGCGTGATCGAGCAGCAAAGAAACGTGCCGACCCTTGACGATGAGTCGAGTGACGTGGATAATGCCGCGCCAGTACTGGAAGAAAGCAGCGACTGACGTCGCCGATTTTTTCGATGTGCTCCCCGATGCCGAAGTGGTGGAATTGGTAGACACGCTATCTTGAGGGGGTAGTGACCGTATGGTCGTGCGGGTTCAAGTCCCGCCTTCGGCACCAACTGAGCACCATGTGTCATCGGTCGTTCAGCGCAAGATTGGCACCCTGGCGATGCCTCGCGTACTTGACTAATTCGTGAGCCTCTCTTATAATCGCCGACCTGTATGATGCGGGGTGGAGCAGTCTGGTAGCTCGTCGGGCTCATAACCCGAAGGTCATCGGTTCAAATCCGGTCCCCGCTACCATTTCGCCGAAGGTGTTGCCTTATCGAGGGGCCTCGGTGAATGGTGTGAAAGGTTTCTTGTAAAAGGCCCCTTCCAGTGAAGGGGCTTTTTGTTAGCAGCTCATCTGTTGACCGTTCAGATGTTAACAGCAATGCCAATCAGCCACCTAGCTTCCTCTTGAACTCCTGGCCAGGTGCCTGATGCAACGGCTGTAGGAGTCTTCGTCTGTGGCAATCAAGGACGCGGCGCTGTATGCGCTCATCGAGCCGGTGGTGACATCCATGGGCTTCGAACTCTGGGGAATCGACTATCTTTCCCAGGGCAAACATTCCCGACTGGTGATCTATATCGACAGCCTCGATGGGGTGTCGGTGGAGGATTGTGCCAGTATCAGCCGGCAAGTGAGCGCCGTGCTCGATGTCGAGGATCCGATCGCCGGCGAATACCGCCTGGAAGTGTCCTCGCCTGGTATGGACCGTCCATTGTTCACCCTCGACCATTTTGCCCGTTTCACGGGCCATGTGATTGCCTTGAAACTGCGTACTCCCTTCGAGGGTCGTCGCAAGTTTCAGGGTCTGCTGGCCGGGGTCGAGGGTGACGATGTGTTGTTGCAGCTTGAGGACGAAGAGTACTGCTTTCCCATAGACGCAATCGATCAGGCACGAGTCGTGCCCCAGTTCGAGGATTGAGGCGACGCATGAGATCGATGCATAAGGACTGGTTTTCTGGCGAGGCAAAGGCATGAGCAAAGAGATTCTGATGGTCGTTGATGCGATCTCGAATGAAAAGGGCGTGCCCCGGGACGTGATTTTCGAAGCGGTGGAAGCCGCTCTGGCGAGCGCATCACGCAAGCGCTTCGAGGGCCAGGAGGTCAGTGTTCGGGTCAAGATCGACCGCTCCACCGGTGATTACGAGACGTTCCGGCGTTGGGTGGTGGTCGAGGACGACGAGTTCGAGAACCCCGATGCCGAAATCAAGCAATCCTTCGCCGAACGACGCGATACACCGCTGACTCTCGGCGACGTGGTCGAGGAGCGTATCGAAAATGCCGCCTTCGGTCGCATCGCGGCCCAGACCGCCAAGCAGGTCATCGTGCAGAAGGTGCGTGAGGCCGAGCGGGCCGAGGTGGTGCGTCAGTACGCCGAGCGGGAAGGCGAACTGGTCGCCGGCATCGTCAAGAAAACCACACGTGATGGGTTGATCATCGATCTGGGTGACAATGCCGAGGCGTTCCTGCCGCGCAGCGAGATGATCCCTGGCGAACGCTACCGCATGAACGAGCGCGTGCGTGCTCTGCTGGTCAAGGTCGATGCCGAGGCCCGGGGAGCGCAGTTGATCCTGTCGCGGACCTGTCCCGAGTTGATCATCGAATTGTTCAAGATCGAGGTGCCGGAAATCGCCGAGCAGCTCATCGAGATCAAGGGCGCGGCCCGTGATCCCGGCTCGCGGGCCAAGATCGCCGTCAAGACCAACGATCGGCGCATCGATCCGGTCGGTGCTTGCGTCGGAATGCGAGGATCGCGGGTGCAGGCGGTATCCACCGAGCTGCGCAGCGAGCGGGTCGATATCATCCTGTGGGATGACAACCCGGCACAACTGGTGATCAATGCCATGGCGCCGGCGGATGTCGCCTCTATCCTGGTCGACGAAGACACTCATTCGATGGATGTCGCCGTCGCCGAGGACAACCTCGCCCAGGCCATCGGGCGCAGTGGTCAGAACGTGCGTCTGGCCTCCGAGCTGACCGGCTGGAAGCTCAATGTGATGACCGAGGAGGAAGCCGAGGGCAAGCGCGAGCAGGAGATCGACAGCCTGGTCGAGCACTTCATCAATCACCTCGAGATCGACGAGGAAATGGCGCGAATCCTGGTCGAGGAGGGGTTCACCTCCCTCGAGGAAATCGCCTATGTGCCACTCGAAGAAATGCTCGAGATCGAGGAATTCGACGAGGACCTCGTCGAGGAACTGCGGGCGCGGGCCAAGGACGAGCTGTTGAACCTGGCGATCGCTTCCGAGGAGCAGCTCGACGGTGCGCAACCGGCCGACGACCTGCTCGAGATGGAGGGGATGGAACGCCACTTGGCCTTCATTCTGGCCAGCCGAGGCATCGTCACCATGGAGGACCTTGCCGAACAGTCCGTCGATGATCTCAAGGACATCGAGGACATGGACGAGGAGCGCGCTGCGGCACTGATCATGACTGCCCGTGCGCCTTGGTTCGAGAGCGAACAGTAAACAGGTCACGGGCTCAGGAGGGTCGTAATGTCAGAAATGACCGTTAAAGATTTTGCAGCCAAGGTAGGGCGCGATGTCCCCCGCCTGCTGGAGCAGATGAAGGAAGCGGGACTGCCACACCAGTCCGAGGGTGATGCTGTGTCCGAAGAGGACAAGCAGTGTCTGCTGGATCACCTCACCAAGAGTCATGGTGGCGGTCGCGGTCCCAAGAATCGTATTACCTTGACGCGCAAGACCAAGAGTCGCATCCGCACCGGTGAGCGCGGCAAGACCATCGAAGTCCAGGTGCGCAAGAAGCGCACCTATGTCAAGCGTAGCGAAGAAGAAGAGCAGCCGGAACCGACCCCGCAGCCGGAGGCGTCAGGGCCGCGCCAGCTGGTTGGCGACATGGCCGACTCCCAGCAGGCGCAGGCGGAAGCGGAGCAGGCCGCCAAGGCAGCAGCCGAGTCCGAGGCCAAGGCCAAGGCCAAGGCCAAGGAGGCCCAGACCGAGGAGACAGGGGAGCCCGCGCGTCGCGAGGAAGTCTCCCAGGCCGAGCCGGTCGCCAAGTCCGAGCCGGTCGCCAAGTCCGAGCCGGTCGCCAAGTCCGAGCCGGAGACCGAGATCCCGGTGCCGCAGCTCGAGGACGACCAGCCGGCCGAGGCCGAACCGCCGGCACCGCCGAAGGAAGGTCGCGGCGACACGCGTCGTACTCCCAAGAAAGCGGCGGCCAAGAAGGGCCGTCATGAACGTGACGACGACGATCGTGGCGAGCGCGGCGAGCGTCGCCGCGGTGGCGGCAAGAAGGTCAAGCGCGCCGAACGGCGTGGCAGCCGGCGCGGTGGGCGCGATAGCGGCGGCAAGCATGGTTTCCAGAAGCCGACCCAGCCGATCGTGCGCGAGGTTTCCATCCCCGAGTCGATCAGCGTCGCCGACCTGGCCGACAAGATGTCGATCAAGGCCAACGAGGTCATCAAGGCCATGTTCAACATGGGCGCGGCGGTGACCATCAACCAGACCATCGACCAGGATACGGCGGCGATCGTGGTCGAGGAGATGGGCCACAAGCCCAAGTTGATCAAGGACGACGCACTCGAGACCGAGATGCTCGAGGGCATCTCCTACGAGGGCGAGGAAATCACCCGCGCCCCGGTGGTCACGGTCATGGGGCACGTCGATCACGGCAAGACCTCGTTGCTCGACTATATCCGGCGCACCAAGGTCGCCACCGGCGAGGCGGGTGGCATCACCCAGCACATCGGCGCCTATCACGTCGAACACGAGAGCGGTGATATCACCTTCCTCGATACCCCGGGTCACGCGGCCTTCACCGCCATGCGTGCCCGCGGTGCCAAGGCCACCGACGTGGTCATCCTGGTGGTGGCCGCCGACGACGGCGTGATGCCGCAGACCATCGAGGCAGTCGAGCACTCCAAGGCCGCCGAGGTGCCGATGGTGGTGGCGGTCAACAAGATCGACAAGCAGGGCGCCGATCCGGACCGGGTCAAGAACGAGCTGTCCCAGCACGGGGTGATCTCCGAGGAGTGGGGTGGCGATACCCAGTTCGTGCACGTCTCGGCCAAGACCGGCGAAGGCATCGACGAGTTGCTCGAGGCCGTGCTGCTGGTGTCCGAGGTGCTCGAGCTCAAGGCCGTGCCCGAAGCCCCGGCCAAGGGGGTGGTGGTCGAGTCGCGTCTCGACAAGGGGCGCGGTCCGGTGGCCACGGTGCTGGTTCAGAACGGCACCCTGAAGCGCGGCGACATCGTGCTGGCCGGGCTGCACTACGGCCGGGTCCGGGCGCTCACCAACGAGCTCGGCAAGCAGGTCGATGAAGTCGGTCCGGCGATGCCGGTCGAGATCCAGGGCCTGGACGGTACCCCGGATGCCGGCGACGACTTCATGGTGGTCGCCGACGAGAAGAAGGCCCGCGAGGTCGCCAACTTCCGTCAGGGCAAATACCGTGAAGTACGCCTGGCGCGTCAGCAGAAGGCCAAGCTGGAGAACATGTTCAGCCAGATGGGCCAGGACGAGGTGGCCAAGGTCAATATCGTCCTCAAGGCCGACGTGCAGGGGTCGCTGGAAGCCATCAAGGGGGCGCTCGAAGAGCTCTCCACCGACGAGGTGCAGGTCGCCGTGGTGTCCTCCGGGGTGGGTGGCATCACCGGTACCGATGCCAACCTGGCACTGGCCAGTGATGCCATCGTGGTCGGCTTCAACGTGCGTGCCGATGCGTCCGCTCGCGAGATCATCGAGCGCGAGGGCCTGGACCTGCGTTACTACAGCGTCATCTATCAGCTGATCGACGAGGTCAAGCAGGCCATGAGCGGCATGCTGGCACCGGAGTGGAAGGAAGAGATCATCGGTGTGGCCGAGGTTCGCGACGTGTTCCGCGCGCCCAAGATCGGCGCCGTGGCCGGCTGCATGGTGATCGAAGGTACCGTCCACCGCAACAAGAACATCCGCGTCTTGCGTGACAACGTGGTGATCTACGAAGGCGAGCTGGAGTCGCTGCGTCGCTTCAAGGATGACGTCAGCGAAGTGCGTAACGGCATGGAGTGCGGTATCGGCGTCAAGAACTACAATGACGTCCAGACCGGCGACAAGATCGAGGTCTTCGACCAGATCAAGGTCGAGCGTAGCCTGTAAGCCGACCGAGGAGCAACGCCCATGCGTGAGTTCAAGCGTACCGATCGAGTCGCCGATCAGTTGCAGCAGGAGC
Organism: Litchfieldella rifensis; assembly: GCF_042646605.1. Lineage (NCBI taxonomy): Bacteria > Pseudomonadati > Pseudomonadota > Gammaproteobacteria > Oceanospirillales > Halomonadaceae > Litchfieldella > Litchfieldella rifensis. The sequence continues at coordinate 29,002 of NZ_JBHRUG010000037.1, read as the reverse complement.
TGGCGGTGCTGATCCAGCGCGAGGTCAAGGACCCGCGCCTGGGCATGATCACCGTCAGCGGTGTCACGGTCAGCCGTGACCTCGGCTATGCCGATGTCTACGTGACCCTGCTCGGCGAGAACGACGCCGCGCGGATCAAGGATAACCTCAAGGTGCTGAAACGCGCTGCGGGTTTCCTGCGCACCCAGATCGCTCGGCGCATCAAATTGCGTCACGTGCCGGAACTGCGTTTTCACTACGATGAGAGCGTGGTGCGCGGCCAGCAGTTGTCGTCATTGATCGAGGAGGCGGTGGCCAGCGATCGTGCTCGTCAGAATGAGGGCGGGTCAACGGACGACGGCAACGATGAGGGCTCGCACTGATGGCGCGACGTCGTCGTGGCCTGCCGGTCAACGGGGTGCTGTTGTTCGACAAGCCCCATGGGCTGTCGAGCAACCATGCCCTGCAGCGAGTCAGGCGGCTATTCCAGGCCCAGAAGGCCGGTCATACCGGCACTCTTGACCCCATGGCCACCGGCCTGCTGCCGATCCTCTTCGGCGAGGCGACCAAGTTCTCCTCGCATCTGCTCGAGGCCGACAAGGTCTACCGTGCCCGGATCAAGCTGGGGGAGGTCACCGATACCGGTGATGCCGAGGGCCAGGTGATCGAACGCTTGCCGGTGCCGCGCTTCGGCGAGGCCGAGCTAGGTGAGGTACTCGAACGTTTTCGTGGCGAGATCGAGCAAGTGCCGCCGATGTATTCGGCCTTGAAGCATCAGGGGCGTCCGCTCTACGAGCTGGCCCGGCAGGGCAAGACGATCGAGCGTGCAGTTCGGCGCGTGAGGGTTTATGATACGCGCCTTCTGTCGCACGATGGCGATGGTTTCGAGCTCGAAGTGTCGTGCAGCAAAGGCACCTATATTCGCACCCTGGCCGAAGACATCGGCCGGGATCTGGGCTGTGGGGCGCATATCACCGCGCTGCGGCGGCTCGAGACCGGCCCCTTCGCCGGCGACGAGATGCAGACCCTGGAGGCTCTCCAGGCGCTGTCCGACCAGGCGGCCCGGGAAGCGTTGCTGCTGCCGGTCGATGTGCTGGTCACGCACCTGCCGTCGATCGCCGTCGACGAGGCACAGGCGAGTCGCCTGTTGCATGGCCAGCCGGCGGGGGTGGACACCCGGGGACTGGCGGACGACAGCCTGGCAAGACTCTATCGTGACGAGGCCTTCCTGGGCCTGGTCACGGTCAAGGCGACGGGGGAAATCGCTCCCCGGCGCCTGCTGGATACCTCCGTCGCCCAAGCGGGCGGCGGTGTGTGAAGCAACCCGCGATCCGTCGCCACGGCGGCAGGTCGCAGGCGTGGAGACTGCAAATATGCGTGGTCTCCGACATTCATCATTCAGGCATATTGCTTACTGGAGAAACAGATGGCACTGACCGCTGAGAAGAAGGCCGAGATCGTCAAGGAATTCGGCCGTGGCGAAAACGACACCGGTTCCCCCGAAGTTCAGGTGGCCCTGCTGAGCGCCAACATCGATGGCCTGCAGGATCACTTCAAGACCAACAAGCAGGATCACCACTCGCGTCGTGGCCTGATCCGCATGGTCAACCAGCGTCGCAAGCTGCTCGACTACCTCAAGCGCAAGGACTTCGAGCGCTACCAGTCGCTGATCCAGCGCCTGGGCCTGCGTCGCTGATCGGCGATCGACGGTCCCCGTCAGGGGTGGCGCCGCCGCCTGGTGCTGCCCCGAGTCCATGGCGATGCCGCAGGACTCTCGAACAAGCAACCCCACGGGGTTGCTTGTTCTTTTATGTGCTAGCCCGGATCGGCATCGGCTGTCGCGACGATCGCGCAGCCAATTGGTGCAATATTCGGGCTAACGGTGGCTCTCGGTGCCGTGAACTCCTAAAATGGTCGCCGAGTCAAAATGACCCAAACATGAAATCGACAAGTTAAAGGATGTCACCGTGAATCCGGTTAAGAAAAGCTTCCAGTACGGTCACAGTACCGTCACTCTCGAAACGGGCCGTGTCGCTCGTCAGGCCACGGGCGCCGTTCAGGTGACCATGGACGACACCGTGGTGTTATGCACCGTGGTCGGCAAGAAGGACCTCAAGCCAGGCCAGGACTTCTTCCCGCTGTCCGTGCACTACCAGGAAAAGACCTACTCGGTAGGCAAGATTCCCGGTGGCTTCTTCAAGCGTGAAGGACGTCCCACGGAGAAGGAAACCCTGACCTCGCGGTTGATCGACCGCCCGATCCGTCCACTCTTCCCCAAGGGCTTCATGAATGAGGTGCAGGTCATCTGTACCGTATTGTCCGCCGACCGCAATCAGGATCCGGACATCGCCGCAATGCTCGGCACCTCGGCGGCGCTGGCCATTTCCGGCCTGCCGTTCAACGGTCCGATCGGCGCTGCGCGCGTCGGCTTTACCGAAGACAAGGGCTATTTCCTCAACCCCAGTGTCGAGGAACTGGGCGCCTCCGAGCTGGACATGGTCGTCGCCGGCACCGAGAAGGCCGTGTTGATGGTCGAGTCGGAAGCCAAGGAGTTGCTTGAAGACGAGATGCTGGGCGCAGTGCTGTTCGCCCACCAGGAAATGCAGGTCGCCATCAAGGCCATCGACGAGCTGGTGGCGGAAGCCGGCAAGCCCAAGTGGGACTGGCAGCCGGCGGCCGAGAACGTCGCGCTCAAGGAGGCCATCAAGAACGGCTTCGAAACCAAGGTCGGCGATGCCTACCGCATCACCGACAAGATGGCCCGTCAGGACGCCCTGGCAGCAGCCAAGGCCGAAGCCCTCGAACAGCTCGCCGGCGACGGCGAGGGCAAGTTCGATGCCGAGGACGTCGCCGGCGCCTTCGCCAGCCTCGAGAAGCGCGTGGTGCGTTCGCGTGTGATCAATGGCGAGCCGCGCATCGATGGTCGCGATCACAAGACCGTGCGCCCGCTGGACATCAACGTCGGTGTGTTGCCCAAGACCCATGGTTCGGCGCTGTTCACTCGCGGCGAGACCCAGGCCATCGTCATCGCCACCCTGGGTACCCTGCGTGACGCCCAGTTGATCGAGTCGCTGGAAGGCGAGCGCAAGGACCGCTTCCTGCTGCACTACAACTTCCCGCCGTATTGCGTCGGTGAAGCCGGCTTCATGGGCGGTCCCAAGCGCCGTGAGATCGGCCATGGCCGCCTGGCGCGGCGTGGTGTGCAGGCCATGCTGCCTAGCGACGACGACTTCCCCTACACCATCCGCGTGGTCTCCGAGATCACCGAGTCCAACGGCTCCAGCTCCATGGCCTCGGTGTGCGGTACCTCTCTGGCGTTGATGGATGCCGGGGTGCCGCTCAAGGCACCGGTCGCGGGAATCGCCATGGGCCTGGTCAAGGATGAAGACAAGTTCGCCGTGCTCACCGATATTCTCGGGGACGAGGATCATCTGGGCGATATGGACTTCAAGGTCGCAGGTTCCGCCGCCGGCGTGACCGCCTTGCAGATGGATATCAAGATCGAAGGCATCAACGAGGAGATCATGGAGACTGCCTTGCAGCAGGCCCATGAGGCCCGTCTGCATATCCTCGGCGAGATGAATCAGGTGATCAGCCAGAGCCGTAGCGAAGTCTCCGAGAACGCGCCTTCCATGGCCACCATCAAGATCGACCCGGAGAAGATCCGCGACGTCATCGGCAAGGGCGGCGCCACTATCCGCAAGATCTGTGAGGATACCGGTGCTTCCATCGATCTCGACGACGACGGTACGGTGCGTATCTACGCCGAGGACAAGGCCGCCGCCAAGAAGGCCATCGATACCGTGCTGGCGATCACCGCCGAGGCCGAGATCGGCAGGCTCTACAGGGGCAAGGTGGTGCGCATCGCCGATTTCGGGGCCTTCGTCAACATCATGCCGGGCACCGATGGCTTGGTGCATATCTCGCAGATCGTACCCGAGCGGGTCAACGATGTGCGCGATTACCTCAATGAGGGCGACGAGGTCATAGTCAAGGTGCTGGACATCGACAACCGCAACCGCGTCAAGCTCTCCATCAAGGAGA
>NZ_JBHRUG010000037.1:0-24844 GCF_042646605.1 Litchfieldella rifensis | reverse complement strand
AACGCCCGCGACAGTGTCGCGGGCGTTCTGCATTAAGCGGTTGCTGGCGTAGCGCTTAACGTTCGATGGCCAGGGCCACGCCTTGGCCGCCGCCGATACACAAGGTGGCCAAGCCCTTCTTGGCGTCGCGGGCGATCATCTCGTGCACCAGGCTCACCAACACCCGGCAGCCGGAGGCGCCGATGGGGTGGCCCAGCGCGATGGCCCCGCCGTTGACATTGATCTTGTCGGTATCCCAGCCGAGCTCCTTGTTCACCGCGAGTGCCTGGGCGGCGAAGGCCTCGTTGGCTTCGACCAGGTCCAGGTCGGCGAGACTCCAGCCGGCCTTTTCCAGGCAGCGTCGAGTGGCCGGGGCCGGACCGATGCCCATGATCGACGGGTCGACGCCGGCATTGGAGTAGGCCTTGATGCGCGCCAGCGGTGTCAAGCCGAGTTCCTTGGCCTTGGCTTCGGAGCACAGCATGACCACGGCGGCTCCGTCATTGATCGAGGAGGCATTGCCGGCGGTGATGGTGCCGTCCTTCTTGAACGCGGGCCTCATGTCACCGAGCTTCTCGGCGGTCACGCCGGCGCGCGGCCCTTCGTCGGTATCGAACACCAAGGGATCACCCTTGCGCTGAGGCACTTCCACCGGGACGATCTGGCTCTTGAACTTGCCGGCCTCGATGGCGGCGCTGGCTTTCTGCTGGGAGGCGGCGGCGAAGGCATCCATCTCCTCGCGGTCAATGCCGTATTTCTCGGCCAGGTTCTCGGCAGTGACGCCCATGTGGTAGTCATTGAAGGCGTCCCACAGGCCGTCGTGGACCATGGAGTCCAGGGCCTTCCAGTCCCCCATGCGCTGGCCGGTACGCGAGTTGGGCAGCACGTGAGGCGCGAGAGACATGTTTTCCTGGCCACCGGCGAGGATCAGTTCGGCGTCGCCGCAGCGGATCGCCTGGGTCCCCAGGTGCAGGGCCTTGAGACCCGAGCCGCAGACCTTGTTGATGGTCATGGCGGGGACGGCACTAGGCAGCCCGGCCTTGATCGCGGCCTGGCGTGCCGGGTTCTGGCCGACGCCTGCCGTCAGTACCTGGCCGAGCAGCACCTCATCGACCTGATCGGCGGCGACGCCGGTCTGCGCGAGAATATCCTTGATCACCAGGGCGCCGAGGTCGCTGGCGGGAATACCGGCCAGTGATCCACCGAAGGTGCCAATGGCGGTGCGGCGTGCTGCAACGATCACCACATCTTGCATGAGAGGACTCCTTGGACTTGTGGACAATGCCTTATCAGCATAGGGGAGTCTTGTGCGCTGCGGCAATCGCTAATCGGTGACAGGCCGATAATTCGGCATGTCCGCAACAGGCGATTCCGGCGCATGGCAGGCTCAGGCCAGCTGGACGGGGATGGCATGGCTGGTGTGGCTGACGGCATTGCCTTGCTGCAGGTAGACGAGTGCCGGCTGGTGATCGTCCAGCTCTGCCTCGCTGTAGTGGGCGTAGCTGCAGATGATTACGCGGTCGCCAACGCTGGCCAGATGGGCGGCGGCGCCGTTGACCGAGATGATCCGCGAACCTTCTTCGCCGCGGATGGCATAGGTGGTGAAGCGCTGGCCGTTTTCCACGTTGTAGATCTGGATCTGCTCGTTCTCGCGGATACCCGCCAGGTCGAGTAGGTCGCCATCGATGGCGCAGGAACCTTCATAGTTGAGCACGGCGTGGGTGACGCGGGCCATATGCAGTTTGGCCTTGAGCATGATGGTATGCATGGATGCTTCCTTCTCTCCCTCCGCGCTAACGCGGCAGTCTGACGGTCAAGTTATCGATCAAGCGTGCCGGTCCCAGGCGAGCGGCAGCGAGGAGCACCGCGTCACGGCTGTCCTCGCCCAGTGGGCCCAGGTCACCGGCACGGCGAACTTCGAGGTATTCGGGCTCGAAACCACGCTCGCTCAGCCGGGCCAGGGCGGTGTCGACGGCTATCGACGGGGGACGCCCGGCCAGCAGTTCGTCGCGCAGTTCGCATAGGGTCCGATAGAGGCCAGGCGCGCGGGCACGCTGCTCGGCGTTCAGGTAGCCGTTGCGTGACGACAGCGCCAGGCCGTCGTCGGCGCGCACGATGGGCACGCCGACGATCTCGATGGGAAGGTGCAGGTCGATTACCAACCGGCGAATGACCATCAGCTGCTGGTAGTCCTTCTCACCGAAGCAGGCGATATCCGGCTGCACCAGGTTGAACAGCATGGTGACAATGGTGGAGACGCCGTCGAAGTGGCCGGGACGACTGGCGCCGCACAACCCTTCACTGACGCCGGGGACGCAGACCCGGGTCTGGGCCTCGAGCCCGCGGGGATAGATCGTGGCCGTGCTGGGGGTGAACAGCAGATCACAGCCGGCCGCGCTCAAGCCGGCCTGGTCATCGGCCAGGGTGCGCGGATAGGCGTCGAGGTCTTCATTGGGACCGAACTGCAGGGGGTTGACGAAGATCGTCGCTACCACGACATCGGCACGCGCACGCGCCGCCTCGACCAGCGCCAGGTGGCCAGCGTGCAGGTTGCCCATGGTCGGCACCAGAGCGATGCGCTGTTCCTGGCGGCGGACATCGGCCAGGATCCGGCGGAGTTCGGCGATATCGCTGATCGTACGCATCAGAAACTGTGCTCCGCGGCCGGGAAGCGTCGGGCCTTGACATCCTCGTGGTAGCGGCGGAAAGCCCCCGCGATATCGTCGGCCTCGGCGAGGAAGTTCTTGACGAAGCGTGGCGTACGGCCATGAGTGACGCCGAGCACATCGTGCATCACCAGGATCTGGCCGTCGACATCGGCACCGGCGCCGATGCCGATCACTGGCGCCGCCACCGCTTCGCGCACCGCGCGCCCCAGGCTTGCCGGCACGCATTCGAGCAGGATCACCGAAGCACCGGCTTCGACCAGGGTGCGGGCATCGGCAGCGATGCGTTCGGCCTGCTCGGCATCGCGTCCCTGGACCTTGTAACCCCCGAGTTGATGGACGGTCTGCGGGGCTAGGCCCAGGTGGGCGCAAACCGGAACACCGCGACGCGTCAGCTCGCGAATGCCGTCGGCCATCCAGGCTTCGCCCTCCACCTTGATCATCTCGGCGCCGGCGCGCATCAGCTCGCCGGCATCCTGCAGCAGGCGTTCCTGGCTGGTGTTGCTCATGAAGGGCAGGTCGACCATCAACAGGCTGTTACCCTTGCCGCGCGCCGCACAGCGCGTGTGATAGCAGATGTCGTCGAGTGTCACCGGCAGGGTGCTGTCGTGGCCCTGCAGCACCATGCCCAGGGAATCCCCTACCAATAGCACCTCGATGCCTGCGTCACTGGCGGCGCGGGCGAAGGAGGCATCGTAGGCGGTCAGACAGCTGAACGTTTCGCCGGCGCGCTTGTAGGCCTGCAGCGTGCTCAAGGTGACCGTTTTCATAGGCATTCGATCTCATCGTTATCAGGCAAGCGACCGTGGAGGGAAACGATCGTCGTGATAGGTGCACCGATACCGTTACACGAAGTGTTACTGCCCCAGGTGCTGGAAGTGTGAAACGGTAACAAAATTCGAGCAACTCTACCTTTGGGGTAACAATATCCGCAAGTCATCTTGTGCATGTTCCCGCGCCAGGGTGGCGATGTCACGACCCTCGGGCAGGCGCAATGTCGGTGCCAACTCGGCCAACGGTATCAGGACGAAGCCACGGTTTGCCATCTGGGGATGGGGAACCTGCAGGCGGGGCGTCTCGATCCGGGTCGAATCATAGAGCAGCAGGTCGAGATCCAGGGTGCGTGGCCCCCAGTGGCGCAGTCGCTGGCGGCCGTGGCGCTGCTCCAGGGCCTGGAGTTGATCGAGCAGCGCCAGCGGCGAGAGCCGGGTATCGAGGGCGGCCACCGCGTTGACGAAATCCGGCTGGTCCTGAGGGCCAATAGGCTTGCTGGCATACAGGCGGGAACGAGCGGTCAGGCGACACAGCGGCAGCCGATCCAGCGCCACGAACGCCCTCTCGAGCTGATCGACGGGCGATTCGAGATTGCTACCCAAGCCGATGTAAGCGCAATGGTCCAATGGACTAGTCATGCTGTCCGGATGACGAGGTGCGACGGCGGCGCTTGCGTGGGCGACGCGTGCGCCCCTTGGCACTACCTGCCGGCTCGCCGCCGATCTTGTCTATCAAGCGGCGGCGTTCGTGGTCGTCGGCGTCCTGGAAAGCGGTCCACCACTGGCCGAGCCCCGGCGCGAGCTCGCCAGCTTCCTCACGGAGCAGCAGGAAGTCGTAGGCAGCCCGGAAGCGCGGATGCTCGCGAGTCTGCAGGGCGCGTTTGCCCCGGCGTTTGGGTAGGCGCTGCTGGAGGTCCCAGATATCGCGCATCGGCAGGCTGAAACGCTTGGGAATCGAGATATGCTGTAGCTGGCGGGACACGGCCTGTTGCGAGGCGGCCTGCAGGGCAGGGATCGGCGGCATCCCCTCCGCGGTGAGCGTCTCCATGCGCCGCGTCACACCTGGCCACAGCAGCGCGGCAAACAGGAAGGCCGGTGTGACCGGGCGCTCGTCGCGAATGCGGGCATCGGTATTGGCCAGGGCCCGTTCGATCAATGGCTCGGCCCAGGGCAGCTCCGCCATGGCTTCGTCGGCTTCGGGGAACAGCATGGCGAACAGGTCGTATTCGCGCAGTGCCTGGAAGGTGGCGACGGCATGACCGGCGAGGAACAGCTTGAGAACTTCGTCGAACAGGCGTGCCGGTGGAATCTGCAGCAGCAACGGCGCGAGTTCGCGGATCGGGGCCTCGGTCGCGGCGTCGAGATGGAAGTCGAGCTTGGCAGCGAAGCGAATGGCACGCAGCATGCGCACCGGGTCTTCCCGGTAGCGGGTTACGGGGTCGCCAATCAAGCGCAGGGTGCGGGACTCAATGTCGCGCACGCCATCGGCCCAGTCGTGGATCGAGAAGTCGGCGATGTTGTAGTAAAGCGCATTGACCGTGAAGTCGCGACGTAGGGCGTCTTCCTCGATGTTGCCCCAGACGTTGTCGCGCAGCAGCAGGCCGTGCTCGGACTGGTGTGCGAGATGCTCGCCATGGTCGTCGTTGGGCTTGCCGCGGAAGGTGGTGACCTCGATCACCTCACGACCGAAGCGTACGTGCACGATGCGGAAGCGCCGGCCGATGATGCGCGAATTGCGAAACAGGTCGCGCAATTGCTCTGGTGTGGCGTCGGTCGCGACATCGAAGTCCTTGGGGATCCTGCCGATTAGCGAGTCGCGGATGCAACCGCCGACCAAGTAGGCCTCGAAGCCGGCATTGTGCAGGCGGTAGAGCACCTTCAGGGCCGCATCGCTGAACAGCTTGCGTGAGACGGTATGGTCCTCGCGGGGAATGATGCGTAGCCGGGGACCGTCACCGGGGCCATCCTGGCTGCCGAGAAGCGTCTTCAATCGATCACCGGGGCGTTGGAGAAAGCGGGTAAATCCTTTGAACATGCAGCGATATCGACTCGCTAAAGCGTGAAGTTTCCAGTGTAGCCGACTGCCGACACCTTGGGAACCATCGTGTCATCGCCGGTGCGCGGTTTCCATGTGACAGGCTTCTGCGCCCGGGGGCAGACGCAGAAAGGGGAGGCCATGTGGCCTCCCCTCAAGCACTCGAGCAGCATCCATGCTGTTGATTTTTCTTCGTGATGGCGCATCGCCTTGAATACGCACCACAGTCACCAAAAGGCTGTCAGGCAAGCAGTGTTCTTGTTGTTGTCGATCTTCCTGGTGGCGACCGTCTCGTATTCAAAACAATAATCCAACCACGACGGTAGGAGAAATCTACCTTCCTTCGGCCTGTTGTTCTTGTTGCCGAAGGTACGCCTCTGTCGGGCTTGTTCTTGTTGTTGCCCGAACGGGGCGTGTCGCGTCCCGATTCGTTTCCGGATCCTCGATCCTGTTGTTCTTGTTGTGATCGAAGCAAGGCGTCGCCGCGTTGTTGTTGTTAGCGCGTCTCGTCGCCCAAGCGTTGTTTCCCGGCCGCATTGTTGTTGTTGGGGCCGGGTCAGCACCGCGGTAACACCTTGTTGTTATTGGTGGTGGCCAGCGGCGTCCGGATGTTGTTTTTCTTGCCATAGATGTAGCATGCGTCGTGCCATGCTCCATAAATATCTTTATATACAGGTGGTTATGTTTTTCTGTTTGAGTTCCCTCTGATATGGGGTCGCTGTGTGTTACCGCTGTTGCGCCGTCGAAGGGCATTGGCTGTGTGAGATGGTAACAACTGGTGCATCCCAGCCACGGATCACCACGAAACAATGCCCGAGAGACGCACTCTCGGGCACTTAGACCATGGTCGTGTTGTGTCGGGGTAGTCAGCCTGTCCGGCTGCGGGCGCTCTTCTTGCGTGGGATGCCCAGGCGCTGGCGGCGCTCCCATAGGCACTTGCGGCTGATCCCCAGCTTCTGGGCAAGCTCGGTCTCGCTCATCTGGTCCTGATGCTCGAGCACGAAGTGCTGGAAATAGTCCTCCAGCGACAGGTCTTCTTCACTGATGGTGTCGTCCTGGGCGCTGGCCGTGGTGCGGGGAGGTTCGGCCGGAGGCGGCGCCGGGCGGGGCGCGCCTTGCGGGCGCAGCCCCAGGTCGTCGGGATGAATCAGGTGGCCCTCGGCGAGAATGACGCCCCGTTCCAGGGCGTTTTCCAGTTCGCGGACGTTCCCCGGCCACGGATAGTCGCGAATCTCGCGGCGCGCGGCGCGTGACAGCTTCAGCCCTTCACGTGCATGGCGACGGCAGGCACCTTCCAGCAGCACGTCGGCCAGCTTGAGAATGTCGTCCTCGCGATCGCGTAACGGTGGCAGGTCGATCTGCATCACGTTGAGACGGTAATAGAGATCGAGCCGGAATTCGCCACTCTTCGACAAGGCGCGCAAGTCGCGATGCGTGGCGGCGATCAGGCGCACGTTCACATGGCGGGTTTCCACCGACCCGATCTTGCGAATCTCGCCTTCCTGCAGCACCCGCAACAGGCGTGCCTGGGCGTCCAGGGGCAGTTCACCGATTTCGTCGAGAAACAGGGTGCCGCCATCGGCCGCTTCCACCAGGCCGGTGCGGGCGGCACTGGCGCCGGTGAAGGCGCCTTTCTCATGACCGAACAGCTCGGATTCGATCAGTGTCTCGGGGATGGCGGCACAGTTGACGCAGATCAGGGGCGCACGGGCACGCTGACTCTGGTAATGAATAGCACGTGCGACCAGCTCCTTGCCGGTGCCGGATTCGCCCTGGATCAGTACCGTGACGTCGGCCGGTGCGGTCTTGCGGATGCGCGTATAGACCACCTGCATGGCCGGGCACTCGCCGATCATGGTCTGCGGTATCGTCGTGGTGCTGGTCTTGACCTCGGGGGCGGCTTCGGGGCAGTGCTGGGCTAGGGCCTTGGCCACGGTTTCGAGCAATTCGTCGTGGTCGAAGGGTTTGGCGATGTAGTCCACCGCGCCCTGCTTCAAGGCATCCACCGCCGAGCGCATGCTGGCGTAGCTGGTCATGATCAGCACCGGTGTCGGGGCGGCGGCAGCGATCAGGGCAGTGCCGGCTTCCCCAGGCAGCCGCAGGTCGCTGATCACCAAGTGGAAGCGTTGCGGATCGAGGGTCTCGGCTTCAGCCACCGAACTGGCTTCGCTGACCTGGTAGCCATGGCGCTCGAGCAACCGCCGTAGGGCGGTGCGAATGATGGCTTCGTCTTCAACGATCAGAATCCGGCTCATCGGGGTCTTCGCCATCCTCTCTGGTAGTGGGCAGCCACAAACGGATGCGGGTGCCGCGTTCACGCCCGGGGGGCGGTGAATCGATATGAATCTGCCCGTAGTGCTCGGCAATGATGCTGTAAACCAGTGGCAGGCCCAACCCCGTGCCCTCTCCGGGAGCCTTGGTGGTGGTGAAGGGCTCGAAGAGGTGATCGCGAACTTGCGCATCGATACCCTGCCCTTCGTCGGTCACCGTCAGTGAGACGCCTTGGCCGTCGGGCTCGGCGGCAATGACGATCTCTCCTCCGTCCGGGCTGGCATCGCGCGCATTGTTCAACAGATTGACCAGCACCTGCACCAGACGCTGGGCGTCACCCTCGACCGTCAGGTCGGGCGGGCAGAGGTTACGATACGTCACATCCTGACCCGAGCGGGCCAGGTGGATCAAGTGTAGGGCTTCCTCGGTGACTCGATGCAGGGCGACGGGAGCGAAGGTCGTGCCGTGCACGTGACGGCCGCCATGGGCGAAACCGACCAGCGAGCCGACGATGCGTGAGACGCGATCGGTGAGTTGCTGAATCTGCTCGGCAGTTTCCAGCAGGGCGGGATCATCGGTGTCGTAGCGCAGATTCTGTGCCAGTGACGAGATGCCCGTGATGGGGTTGCCGATCTCGTGGGCGACGCCGGCGGCCAACTGGCCGATCGAGGCCAGCCGGGCGGCGTGTACCAGTTCGTCTTCGAGCCACTTCATCTCGCTGTGGTCCTCGACCAGGATCACGGTGCCGCCCCGCTCTTCCTCGCCGCCGTTCAGCACGGCCTTGTGCAAGGTGAGGTAACGCTGGCCCTTGGCCAGTTCCACCGGCTCCTTGTAGAGGTGGCTGTGCTCCTCGGCGAGGATGCGCCCCAAGAGCTCGGCCCAGGGAGCCGGCAGACTATTGCGACGGGCACCGATCACGCTGGCGCCATCGATGCCGGTGAGCTCGGCGAGGGCGTCATTCCACATCAATAGTTCGTCGTCATCGCCGAAGGCGCACAGGCCGATGGGTAGCTGGGTGAGGGTACGGCGATGATAACGGCGCAGACCGTCGAGTTCGCGGGCCAGGCCGGTGAGCCGGGAGCGGTACGCTTCCAGGCGACTTTCGACGAAATGGATATCCTCGGTGGCGACCCGGCCATCGCGCTGATAGGGCAGAAAACGGTCGACGATGTCCTGGGCCACCGAAGGGCCCATGAGCCCCGAGATATTGGCCTGGATACGGTCGCGCAAGCGGCGCAGGGCGTAGGGTCGGCCGTCGAGCGGTGACAGGTTCAGTGCTGTCAAGGCACGGTTCACCTCTCGCTCGGCGACTTCCGTGCCCAGGGCATCGGCCAGGTGCCGCTTGAAATCCTCGCCGTTGCTGGCCATCAACGGCAGCCGCTTGGGCCGGATCACGGCATCCACCGAGCAGGCTTCGGCAGCGGCGCGTTCGCCCTCCGATGTCCGGGTTACCAGGGATACCAGGATGAAGGCCAGGATGTTGGCGGAGAGTGCCACCAGCGTGACAATGTACCAGGTCGGCTTGCCCTGCAGTGCCTCCAGCCCCGGCGGGATCACCACGAGTGTCGGGAAGGTGGTGATGAGCGGCAGCCATAGGCCCAGTAGCCAGATCAGGACGCCGATGAGCAGGCCCGTCACCATGCCTTTGCGATTGGCGCCCGGCCAATAGAGAACGGCCAGCATGCCCGGCAGGCATTGTGCCATGCCAACGAAGGAAGCCAGCCCCAGCGTGATCAGGTCATGATGGACGCCGATAGTGCGGTAGAACAGCCAGCCGCCGAAGACGACCGCGGCGATCAGGGCCTGGCGCAGCCAACGCAGCCAGCGATACAGGTCCGGCTGGTGAGCGGGGGGATGAGCCACCAGCACCAGGTGATTGAGAACCATCCCCGACAACGCGAGCGCAATGATGGTCAGGGTGCCGCTGGTCGCGGCCAGACCGGCGATGAAGGCCAGGGCGTCGACCCACCAGGCCTCGGATAGCTCGAAAGCCAGATAGGCGGCGTCCGGTCCCATGCCTTCCGCGCCGACACGTTGGGCCCCCCACAGAATCAGCGGGACCGGCAGTGCCATCAGCAGCAAGTAGAGTGGCAGGCTCCAGCTGGCTTGCAACAGGGAACGCCGCGATAGCGTCTCGGCGAAGGTCATGTGGAACATGTGCGGCATCAGGAAGGCCGCGGCGAAGAACAGCAACAGCAGGGTGCGCCACTGCCCCGGGTCGAGGTGGGCGACCGCCGCCTGGCGTGCCAGGCCTGGCCCGTTGAGCCAGGCCTGCAGGTCGGCAGGGCCATCGAAGATGCCGAACAGGGCGATCGCGCCCAAGGCCAGCATGGCGCCGAGCTTGATCAGCGAACCGGTGGCGATGGTGGCCAGCAGGGTGTCATGGCGGGCGTTGAGGCGCGTGTGGCGGGCGCCGAACAGGATCGCGAACAGCGCGATCAGGGCGCAGAAAGCCAGCGCCAGCAGGGCCGGCGAACCGGCGCCGGTCATCCGGTGGATGGCATCGCCCATGGTCTGGACCTGCAGGGCGAGCAGTGGCAACACCGCAAGCAGGCTGACCACGGTGATCAGGGTACCAATCCAGCGCGAACGAAAGCGAAAGGCGAACAGGTCGGCCAGCGACGACAGCTGATAGGTGTGTGTCATGCGCTGGATCGGCAGCAGCAGTACCGGTGCCAGCAGAAAGGCCCCCGCCACGCCAAGATAGTAGGCCAGATAGCCGTAGCCGACCTGGCTGGCCAGCTCGAGGCTGCCATAGATCGCCCAGGCACTGGCATACACGCCCAGCGCCAGGGTGTAGACGGCGGGATGATGGGTGATGCGCGACGGAATCCAGCCGCGCTCCACCGCCAGGGCGCAAGCGAACATCAGCAACAGATAACCGCTGCCGAGGAGGAGGACGCCGCCCAGGCTGGAGGTCATCGGCCGTCTCCTCGCAGCGAGCGCGCCGTGCCGTCGACGGGGCGACTAGCGCTCATCCAGTTTCCTCTTCTGTTCCAGCCAGATCGACAGGGCGATCAAGATTCCCCAGATCACAAAGGGGCGGTACCAGGCCATGTCGGGATTCGCCCAGCCACTCATCAACAGCGGCGACAGCAGATAGCCGCCGAACACCAGAAACAGCATGATGCGGTAGACGTACATGAGAGTCCTTGCGCGAGCGCCTGAATACTCCGAGTTTAACAGTCCAGGGCCTGCCGCTGTGCGACTGGCTGCAAGCGGGTGCTGTCCCAGCGTGCAATGGCAGCCTCGAGCTGCTCGGCGACCGGGGCATACTGTTGTGCCGTCTCCAGCGGCTGGCCGAGCGCCCCCAAGGCGCGACACAGCAGGGGGCGTACCCGCTCATCGTCGCAGGGTAGCGCGGGTGCCAGGTTCTGCTTGGACAGCTTCTGGCCGTCGGCACCGACGATCAAGGGCAGGTGCAGGTAGCGCGGCTCAGGCAGCCCCAGCGCTTGTTGCAGCTGGCGCTGCCAGGGAGTGTTGTCGAGCAGGTCGGCGCCGCGTACCACATCGGTGATGCCTTGCTCGGCGTCATCGACCACGACGGCAAGCTGGTAGGCCCAGAACTCGTCCTTGCGCTTCAATACCACATCGCCCAGGTCGGCCGGATCGAAAGCCTGCTCGCCGTAGAGGCGGTCGTGCCAGGCGATCGGACGCAGCCCTCGATCACTGCGCAATCGCCAGGCCTGCGGCTTGCACGGCTCGCGCACGCCGTGGCGACACCAGCCGGGATAGACGCTGTGGCCGTGCCATTGCTTGCGCGAGCAACTGCAAGGATAGGCCAGCCCGGCATCGCGTAGATATTCCAGTGCCTGTTGATAGGCCGCGTGGCGGGCGTGCTGATAGTGTACCGGGCCGTCCCATTGCAAGCCGAAGGCCTCGAGCTGGCGCAGGATCGTGTCGCCGGCACCTGCCGGGCAGCGCGGCGGATCGATGTCCTCGATACGCAGCAGCCATTGGCCACCGGCGTGGCGGGCATCGAGAAAACTGCCCAGCGCTGCGACCAGCGAGCCAAAGTGCAGGGGGCCTGACGGGGTAGGGGCGAAGCGACCGCGGTAGTGACTCATGCGTGTGCCTGGCGCTGCTGTCGCATCATACGCAAACGGGCACCCTGGGGTGCCCGTCGACGGATGCAGGCGAGAGGATCCTCATGCGCTGGTTCAACCGCCGAGCTGCTTTTCCTTGAGCTCGGCCAGCGTCTTGCAGTCGACGCATAGGGTGGCCGTGGGGCGCGCTTCGAGGCGGCGAATGCCGATCTCGACGCCACAGGCCTCGCAGAAGCCGTAGTCTTCCTCATCGATCTTGTCGATGGTTTCGTTGATCTTCTTGAGCAGCTTGCGCTCGCGGTCGCGAGTGCGCAGTTCGAGGCTGAAGCCTTCTTCCTGGGTAGCACGATCCGCTGGATCGGCATAGTTGTTGGCTTCTTCCTGCAGGTGGCGAACCGTACGGTCCACCTCTTCCATCAACTCCTGTTTCCAGCCCAGCAGGATCTGTCGGAAGTGCTCCAACTGCTTCTCGTTCATGTATTCTTCACCCGGCGCCGGCTCATACGGGGTGAATTTTTTAGGCGCTTCCGTCTTCTGTTCTGCTACTGGCATGGGGCTGCCTCATTACTCACAAGTGACTGGGGCCGATGCCCGGCCGTTTCCGATCAGGTCGGAATCCCGCATCACGCGGTCGATTCCCCGTGACCTGGTGTAGGTGCGGCCTCACCCGCCCAAAGCCATGCTTATTTAGCGAAAAAACGCCGACATTGCAACCTCTGTGATACCCGGTGTGGCTGAATCAGGGCGAACGAAGCGAGTAGAATGACATTTGACCGCAAGGGTCCCTCAGGGTGCCGCATGCGGATGTCATGGAATCGTCGTACCGCAACCGGGAGCCGGGAATGCGTTTTAGTTCACGAATCGATCGTGTGCAGGCCTTTCGCGTCATGAGCCTGCTGGAAGAGGCCCAGGCACGCGAAGCCGCCGGTCACGATATCATACACTTGGAAATCGGCGAGCCCGATTTCGCTACCCCCGAAGCCGTGGTGGCAGCGGGCCAGCAGGCGCTGACATCGGGGCAGACGCGCTACACGCCCGCCGCCGGTCTTCCCGCCCTGCGTGAGGCGATCGCCGAGCATTATGCACGCCATTTCGATGCCGCGGTCGATCCCGCCCGGATCATCGTCACTCCCGGGGCCTCGGGGGCACTGTTGCTGGCCAGCCAGCTGCTGGTGCAGCGCGGCGACCGGGTATTGATGGCCGACCCCACCTATCCCTGCAACCGTCACCTGATGGCCCTGGCCGACGCCGAGCTGGATACGGTGCCGGTGGGGCCGGAGAGTGGCTGGCAGCTCGACGCGGCGCTCGTCGCCGCTCACTGGCAGCGGGACACGCGCCTGGCGATGCTGGCCACGCCCTCGAATCCGACCGGTCACATGCTCGATGGGGCACAGCTTTCCGCCGTGGCCGAGGCGGCGCGTGAGCGGGAGGGGTATCTGCTGGTCGATGAGATCTATCAAGGGCTGACCTACGACCTCCCCCCGGTCTCGGCGGCGACCGTGGCGCCCGAGGCTTTCGTGGTCAACAGCTTCTCGAAGTATTTCGGCATGACCGGTTGGCGACTGGGCTGGCTGCTGGCTCCGCAGGCCGCCATCGAACCGCTGACCCGCCTGGCGCAGAATATCTTTCTGGCCGCCCCGACACCGTCCCAGCATGCCGCTCTGGCGGCCTTCACACCGCAATGCCGTGAGGAGCTCGAGCGTCGCCGGCAGGAATTGCAGCGTCGTCGAGACGCCTTGCTGGCCGGCTTGGCGCGATTGCAATTGGCGCCTTCCGTGCCACCGCAGGGCGCTTTCTATGTATGGCTGGATATCTCGCGCTACAGTCACGACAGTCAAGGCTTCTGTCGGCGCTTGCTGGAAGAGGAGAATGTCGCCATCACACCGGGCGTCGATTTTGCCGTGCGTGGCGGCGAGCATCATGTACGGATCGCTTTCACCAACGAGGTGGCACGTCTACAGGAAGCCGTGATGCGACTCGAGCGCTTCTTGACCCGACAATAAACGGAGCTCCAATGGATTATCCTCTTCTGGTGCCCGGCATCCTGCGGCGCCGCTACAAGCGTTTTCTGGCCGATGTCGAGCTCGACGACGGGTCGCAAGTGGTGGCTCATTGCCCCAATACCGGCTCGATGCGGGCGGTCAATGTCCCCGGTTGCCGCGTATGGCTGTCAGCAAGCGACAATCCCAAGCGCAAGCTGGCCTGGACCTGGGAGCTGATCGAATTGCCCCAGGTCGATGGGGCCATGGCCCTCGCCTCGGTACAGACCGGACGCGCCAATGCCATCGTCGAAGAGGCATTGCGAGCGGGGGTGGTCGAAGAACTGGGGGACTATGCCACGTTCCGGCGAGAGGCGGCTGTGGCAGGGGCGCGACTGGATTTTCGGCTCGATGACACTCGGCGCCCCAGCGCGTACGTGGAGATCAAGCAGGTGACCCTCAAGGAGACCGACGGCCATGGCTACTTCCCCGACGCGGTCAGCGAACGCGGACGCAAGCACCTGCACAGCCTGGCGACCCTGGCCGCGCAGGGGCAGCGGGCGGTGCTGCTGTTCTGCGTGGCGCATACCGGTATCCCGGACGTGGCCCCGGCGGCGCACCTCGACCCCGCCTACGCCCGCACGCTCCGGGAGGTGGCCGAACAGGGCGTCGAGGTGCTGGCCTACGGCTGCCGGGTCGACGTACACGACGGGGTGCCGACGGCGATCCGGCTGGCCCGGCGCCTGCCGGTGTCACTCACGCGCCAGGTAGACGTTGCCCTCGCTATCGACTGACACCGGTACCGGAGTGAGCGATCGCCCCAGGCAGGGGCCGAACACACACTCGCCACTCTCCGGCAGGAACAGCGCGCCATGCATGCGGCACTGAATCAGTTCGTTGCCGTCTTCGAGAAAGGTGTCGGGCTTGTCTTCCAGGCCGATTCCTTGGTGCGGGCAGCGGTTCTCGAAGGCACTGCTCCGGCCATGAACGCGGACCACGAAGGCCGCGCGACCATCCGGCAGCGTCACGCCGAGGGCGCCGCTGTCTTCGAGTTGTGACGAGTGGGCAATCATCAGAGCGGACAAGCTAGCCTCGTATCCTGTTTTCCAAGGAGCCAGACTGCCATGCAACGACGCGATTGTCTCAAGGGGATCGCCGCTCTGGCCTCTCTGGGCATGATACTGTCCGGCGACGGCACTAGTGCTGTGCGGCAGTGGACACGCCCGCCGCGATATCGGCGTGGCGCTGCATAGCCATCGCGAGCCGCTATCACTGGGGTTGGTGGAACTGCCGGCGGGACAGGAGGATTGGCGGTCGGTGTTGCCCGACAGCGTCGACGATCAACCGCCTTATGATCTGGCCTGGTTCACACCGCCAAGCGAACGCGGCGATCGTTGTGCCGTGCTGCGCGAGCGCTTCGGAGGCTGAATTGAATGGGAAGACTCAGCGGTCGATATAGAAGCGCTGGGCGAAATTGAGGTTGGCGGGCTCGCGGTTGCGGTCGTAGGTCACGTCGAGGTCGAAGCGCATCGGTCCGTCTTCCTGGATCCGGAAGGTCGCCAGGTGATAGATGGCGTCGCCATCGTGCACGGTGCGGAACGAGAGTTTCCTTATCTGACCGGCCAGGTTCCTGACGTTGCCGTTGACCGTGGCATTGACCGGGCGGGTGCTGCCATCCTCGAGTTCCTCGCGCACGCTGATAGTGAGCAGTGCCTGTACCTGACTGCGCTGGATATCGTAGGTTGCGGCGACCTCGGGGGTGAGGAAGCTGGTATTCACCGCGCTGTAGTGGATCTGGTAATCGCCGACCTGTTCGAACTGCTGTGCCCGTCCCAGCCCTGCAACGAGTATCAGTAACAGGCCCAGGCTCCAGACGACAAAGGCGTTTCTGGTCATGGTTCTCCCCTTTTCGTATCACTTGGCCGACTTGTTATCCCTGCGGTCATCCGCGGCTGACGCGGAAGATGGCCGTTTCACCGAACAGGTTGGGCCACCATCGTGAACTCCAGTGCCCTTCATGGTCGCCGTTGCCCACTGCGCGATCGATGATGATCAGACCCTTGTCGCGGCACAGGCGTTCAAAGTCGTTGAAGGTCGAGAGGTGAATATTGGGCGTATCGTACCAGGCGTGAGGCAGCGATTTGGAGACCGGCATATAGCCCTTGAAGCCCAGGTAGGCGCGGTGGCGCCAGTAAGCGAAGTTGGGGAAGGTGATGATGCATTCGCCAGCCACCCGCAGCATCTCGTCGAGCATCAGGTCGGGACGACGCAGGGCCTGGAGGGCCTGGGTCATGACCACCAGGTCGCAGGCATCGTCGTCGAAGTTGGCCAGCCCCTGATCGAGGTTCTGTTCGATGACGTTGACGCCCTTTTCGATACAGGCAGTGATGCCCTCGGGATCGATTTCCAGGCCATAGCCGGTGACGTTCTTGTCACGAGCCAGGGCGGCCAGCAGGGTACCGTCGCCGCACCCCAGGTCAAGGAGGCGGGCACCTTCCGGCACCCAGCCATGGATCAGTTCGAGGTCGGCACGCATCACTTGTCCTCCAGGGCCAGGTCGCGGGCCACGCGGTCCATGAAGCCGGCGAATACCGCCTGATAGCGAGGCTCCGGCAGCAGGAAGGCATCATGACCGTGGGGCGAGTCGATGTTGGCGTAGCTCACGGATTTGCCGGCTCGGATCAGGGCATCGACCAGCTCGCGGGAGCGCGACGGCGGAAACCGCCAGTCGGTGGAGAAGCTGACCACCAGGAAGGGGCAGATCGACGGCGCCACGGCCGCGGCCAGGTCGCCTCCGTGGGTGGCCGCCGGGTCGAAATAGTCCAGGGCCTTGGTCATCAATAGATAGGTGTTGGCATCGAAGGAGGTCGAGAAGGTATCGCCCTGATAGCGCAGATAGGACTCGACCTGGAATTCGACGTCATAGCCGAAATTGAGATCATCCGTGCGCAGGTCACGCCCGAACTTGCTGCCCATGGCGTCTTCCGACAGATAGGTGATGTGTCCGACCATGCGAGCCAGCTTGAGGCCGCGTCGCGGTACCGTGCCGTGCTCGGCATACCAGCCGTCGTGAAAGTCGGGGTCGGAACGGATGGCCTGACGTGCCACCTCATTGAAGGCGATGTTCTGCGCCGACAGCTTGGGGGTGGCGGCGATGACCACGGCGCTGGCGATGCGCTCCGGATAGGCCAGGGCCCATTGCAGGACCTGCATGCCACCCAGGCTGCCGCCGATCACCGCCGCAAAGCGCTCGATGCCCAGGCGGTCCGCCAGCCGTGCCTGGCTGTGGACCCAGTCGCCGACAGTCATCATCGGGAAATCCGGTCCCCACTGGCGGCCGGTTTCCGGGTTGATGGCGCAGGGGCCGGTACTGCCATGACAGCCCCCCAGGTTGTTGAGCGAGACCACGAAGAAACGATCGGTATCGATGCTCTTGCCAGGGCCGATATGGGCATCCCACCAACCGGGCTTGCGCTCGTTCGCGTCGTGGTAACCGGCAGCATGGTGATGGCCCGACAAGGCGTGACAGATCAGCACCGCATTGCTGCGGCTGGCATTGAGTTCGCCGTAGGTTTCGTAGACCAGGTCATAGGCCGGCAGCGACCTGCCACAGGCCAGGGCCAAGGGGGCGTCGAAGTGGGCCGTCTGAGGTGCCACCAGACCGACTGAGTCACTAGCAAACTCGGGCATCAGGGTCTCGGTATCCAAAGCTGTTCTGGCTCCCACGGTTGTTATACCAGCACGTTACAGACCGACCAGAGCGCCGGAAATCCCGGCAGCGCGAGTCAGTGAACCTACTACGATACCATCGACAAGACTGATGGCGATGAACACCACGATCGGTGACAGGTCGATCATGCCCAGTGGCGGGATCACCTTGCGCACCGGGGCCATGATCGGCTCGACCAGTTGCATGATCAGCAGCGCCCCGGGATGGCTGGCTTGGGGCGCGACCCAGCTGAGGATGATCATGGCGATCAGCGCGAAGAAATAGATCTTGAGGATGGCATTGGCCAGCGCCGCCACGGTACCGATGGCCGCCCCTCCGATGGAAGGCATGCCGAAGCCGGCGATCTGCAGGATGGCGATGATGCTCACCAGCTTGAGCAGGGACCCCGCTGCCAGCGTCGCCAGATCGAAAGAGCCTACCGGACGCAGAAACCCTTGGAAGGGGCCGACCACCGGCTGGGTAATCTTGACGATCGACTGGCTGATGGGGTTGTAGTAATCCGCCCGGGATGCCTGCAGCAGAAAACGCAGCATCAGCAGGAACAGGTAGATATTGATCAGTGTGTTGACCAGCAGCAGGCCGGCACTTCCCAGTTGACTGCCCATGGGGGCTCCTCGTGGCTGAAAGGGGCTAACGTTTACCGAACTCGTCGGCCATTTCGCGGGCGCGCTTGGCGCAGGCATCCGTGGCGTCGAGGAAGATCTGGCGCAGGCCGGCGTCCTCGAGCACGTGGACGGCACGCTCGGTGGTGCCGCCGGGGGACATCACGTTGCGCTTGAGCTGCGCGGGGGCGTGGTCGCTTTGCTGGGCCATGCGTGCCGCCCCGTAGGCAGTCTGCAAGGCCAGCCGGCGGGCGCTGTCGGCAGGCAGGCCGAGACGCTCGCCGGCGGCTTCCAGGGCTTCGAAGACCAGGAAGAAATACGCCGGCGCGCTACCGGCGATCGCGGTCACCGCCTCCAGCAGCGCTTCGTCCTCGACCCATTCTACCAGGCCTACGGCTTGCAGTAGGGTCGTCGCCAGCTTGCGTTGATCATCCGTCACCCGGGCATTGGCGAACAACCCCGCAGCGCCGGCGCCTACCAACGAAGGGGTGTTGGGCATGCAGCGGATCACCGCCAGGTCTCCGCCCAGCCAGCGCTCCAGGGTCGCGGCGGGCAGTCCGGCGGCCACCGAGACGATCAGTGGCTTGCGCGCCTGTATCGTGTCGCGCAGGTCGCTGCAGACGTCCTGCATGATCTGGGGCTTGACCGCCAGCACCACCACATCGGCGTTGGCCACTGCGGCACGGTTGTCGGTCTGGGTGTGGATACCGTAGCGGCGGCGCAACGGGGCCAGGTGGTCATCACTCGGAGAGGTCGCGGTAATAGCCTCCCGCGGATAGCCGCTGTCGATCATGCCGCCGAAGATGGCGCTGGCCATGTTGCCGGCCCCGATGAATGTCACTTGGCTAGCCATGCTGTCGTCCTCTCGTCTTGGATCTTGGTATATCGATGCCAGGAGTCGTCACCGGCGTGCTCCGAAGATGGCGGTTCCCAGGCGTACCAGGGTGGCGCCTTCGGCAATGGCGGCCTCCAGGTCATCGCTCATGCCCATGGACAGGGTATCGAGTGGCGCCCGTGGGTAGCGTTTCTGCAAGGCTTCCAGCGCCTGGCGCAAGCGTGCCAATGGCGCTCGTTGTTCGGCAAGGGTCGCCGCCGGCGCGGGAATCGCCATCAGGCCGCGCAGTGCGAGCCCTGGCATCTCGATGACGGCGCTGACCAGGGTGTCCAACCGTTCCGGGGAGACCCCCGACTTGCTGGTCTCGCCGCTGATATTGACCTGCAGACAGACATTCAAGGCCGGCAGGTGCTCAGGGCGCTGTTCGGACAGGCGCCGGGCGATCTTCTCGCGATCGACGCTGTGTACCCAATCGAAGTGCTCGGCCACGGCACGGGTCTTATTGGACTGTAGCGGGCCGATGAAATGCCAGACGATATCCGTGAGGTCGGCCAGTTCGGCCTGCTTGTCGAGGGCTTCCTGAAGATAATTCTCGCCGAAATCGCGCTGCCCGTGGCGGTAGGCGTCACGCACCATTCTCGCGGGCTTGGTCTTGCTTACGGCCAGCAGTTGCGCGGCATGCTCGTCGCGGCCGGCGGCGTGCAGGGCCGCGGCCAAACGTGCGTGAGCGGCAGCGAGTGTTTCGGAAAGTACAACCTCTGTCATACTGGTGCTGACCTTACCTGGGAGCAGGGGAACGCATGGATATTACCGAACTGCTGGCATTCTCGGCAAAGCAGAACGCCTCGGATCTGCATCTTTCTGCAGGTTTGCCGCCGATGATTCGTGTCGATGGTGACATTCGCCGGCTCAATGTGCCCGCCATGGAAGACCGTGAGGTTCGCAAGCTGATCTACGACATCATGGGCGATCGCCAGCGTCGTGACTACGAAGAGTTCCTCGAGACCGACTTTTCCTTCGAAGTTCCCGGGGTCGCGCGCTTTCGTGTCAATGCCTTCAACCATGGCCGCGGCGCCGGTGCGGTGTTCCGCACCATCCCCTCGGAGGTGCTGACCATGGACGACCTCGGGTTGGGCGACGCCTTTCGTCGACTGGCGTTGCTGCCGCGGGGACTGGTATTGGTGACCGGCCCCACGGGTTCGGGCAAGAGCACGACTTTGGCGGCGATGATCGATTTCATCAACGACAGCCGCTACGATCATATTCTCACCATCGAGGATCCGGTGGAATTCGTGCATCGCAGCAAGCGATGTCTGATCAACCAGCGCGAGGTGCATCGCGATACCCATGGTTTCGCCCCGGCACTGCGCAGTGCCTTGCGCGAGGATCCGGACGTGATCCTGGTCGGCGAGCTGCGCGATCTGGAAACCATTCGCCTGGCGTTGACCGCCGCCGAGACCGGCCATCTGGTGTTCGGCACCCTGCATACCACGTCGGCGGCCAAGACCATCGACCGTATCATCGATGTGTTTCCCGGCGACGAGAAGGCCATGGTGCGTTCGATGCTCTCCGAGTCGCTGCAGGGGGTCATCTCCCAGGCGCTGCTCAAGCGCAATGGCGGTGGGCGGGTCGCGGCCCATGAAATCCTGGTGGCGACCTCGGCGGTTCGTAACCTGATTCGTGAAGACAAGGTGGCGCAGATCTACTCGGCCATCCAGACCGGCGGTAATCTGGGAATGCAGACCCTGGATGCTTGCCTGGCACGCCTGGTCAGCGAGGGCTTGGTGTCGCGCGAAGGCGCCCAGGCCAAGGCCAAGGGTATGTTGCCGTCCTGATCCGAAGCCGCGAGCGCCAGTGAAAAAGACAACGAGCAGGGGGGCTTATGACACCGAGCGAATGGCTCTATCAGCTGCTGGATATCATGGTCGAGCAACAGGCGTCGGACCTGCTGGTTTCGGTCAATGCGCCACCCACGCTGAAGATGGCTGGCCAGTTGACGCCCTTGGGTGAGCAGCCGCTCTCCCATGGTCAGGTTCGGGAACTGGTCAACACCGCGATCCCGGAGGGGTTGAGCGAGCGCTATGCGACGGAGCAGGAAGCCAACTTCGCCTTGAGCCTGTCCGGACGGGGGCGTTTTCGCGTCAGTGCCTTCCAGCAGCGGGGCCAGCCGGCGATGGTGATTCGGCGCATCGCCTTCGACATCCCCCATCTCGATGAACTGGCGCTGCCTGCCGTATTGGGCGAACTGGCGGGCCTCAAGCGTGGACTGGTGTTCGTGGTCGGCGGCACCGGCACCGGCAAGTCGACGACCCTGGCCTCGATGGTGCAGCACCGTAATGAGACCCTTGGCGGGCATATCATCAGTATCGAGGATCCTATCGAGTACATTCATCCGCACAAGCGCGCGATCATCAATCAGCGCGAGGTGGGGATCGATACCGCGTCCTTCGAGGTGGCGCTGAAAAATACCTTGCGCCAGGCGCCGGATGTGATCCTGATCGGCGAGGTGCGTACACGCGAGACCATGGAGCATGCGCTGACCTTCGCCGAAACCGGGCATCTGTGTTTGGCGACGCTACACGCCAACAACGCCAATCAGGCACTGGATCGCATCATCAACTTCTTTCCTGCCGAGCGTCATGAGCAGGTCTGGCTGGACCTGTCGTTGAACCTGCGTGCTGTCGTCGCTCAGCAACTGCTGCCGACGTTGGATGGTGGCCGTCGTGCGGCCATCGAGGTCCTGTTGCGCTCGCCGCTGATCAGCGACCTGATTCGCAAGGGCGATGTCAGCGAGGTCAAGAATGTCATGGGGCGTTCACGGGACCTGGGCATGCAGACCTTCGATCAAGCGCTCTATGACCTGTTCAAGGCCGGGCATATCAGCGAGGAGGTCGCGCTCATTCATGCCGACTCGGCCAATGACCTGCGCATGATGATCAAGTACGGCGACGAGGAGAGTCCGGTGCTGGGCAAGGCGCAGGATGCTGCCAGCCATCTGAGTCTGCGCGACGGCGACGATTACTGATGGTCCCTTACGGGGGGTAGAGGCCGCCCAGCACCCGGGGGCCCGAGGCACCGGTGACCGACGGCAGGTTGCCGGGGAGTCCTTCCAGGCGACGGTACGCCAGCCAGGCGAAGGCACCGGCCTCCAGCCAGTCGGCCGGCCATCCCCAGTCGCGACTGGCCACCAGGGAGGTTTCGGGCAGCCGCTGGGCCAGGCGCGACAGCAGGTCGGTATTGTGGGCGCCGCCACCGCAGGGGATCAGCGCCTTGGCCGGAGGCGCCTCGCACAGCTCGCTGGCCATCTCGATCCCGAGGGCGATACTTTCCGCGGTCAGTTCGGCCAGGGTCGCCTGGACATCCGCGGGTAGCTCGTCGCCGCTCAGTTGACGCTCCAGCCAAGGCAGATGAAACACCTCGCGGCCGGTGCTGCGCGGTGGTGGTCGGTGGAAGAAAGGCTCGCTCATCAAGCGTTCGAGCAAGGCGGTATCCACCCGACCGGACGCCGCCCATGCCCCGTTTGCATCGTAGCGCCCGTTGCAGTGGCGCTGATGCCAGGCATCGAGCAGCACATTGGCCGGGCCGGTGTCGAAGCCAACCACCTCTGCCGTACTTTCGGCAGGAGGCAATAGCGTCAGGTTGGCGAACCCGCCGAGGTTGAGTACCAGGCGCCATTCGTCCGGGTGGCGAAACAGGGCATTATGGAAGGCTGGCGCCAGGGGGGCGGCCTGACCGCCGGCGGCCAGGTCGCGACGGCGAAAGTCGGCCACCACTTGGCAGCCGGTAAGCTCGGCGAGCAAACTGGGGTTATCGAGTTGGCAAGTATAGGCTGGGGAGCCCTCTCCGGCATGGCCGTAAGGTGCATGCTCGATGGTCTGGCCGTGACTGCCGATCGCGGCGACCGCCTCGCGCGGCGTCGCGCTCTTCTCGAGCAGCTCCCGTACCGCTTGGGCCTGCAGGCGACAGAAGGTATCTTCGGCGTGGGCCAGCTCGGCAAAGCTCAAGCGGTCGGTGTGGCACAGTGCGAGCAGCGATCGGCGCAGTGGTTCCGGCATCGGCAAGGCCAGGGTTTCCATCAAGCGGGGCGGCGAATCGTCCTGCTCGATGCTTACCAGGGCGGCATCGATGCCGTCGAGGCTTGTGCCTGACATCAGGCCGATGAACAATGGCATGACTTCTCCCCCCCGGCGCTCAACCGTTATGCACAAGCCATGCTACCATCTTGCCCCATTCGATGAGCCGTTTTCTGGCGATACCCAACCGCTTTGAGTGGAGTAGGAGAAGATGACCGATGTCTCGAGCGCGCTGCCCCTCCTGCAGCGCGGTACCCATGAGATCCTGTTGGAAGACGAGCTGAAGGCGAAGCTCGCTTCCGGCCGCAAGCTGCGCATCAAGGCAGGGTTCGACCCGACCGCACCGGACCTGCACCTGGGACACAGCGTGCTGTTGACCAAGATGCGTCAGTTTCAGGACCTGGGGCACGAGGTCATCTTCCTGATCGGCGACTTCACCGGTCGCATCGGTGACCCGACCGGCAAGAACGTCACTCGCAAGCCGCTCACCGAAGAAGAGGTCAAGGCCAATGCCCAGACCTATCGTGAGCAGGTGTTCAAGATTCTCGATCCCGACAAGACCGAAGTGCGCTTCAATGCAGAATGGTTCTCCGAGATGAGCGCCGCCGACATGATCGAACTGGCGGGACAAAGCACCGTGGCACGGATGCTGGAGCGTGATGACTTCGAGAAGCGCTACAAGTCGGGCCAGTCGATCTCCATCCATGAGTTTCTCTATCCCCTGGTGCAGGGTTATGACTCGGTGGCACTCGAGGCCGATATCGAGCTGGGGGGCACCGACCAGAAGTTCAACCTGCTGATGGGCCGCGAGATTCAGAAGCACTTCGGCCAGGAGCCGCAGGTGGTGATCACCATGCCATTGCTGGAAGGGCTCGACGGCGTGCAGAAGATGTCCAAGTCATTGGGTAACTATGTCGGAGTCGACGAGGTCCCCGGGGCGATGTTCAACAAGCTGGTTTCCATGCCCGACAGTCTGATCTGGCGCTACTTCGAGCTGCTGTCGCTGAAGTCCAATGAGGAAATCGAAGATCTCAGGCGCGACGCCGAGCGAGGCGCCAACCCTCGTGACATCAAGATGGTCCTGGCCCGCGAGCTGATCGCGCGTTACCACGGCGACGAGGCGGCAGCCAATGCCCACAAGTCTGCCGGCAACCTGCTGGCCGAGGGCGAGCTGCCGGAAGACCTGCCGGAAGTCAGTGTCGACTTCGAGGGCAGCGCCCAAGCCCCCATCGCCGCAGTGCTGAATCGTTCCGGGCTGGCCAACAACAGCGCCCAGGCCAAGGACATGCTGGGCAACGGCCGGGTCAAGGTCGATGGCGAGGTGGTCGAGCGCGATCGTATGCTGGAAACCGGCAGAAGCTATGTGATCCAGGCGGGCAAGAAGCGCTTCGCCCGCGTCAGCATTTCCTGAAGGTTGGCGCTTTCAGGCCTATCGACGCCCGCCCTGTGCGGGCGTCGTCGTTTTCGCTGTGTCTGGCGTTACCTACATTCGATCGTGATCCGCTGGGTGGATAGCCACGCGGCTCTCGATTGTCACAAAAGAAAAATAAAGGGTGAAAAACCCCTTGCAGGCGGCGGTGGAACGCCGTAGAGTACGCATCCGCTGCCGACGACGGGCATACGTCGCGGGCGGTGGAGGGTGGTGGAAGCGCTTGTTTCTGTTGAGGTTTTCGAGATCGCTGTGGCGATTGCGGCTTGACAGCGGCGCGGGCATTCGCGAGAATGCGGCCCCACTCGCTCGGCGGCCCTCGGGGCCGTGCGCCAGGCGTCGACTGACGGGCTGGCGGCACGCGAAACGCCTTGACAGCGCGCGCCGAGTCAGTAGAATACGCCTTCCTCGCAGGGCGCTGGTGAG
>NZ_JBHRUG010000036.1:0-1016 GCF_042646605.1 Litchfieldella rifensis | reverse complement strand
TTCAACGAGCTCGACCGCAAGGGCCTGATGATGTACGGCCAGATGACCGCCGGCTCGTGGATCTATATCGGCTCCCAGGGCATCGTCCAGGGCACCTACGAGACCTTCGTCGAGGCCGGCCGCCAGCACTATGACGGCCACCTCACCGGTCGCTGGATCCTCACCGCCGGCCTCGGCGGCATGGGCGGCGCCCAGCCGCTGGCGGCGAGCCTGGCCGGCGCCTGTTCACTCAACATCGAGTGCCAGCAATCGCGCCTCGACTTCCGCCTGCGTACCCGCTATCTGGACGAGCAGGCCGACGACCTGGACGACGCCCTGGCGCGCATCGAGCGCTACACCCGGGAAGGCAAGGCAGTCTCCCTCGGGCTGTGCGCCAACGCCGCCGACATACTCCCCGAGCTGGTCAAGCGTGGCGTCAAACCCGACATGGTCACCGACCAGACCAGCGCCCACGACCCGCTGCACGGCTACCTGCCGTCCGGCTGGAGCTGGGACGAATACGTGGCACGCGGCAAGACCGACCCGGAGGCGGTGGTCAAGGCCGCCAAGCAGTCCATGGCGGTGCACGTCAAGGCCATGCTCGACTTCCAGCAGATGGGCGTGCCGACCTTCGACTACGGCAACAACATCCGCCAGATGGCCAAGGAAGAGGGGATCGCCAACGCCTTCGATTTCCCCGGCTTCGTGCCGGCCTATATCCGCCCGCTGTTCTGCCAGGGCATCGGCCCGTTCCGCTGGGCGGCGCTGTCCGGCGACCCCGAGGACATCTACAAGACCGACGCCAAGGTCAAGGAACTGATCCCCGACGACCCGCACCTGCACCACTGGCTCGACATGGCCCGCGAACGCATCAGCTTCCAGGGTCTGCCGGCGCGCATCTGCTGGGTCGGCCTCAAGGACCGCGCGCGCCTGGGGCAGGCGTTCAACGAGATGGTCAAGAACGGCGAGCTCAAGGCGCCGGTGGTGATCGGCCGCGACCACCTGGATTCCGGCTCGGTGGCCAGCCCCAACCGCGA
>NZ_JBHRUG010000035.1:0-785 GCF_042646605.1 Litchfieldella rifensis | reverse complement strand
TGTCAACATCACTGAAGGTTGTCCGTTTTTCATCAATTCGGATTGTCCGGTTTTCATCAGTGTTCTTTCATCGGAACAGCTTCAGGGTTGTGTGAGGTGTCGTCCTCCTTCGCAGTGGGCGTTGTTACCAGGCCGGCTCGTCGTTTGTCCTTCAATCGGTAGCTCTCGCCCTTGATGTTCAGGGTGGTCGAGTGATGCAGCAGCCGATCCAGGATGGCCGTGGCAATCACCTGATCCCCGAAGATCTCGCCCCAATCCATGAACGACTTGTTCGAGGTCAGGATGGTGCTGGCTCGCTCGTAGCGCCGATTGATCAACCGGAAGAACAGACTGGCTTCCTCTCGGGTCATCGGCAGGTAGCCCATCTCGTCGAGCACCAGCACCTTGGGATAGGTCAGTTGCTGGAGTTGCCGATCCAGGCGGTTCTCCTGGCGGGAGCGCACCAGGGTGCTGACCAGCCGATCCAGGGTCATGAACAGTACGCGGTGGCCGGCTTCGGCGGCTTTCACCCCAAGCGCTACGGCGATATGGGTCTTTCCGACGCCCGGCGGGCCGAGCAGGACCACGTTTTCGCCGCGTTCGACGAAGCCCAGGCCGGCCAAGTCGCGCACGATCTTGTGGTCGATGCTGGGCTGGAAGCTGAAGTCGAACTGCTCGAGGGTCTTGATCCACGGCAGCCGCGCCTGTTTCAGCCGCGACTCCAGGCCCTTCTGGTGGCGCCCGCCCCATTCCTGGGCCAAGGCCTGCTCGAGGAACTCACGGTAGTTCAGGTCCTGCTTGCTGGC
>NZ_JBHRUG010000034.1:0-934 GCF_042646605.1 Litchfieldella rifensis | reverse complement strand
CAAGGTAGCCGTAGGGGAACCTGCGGCTGGATCACCTCCTTAATCGACGCCTTATCCCTTGCCGGCAAGTGCCCACAATGAATTACCTGATCGACCAGAGCAAAAGACTGTTTGGGTATAGACCCAGCGTGACCAATGGGTCTGTAGCTCAGTTGGTTAGAGCGCACCCCTGATAAGGGTGAGGTCGGCAGTTCGAGTCTGCCCAGACCCACCAAATTTGCGTGATACGTCGTTGCTTCACTACTCGCATAGCAGGCTATGCGTCGCATTGAAGCGCCTAGTCCCACACAAATTACATTTTATCCAGTATCGCGTTGCTTCGTGACTCATGTAGCTCGCTACATGTCGCGCCAAAGCGCCTTGTCCTGGATGAAATTCCCCATGTCGCGTATGGGACATCAGAGGGGGCCTTAGCTCAGCTGGGAGAGCGCCTGCCTTGCACGCAGGAGGTCACCGGTTCGATCCCGGTAGGCTCCACCATGCTCAAGCTTGAAGCCGGAAGCTTGAAGCGGTAAGTAAAACCCAATCAACACAGTCTGGCGTCAGCGCTAAGCTATAGGCTTTGATAGCACCTCAAGGTGTTCACTTAAAGCTTACAGCTTAGGGCTTACCGCTCTAAATGCTCTTTAACAATGTGAATCATGCTGACAAATGAAAGAGATACGTCTCAAGCGTATCCGGCAATTGTCGTGACGTCATCGCGGACCAGACCCTTTCGGGTTATATGGTCAAGCGATGAAGCGCATACGGTGGATGCCTTGGCAGCCAGAGGCGATGAAGGACGTGGAAGCCTGCGATAAGGCTCGGTGAGGTGGCAAACAACCTGTGATCCGGGCATTTCCGAATGGGGAAACCCACCGATCATCCGATCGGTATCGTATCCTGAATCCATAGGGATACGAGGCGAACCGGGAGAACTGAAACATCTCAGTAC
>NZ_JBHRUG010000033.1:0-1081 GCF_042646605.1 Litchfieldella rifensis | reverse complement strand
CTGGACCAGCACGGCTTCGACGCCGCCTTCGGTGGCGCGCGGCGCGACGAGGAAGCCTCGCGCGCCAAGGAGCGGGTCTACTCGTTCCGTGACAAGTACCACCGCTGGGACCCCAAGAACCAGCGCCCGGAGCTGTGGAACGTCTACAACGCCAAGGTCAACAAGGGCGAGTCGATCCGCGTGTTCCCGCTCTCCAATTGGACCGAGCTCGACATCTGGCAGTACATCTACCTCGAGTCGATCCCCATCGTGCCGCTGTACTACGCCGCGCCGCGCCCGGTGGTCGAGCGCGACGGCATGCAGATCATGGTCGACGACGAGCGGCTGCCGCTCGCGCCCGGCGAAGTGCCCGAGGAGAAGTGGGTGCGCTTCCGCACCCTGGGCTGCTACCCGCTGACCGGGGCGGTGGAATCCCAGGCCGCCACGCTGCCCGAGATCATCCAGGAAATGCTGCTCACGCGCACCAGCGAGCGCTCGGGCCGGGCCATCGACCACGACCAGGCCGGCTCGATGGAGAAGAAGAAGAGGGAAGGATACTTCTGAGCTACGAGCTACGAGCTGGTTATCGAGACTCGTAGCCTCCGAGAAGCACTCGTTGTTGACGATACCCACCAAACATGAAGAGCACGGCCTGCTCGTAGCCCGCCGCGCGGAGCTCGCAGCGCTCGTGTTCTTCACCAGGATGGAGAAAACCCGTGTCACACCAATCAGCCCTTATCGCGGAAAACATCGAAGCCTACCTCCACGAGCACGAGAACAAGGACCTGCTGCGCTTCATCACCTGCGGCAGCGTCGACGACGGCAAATCGACGCTGATCGGGCGGTTGCTGCACGATTCCAAGATGATCTACGAGGACCAGCTCGCGGCGATCACCCAGGCCTCGAAGACCAGCGGCACCACCGGCGACGCCGTCGACCTGGCGCTGCTGGTCGACGGCCTGCAGTCCGAGCGCGAGCAGGGCATCACCATCGATGTTGCCTACCGTTTCTTCTCCACCGACCGGCGCAAGTTCATCATCGCCGACACCCCGGGCCACGAGCAGTACACGCGCAACATGGCCACCGGGGCCTCGACGGCGAG
>NZ_JBHRUG010000032.1:0-1320 GCF_042646605.1 Litchfieldella rifensis | reverse complement strand
GACGGGGCTAAACAAGAGGCGTCACACCCGGCCGATTGGCCCTGGGTGGACCGCTCAGTCTGGACGGACCGCATGTTGGCGGCGCTGGGTAACGGCGTCAAAGGACGTAAATGGTTCAGCCTGATCGACAAAGTGTATCGCTCGCCGACCCTGGTGAGTGCCTGGCTACAGGTCTACCGGAACCAAGGAGCGGCAGGCGTCGATCAGCAGAGTGTGGCACGCTTCGCCGCCCAGGCCGAACGCTACCTTGAGGAACTCCAGACCGAACTGACGGCGGGGCGCTACTGCCCGCAAGCGGTCCGGCGGGTAGAGATCCCCAAGGGGAACGGCAAGACCCGCCCCTTGGGGATTCCGACCGTCAAGGACCGGATCGTCCAGACGGCGGTCAAGCGCGTGATCGAACCGATCTTCGAGCACGAGTTCCTGCCGATGAGCTACGGCTTCCGTCCGGGGACCGGATGCCAGGACGCGCTGCGGGACGTCGATGCCGCCCTCAAGGCTGGCCAAACCTGGGTGGTAGACGCCGACCTCAAGGGTTACTTCGACAGCATCCCGCATGACCGTTTGATGGCGCAGGTCGAGGCACGGATCAGTGACGGCCGTTTATTATCGCTGATTCGCGCCTGGTTGATACAGGATATCGTCAGAGAGCTGGACCGCTGGACGCCCACCGCGGGAAGCCCGCAAGGGGCGATCATCAGTCCGCTGTTGGCGAACCTGTACCTGCACCCGCTGGACCTGGAGATGACCGAGCACGGCTACCGCATGGTGCGCTACGCCGATGACTTCGTCATTCTCTGCGCCAGCGAACGCGAGGCGCGAGAAGCGCTCGCCCGAATCCGCCAGTGGGTCGCGGCCAACGGCCTGACGCTGCACCCGGACAAGACCCACGTCGGGGATTGCCGGCAGCCGGGCCAGGGCTTCGAGTTCCTGGGCTATCGCTTCGAAGCAGGGAATCGCTGGGTGCGCAAGAAGAGCCTCCAGGCCTTCAAGGACAAGGTGAGGAGCAAGACCCGCCGGACGGCAGGTAAGAGTCTGCGGCAGATCATTGTCTCACTGAACCCGGTTCTCCGAGGCTGGTTCGGTTACTTCAGGCACGCTCACCGCTGGACGTTCGGGCCATTGGATGCGTTTATCCGCCGGCGGCTGCGTGCCATCCTGCGCAAGCAGGAGAAGCGGCCCGGCCGAGGCGGGGTCCGAGCTGACCATCGGCGCTGGCCGAATACGACCTTCGCCAACGCCGGGCTTTTCACCATGACGGAAGCCTGGCAGAACGCGAGCCAATCACGATGTTGAAACCATCGACTGGAGAGCCGTGTG